>JANLFX010000039.1 GCA_024653325.1 Anaerolineae bacterium
AATGTCGCGTGTCGCTGCCATCCGGCAGTAGACCAAATTAGCGGAAACTATAGTTGGAAGGAGCCGCATGAAAATATTCGAACCGGGCCACATTGGCTCACTGGAACTCAAAAATAGATTGGTGCGTTCGGCCACGTCAGAGCGAATGGCCGACGAGGCAGGACGACCAGAACCACCTATGGTGGAAATGTACACCGCCCTGGCCCAAGGCGGTGTGGGGCTGATTATCACCGGCCATGCTTACGTCCATCCCTCGGGCAAGGCTCACCCGGCAATGACTAGTGTGTATGACGATGATTTGATCCCCGCTTTGCAAGCACTGAGCGAGGCTGTACATCGTCAGGGGGGCAAGGTGGTGATGCAGATCAACCACGCTGGCCGACAGACCAGTGCGGAGATCATCGGGCAGAAGCCCCTGGCTCCGTCGCCCATAGCCCGGGCGAAAGGTGCCCCGCGTCCCCAGGAAATGACCGAAGCGCAGATCGAGGAGATAATCCGCGTCTTCGGACTGGCGGCTGGTCGGGCCAAGGCCGCCGGATTCGACGGGGTGCAGATTCACGCCGCCCACGGCTACCTGATTAACCAATTCAACTCGCCGGCGGCCAACTGGCGGCGCGACCGGTGGGGCAAGGACGCAGCCAGCCGTCTGCGCTTCTTCGAGCAGGTGGTACAGGCTGTTCGGCAAGAGGTGGGTGACGACTACCCGGTGCTCACCAAACTGGGCATTCAAGATTTCGTGCGCGATGGGATGACCCTGTATGACGGCCTGGAGATCGTGCGTCATCTGGCGGACTGGGGCATAGACGCGGTGGAGATCAGCGGGGGGCTCGGCAGTGCCAACACCCGCCCGGACATTCTTCGCCCGGAGGATGAGGCGTACTTTTTGAGCCAGGCGCGTATGGCCCGCCAGGTAACCGACCTGCCCATCCTGCTGGTTGGAGGCCTGCGCTCGCGGGAAATCATGGAGCGGATTCTGGAGGAGGGAACGGCTGATTTTATCTCCCTGTGCCGCCCCCTCATCCGCGAGCCAGACCTGCCCAAGCGGCTACAAGCGGGGCAAGAGAAAGCAGCCTGTGTGTCATGCAATCGCTGTTGGCCACCGCCTGGCGAGTACGGGGTCAAATGTAGACACGAGGGGTAAAATTCAGGTGCCCGACACTTATGCCAGTGCCGGGCACCTGACTATGCCGTAACTCAACCGTAACTGAACCGTAACGATTTAGTAACTTTAAGAATTGAGCCTTCGTGGTATGATAATTAGGAATGATAAACGGTCTACCGCACCTCGATAGGGAAATCGAGAGGCACGAGCTGAATCCAACTATTACCTGGTTTCAAAGGAAAGCGGTTGCCTTTATCATCAATAAAAGTCACCAGATCCTGGCGCTTGGAGCGGCTCCATTTGAGGTCGTAGGCCTGACCATCGCGGAAGATTTTGGCCGGCCCCTCGCCCCAGAGCTGGATTTGGATGGAATAATGGCCACCGCCGTGAGTATCCTCCAGGATGGGTGTTTCCACATGGTTGGCAAAGAGGATTATCACGTTGCTGGCGGTCAATTGTTTACCGGTCAATTCATCGGTGTGCGGTTCGCCTAGAATTGAGCGCAGATAAACACCCTGCGCCGAGTCGTACTGATACTCGGTAGTGACATAGGTGGGCTCATAAGGGATTTTGATGAACGTGGCCGGAGCGCCGGCTGAGGGCGGTTCTATGCTGAATACCCAGCCCTGAATGTCCTGCCGACCGTTGAGGCCCCGCTGGTCAGTGACCTGCCACAGGGCCTCTGTACTGCTGAACAGGGTGTGCTCAAAAGCCTTGCCGGGGGCGGGAATGCGCTGAAAAGCACTGTCATGGCCAAAGTCCGGCGAGATCACCCGTTCGAAGATGTCTGACTTGCGGATTTCCTGGTTGACACCGCCACTGGCCCCGGAGTAGGCAAACATGGACTTGAACATGGCCGCGATTTCCAGGTCAATCAACCGTCCGCTGCGGATAGACCCGATCTTCTCGCAATCTTTGCTGAGGAAGATGGCGGTGAAGCGGGTCAAACCACCCTCGGCATAGTGCTCGAAAACCACGTCGGCGAAACTCAATCCGGCCTGAGGACGGACGATGGCTGGCGCGTTAGAAACTTTCACTGCCAGCGGGCGGCGATTCAGCACCGCGGGGTCCACCCGTTCACCGGTAAGTGGATTGATGTTCGGATCCGTAGCCGGGTCAATTATAGTCTGATTGACCTCAGTGGGTTCTGGGGTGGGAGTTGGAGTGGACGTGGGCGTCACCGGTCGAGTGGCAGCGGATGCGCCTTCCGCTTTGGGCGTTTTAGTTGGGGTTGGTGTGGCCGTTGGCGCCTGCCTGCATCCGGCCATAGCCACGGAAAAGAGAATGAGCACGACCAGGAGCATTAACAGGACGAAGGAACCAGGCCGTCGTAATAAGAGAGTATTTCTCACCATTGATTTACCTCCCTGGAAGAAATCGGCGCGTATTATAGCACATCTGCTCAAATTCAGCCAAACGCAACGGACGTAAGATGGGCTTAAGTCCACCCTACGCGCCCCCGGTCAACGCCGGAAATTGCAGATATAGTTGACTTAAAGATAAAGAAAGGGTATAATCAACCATGTTCACTTATTAAGCCCTTTCTTAAACCACTGGGGGCTCTGTTGCAAGAAAATTAAGGTGGGGGAAAATGGCACTGAAGGGGAATCTGAGAGACTTCAATACCACTCAGCTTCTCAACCTCATCAATCTGGCTCGGAAAACTGGGGCGTTGACTATCCAGTCGCAGGGCACAGATGCGAAGATGTACTTCAAGGAGGGGAAGCTGATTCACGCTACTGCTTCGGGTCAAGATGGCGACCTGACCCATTTGCTTCTCAAAGCAGGTAAACTCTCCGAAGAACAATCCAAACAAATCCACGCTCGCGCTGGCGAGGTCTCGGAAAAGGAATTGGCCCTTTATCTGATCAACGCCGGGCTGGTCACGCAAAACGACGTTGTGCAAAGCGTGAAGGACCAGGTTCTGAATGTGATCTACCGCTTGTTCACCTGGGAGGAAGGGGTCTTCTATTTCGAACCCAATCAGTTGCCTCCTGCCGGGCAGATCACTGTACCCATTGACCTGGAAAACGTCATTATGGAGGGCAGCCGGCGGGTAAAAGAATGGGAGCGCCTGCAGGAGGAATTGCCTAACCTGGATATGGCCCTCAAATTCACCGATCGTCCCAGTGCCAAGCTGCGCAACGTTAACCTCACGGTAGAGGAATGGCGTGTCATCTCTTTCATCAATCCCCGCAACACCATCCGGCAAATCGCTCAATCTAACAACATGAGCGAGTTTCAGATACGGAAAATTGTTTATGGGATGTTACAGGCTGGACTGGTGGAGCTGGTGCGCCCGGAAGGTGCGGAGGCGCGTCCGCTGATTCCACCCGGACGGGAGCAACCCGTGGAACGTCCCCCGGCTGTCAAACGCAGCGTAATCAATCGCTTGATTGACCGTATCCGCAGGCTATAGACGCGAGGGACGAGTCATTATGCAAACAGTCAAAATGGTAATCACCGGCCCGTTCAACTCCGGGAAAACTCAATTCATCCGCACTATCAGTGAGATAGACGTCGTCTCCACCGACAGGAAAATAACCAGCGACTCCGAACGCGTCAAGGAGGAGACGACGGTGGCCATGGATTTCGGGCGCATCACGGTGGACGAAGACCTGGTGCTCTACCTCTTCGGCACACCGGGCCAAAAGCGTTTCGACTTCATGTGGGAAATATTGTCGGAAGGCATGTTAGGTTTCATCGTGCTCATTGACAGTTCCCGGCCGGAGACTTTTCGAGAGGCCCGACGTATTCTGGAGATTTTCCGGGGATATGCTCCAACTCCCTACGTGGTAGCAGCCAATAAGCAAGACCTGCCCGATGCCTGGGATCCGGAGGACCTGCGCATCGCCCTGAAAATTGACCCGAAAGTAAAAGTGGTGCCCTGTCTGGCCAAAGATAAGGAGAGCGTAAAATCCGTACTCCTGGAACTTCTATATGCCATTTTGGAGGAAATGGACGCTGAGCAGAAGTGAATTGCTGATGACCTGTGCTTGGCCTGAGTGCTCCTGGAGGACACGTTGAGCTCCATTGTAACTGATGAAGGTGTGGTCCATTACGAAGTAGACGGGCGAGGGAAACCCGTCCTCTTGTTACATGGCTGGATCAACTCCTGGGACGTGTGGCGTAACACGATGCTGACCCTGTCGGGTTTGCACCGCTATAAAATTTACGCCCTCGATTTCTGGGGATTTGGCGAATCCATTAAGCAGAAAACGCCGCCGTTCAAAATCTCTTCCTACGTGCGCATGGTGGACCAGTTCATGGAGATTATGGGCATTTCCCGCGCTCCGGTGATTGGGCACTCCATGGGTGGAACGGTAGCCCTCAGTCTGACTCTGGACCACCCCGCACGGGTAGAACAGGTAGCCGTAGTAGGCTCGCCCATCCACGGCATGTCTCTCAACGTCTGGCTTATCCTGGCGGGCAATCCGACCCTGGCCTGGCTGGTATGGCGTATCCCCATCATGTTGCGCTTAGTGGTGTGGATGGTTTTGGCCGGGGATAAACCCGAGACCCAACGGATGATCGAGCGCGACCTTTCGCGCACGGCCTTGGAGCCATTTTTCCGCAGCATTGAGTCGTTGCGTAAGACCGATTTGCGGCCCCGCCTGGGAGAGATTCGCGTCCCGACCTTGGGCATCTTTGGCCGTCACGACAATATCGTCAGCCCATCGCAGGCCGAGGTCCTGGCCCGAGGGGTGCGGATTGCCCAGGTGAGGATGATGGAACATTCCCGGCACTTCCCAATGCTGGACGAGCCGGAACCGTTCCACGAGACATTGTTGGGCTTTCTGGCACAGACATAGAGTCGCCCTGGAAGGAGATTTCAATGACCGACCAGTCGCAGCCCCATATCTCTGGACAGTACTTCTGGCCCAACAAGATGGGACGGATGTTTCTCCTGGCTCTGGAAGATGTAATGGGCAAAAACGGGGTAAATGCCGTTTTACACCTGGCCAAATTGAAGCACCTGGTCAACCGCTACCCGCCCAACAACCTCGATCTTGGGTTCAGCTTCGAGGAAATGAGCGGAATCAACAAGGCGTTGGAAGAAATGTATGGCTCACGCGGTGGGCGGGGATTGGCCATCCGCGCCGGACGGGCAGGCTTCAAGTACGCCCTCAAAGATTTCGGCTCGTTGTTGGGTATGGCCGACCTGGCTTTTCGCCTGCTGCCGCTGGGAATGAAGCTCAAGGTTGGTCTCAATGCCATGGCCGATACTTTCAACAAGTTCACCGATCAGCGCGTCACCCTGGAAGAGGAAGCGGACCATTTCGTCTACATCATTGACCGCTGCCCGGTATGCTGGGGACGACATGCAGATGAGCCTGCCTGTCACGCAGCTACGGGATTATTGCAGGAAACAGTACACTGGATCAGCGGCGGCAAGATGTTTTACATTGAGGAAACATCCTGCGCTGCCGAGCTCTCCTGGGACATATTCAACGGCCCGGTATTCAATGGCCGGGTGGTAGCCGTGGATGGGCCGAAATTCATTGTGGAGACGAATGGCTCCCGTTACCCGGTATTGGTAGAAGACGGCACCCGCCTGGCCGTGCGGGGAGTCGCCGAGCCAACGGCGAGCGACGTGCGGATAGACGACATAGTGCTGGTCAGTGGTGAAACAGACGTGGAGGGTGTGGTGCACGCCCAGGCACTGGCCGGACGATACACTTGCACCTTTATCATCAGTAAGCGTCCATTAGAAGAATAGTGCGGGAGCGCCATTGGCGGGGGGGCTGGGATACTAGAGTGCTGAGGAACAATGATGCGCAAGATAATTATACGCGACACCAGGAAAATCGCCCCGTTTAATGAACCAGCGCGAGACCTGCGAGTTCTCAATAAGCCACTCTGGCTCTTTCAAAGGGATATCTTGGCCCGATACTGTGCGGAGGAACGGGAAGTAAATAGCCTGGAAGAAATCGAATGGGAAGAGGGCGTGGAAACTCTGGTTTACCGCGACAACCTCTTTTTCGACGAGTTCTTCTTCGAAGCTTTTATCCGGGAAGCACAGAAAAGAAACCGCGCCTGCCGGGTGGCCTTTTCTCCGGCAGACCGGGCTATTGTTGACCATGCGCTGCCTTTACAAAACGGCATCCAGCCGTGCGATGATCTGTACGTAGCGGATATGTGGTACCTGCCCAACGGGGTATGGGAAGAACCACAGCCGTTGGTCATTGACACCCTGGCCCGGGAGATCGGATACTATCACGTGCCCACCTACATGGCCTCGGACAAGGGGGAGATGGTATTCTTCGTTCCTCTGCGGGCCTTTCTCTCCCTTGAACATTGGGTGCATATCTTCATCACCAACGCCGTGTTTGGGGTGTTTGCCCGAGGTGCACGCTTTGAAGACCGTCTGAGCCGGGACTTTTCCTTCAAATTGGGTATCCTGGGCAAAGCCCTGTGGGAGCGAAAGCGCTTGCTTTCCTGTTCCGAACTGGTGAAGATCGGACGCAATTGCGTCATTGACCCCAGCGCAACCATCCACGGCCCAACCACTATTGGCGATAATGTGACCATCGGCGCGGGGGCAGTGATTGACAACTGCATTATCGGTGATAACGTCAATATATCCCAGGGCTGCCAACTCATGCTCTCGGTGGTGGGGGATAGAGTTTTTCTTCCCTTCAGAGCGGCTCTGTTCATGACCACACTGATGGAGGATTGCATCGTGGCCCAGAACGCCTGCCTGCAGTGTTGCGTTGTGGGACGTAACTCTTTTGTGGGCGCGGGCACCACCTTCACGGATTTTTACCTGATCCCCCGCCCCTCCATCCGTACCATGCGCAACGGCGTTCTGGAAAACGTGGGGCTGAAAGTGCTCGGCAGTTGCATAGGCCATAATTGCCGCATCGGTGCCGACCTGACCTTTTATCCGGCACGGATGGTTGAATCCGATACAGTCTTGATCCGCTCGGAACAGCGTTCGGTTATCAGCAAGAATGTTAGTTATGAGGAAGGTGATCAGCACCACCTGCCCAATGGGCATCTCCATCCCCGGTTTTATCCCAGGGATTGAAAGCTGCGGCGCATAGGTGCGGCGTGCTGAGTCTTTCCATGAGATGTGTGCTTGTAAGTCAGCCAATTCGCTATATAAGGCCGTTTGACAGCGTCGCCGAAAACGAGTGGCTGGTATTGCGATGATCGTTCTTGACACCCACATCTGGGTCTGGTGGGTGCATGAGGATGACAACTCACCCAGGCCCAACGCGAAGTAATTGTGGCTACCACGAGAGTTTATGAATGTCCGCTGGTAACATCGGACGATAAGCTGGCAAACTATCCGCATCTTACAACTATACGTTGAAAGCGCACGTTTGCAGATAGGTGCATGTGGCTGCCGTTTTAATGTGGAGTTGGCGGGGGGAGTGTAGTCTGGGGGTGAGTCTCTGGAGAGCAGTATGGATAACTTTGCGTTCGTTATTCACCCCATTGATCCCAAACGAGATGTTGAGCGGAAGTTCCCGCTCCTGGGCCGCCTTCTCCCGGTGAGCGCCATTAACTTCCTCTCCCGTTTCTTCCCTCCGATTTACATTTCCCACATCACCGGCATTCGTTCAGCAGCGACGGGCAAGGAAATCGAGGGCTGGTTTGTCGCCTGCCCTTTGACGCCGGCGCGCATGATGCAGCTTCCTACTCCTGTTGCCTACCACAAAATAGTCCAGACAGGACACATGGCTGAGAAATTGGGGGCGCGCTTGCTAGGCCTGGGCGCGTTCACTGCGGTAGTGGGTGATGCCGGGGTGACCATCGCCAGCCGGCTGAGCATTCCGGTGACCACCGGCAACAGTTACACCATAGCCGTGGCCGTGCAGGCCGTGCGCGAGGCAGCGCAGCGCATGGACATCCCCCTATCCCAGGCAACAGCAGCGGTGGTCGGGGCAACGGGAGCCATCGGGCGGGTATGTGCCCAGTTGCTGGCCACGGATGTACCACAGCTCATCCTGGTAGGCCGGCGCATGGAAGCCCTGGAAAAGGTAGCGGAGTTGACCAGGCAGAGGGGCCAGGCGCAGTTGCAGACGACGACAGATATAACAGCTATCCACCGGGCCGACCTGGTGCTTACCGTGACCAGCGCCATAGAAACCATTATTGACGCTCACCATCTGAAAACGGGAGCGGTGGTATGCGACGTTTCGCGGCCCCGGGGCGTGTCACGTCAAGTAGTAGAACAACGGGACGACGTGTTGGTCATCGAAGGGGGGATGGTGGATGTCCCCGGTGATGTGGATTTCGGTTTCGATTTTGGCTTTCCGCCTAAAACGGCGTATGCCTGCATGGCGGAAACCATGATCCTGGCCCTGGAAGGGCGTTATGAGAGCTACACTCTGGGACGCGAGATTACCATCGAGCAGGTGACGGAAATAGAACGCCTGGCCGAAAAGCACGGTTTTCGTTTAGCCGGGTTTCGCAGCTTCGAACGGGCAGTTACGGACGAATACATCGAGCAGATCAAAGAAAATGCTCGCCGCAAGCGAGGGGGAGCATGAGTGTGGTCGGATAGACCGGAGCGGGACCGGCCTGGCATACTGACCGCCGACCTTCAAGCTGGAGGAGGGGATGACAATGAGCAAAGGCAGAATCCTGGTAGTAGAGGACGATTTCGACATCTCCAACATGCTGCGCATCTATTTCGATTCCCAGGGATATGATGTCATCGTCGCCCCACGAGGAGGTGATGCCCTGGAGCTATGTCGGCGCAAATTGCCCAACATCGTGGTGCTGGATATTCAGCTCCCCGACATTGACGGCTATGAAGTGTGTCGCCAATTGCGTGGCAACCTGCGCACCAGCCATATTCCCATCATTTTTCTGACTCAACGCGACGAACGCAGCGACAAAATCACCGGGCTGGAGCTGGGGGCGGATGACTATATCACCAAACCTTTCGACATCGAGGAACTGAAACTGCGGGTGCAAAATGCCCTCCGCCGCGCTACGTACGAAAGCATGACCAGCCCGACGACGGGCCTGCCCAGTGGCAAGCTAATCGAGGAACGGCTCAAGCTACTGATGCGCACAAAGGGATGGACGATTCTCTACATTGGGATCAATCACCTCGACCCCTTTAACGAGGCCTACGGGTTTGTAGCCGGCAATGATGTTTTGCGCTTCACCGGCCTGATCCTGGGCGAGGCAGTGGATGAAGTGGGCACGGCCAACGACTTCATCGGCCATGTGGGTGGCGACGATTTCATCGTGATCACCGAATCCACCGAGCCGAAACAACTGCGCGACAAGATTGTGCAGCGTTTCAACGAAGGGGTGGGTACCTTCTATTCTTTCCGTGACCGCGAGGCGGGATACATGAAGATCACCGATGCCACGGGCCAGGAACAGCAGGTGCCATTGATGACCCTTTCCATCGGTTTGGTGTCCGACGACACTACCTTCGCCGACATACGGGAAATCACGGAGATAGCCTCGGAGGCCCGTCGGCAGGCCAGCAGCCAGTAAACGGACAAGTAGGGAGAGAGGGAATGTCCGTCCAGGCTTTTCATGTAAGCGAGGACTGGTCGCAGATTAGCAGCCAAATGCGCCGCGAACGGCTGTACGCCGGCCTAGTCATCCTGGTCGTGGTAATTTTCTCCACTGCCCTGGTAGCGGTTTTCGACCGGCTTGCTCTATCTGTGGCCTGGTCATCCTTTCTGGTGGAAGCTGTCTCGCTATGCTTGTACGGCGCCGTGGCCATCGGATACGCGCTTCGTCCCCATGCCAGGATGCGGATTATTGCCGCCGGGGTGTATGGGGCGGGTCTGGTGTTGATGGCCGTGACGAATTGGCTTACCAAGAGTAACCTGCGTGTGCGCCTGGTGGACAGTCCACGAGCGCAGAATCCCGTTCTCTACGCTGGAATAATTATGCTCTTATATTGGGTGGTGCTGATCGGCTTGACACGCCGCTTCCCCGCTGAGATGCGAAAAATCGGGCTGACCGGAGTGCGGTGGGCAGCCTGGTCGGTAGTTGGTGCTCTCACCGGCTTGATTCTGGGTGGGCATCTGCTGTTCACCGCCACGACGGCGGCCGGCCTGGTCCTGACTTTCAAACCCTGGCCTTACACTTTGTGGAGTCTGGGCTACGAGGCCGGGATACAATCAATTACCGAGGAGTTGTTTTTCAGAGGAGTGGTCTTTAATTATCTTTACCGGGTTGAAGAACGCAATTTCTGGCTTTCAGCCATTGTGACCTCTTTCCTCAATGTGACTGCTCTGATCGTTAAAGCTGGCTGGAGTTCGAATTTGCTCCTTTCTTTGGGCACTTTGTTCTACGCTTTTGCCATGAGTATGATCAGCGCCGCGTTGTTCAGCCGCTCGCGGAGTATTGTGCCCGCTTTTGCGAATAACGTGGCCTTTAGCATGGCCACCATGTTTTTATAGTTGCCGGTGGCTAGTGGCTGGAATTGATGACAGCAACCAGTAACCATCGTCTGGGATGAAGTGAATGAGCACGGGGTTCTTCAAAGGTCAGCGCAAACCTGACTGGATGTTGGCGGGGGGGATAGGATTGACTATCCTCCTGATTACAATTGGCGCCTATATCACTGAGACCGGTTCCTCAATCTACGCAACCATCTTCCGCTACCTATACTTGGGTCCTATTATCCTGACGGCTTTCAGCGCAGGGCTGGGACCTGGGTTATCGGTATCCCTGGCGAGCACCGCCCTGTTGCTCCCGCTGCTGGCGAAGTACGTCGTCTCCACAGGGCTTTCGGTGGGAACGGTGGAATTTCTGGTTGCCATTGTGGTGCTGAATCTTGTGGCCTACGTGATCGGAGTGATAGCCGGCCCCCAACGGCAACAGAAAGAGCTGTATCGTCTGCTGGACTACCTGAGCGAGCAGTTCAGCAGGGAACTGCGCCTGGAAGAATTGCTGGACGTAGTTCTTACTCAGGCGCGTGAGATTCTACACGCGCAGAGGGGTGAGATACTCCTGTGCCGGCAGCGTGATGGCAAATTGGAAATTGTGGTTAACCACGGGTTAAATGCTGCCCAGGTAGCAATGCTTAACCATACTACAGAAGGCGGGATGCGGCTGGGGCAATGGCTGCTGGCGCGCAATTCCTCGTTTCGCATCAACACCCTACAAACCGACCGGCGTTACGAATGGTGGATGAAGGACATGGACACCCCGCCTGTCTCTCTGATCGCCGTCCCCTTGCGGCGGGGACACACCCCCTTCGGGTTGATCTGCCTGTTCGACCAGGCGGATGGCCTGTTCACACCCGAGGACCTGTTTTTGCTGGAGACCATCGCCGCCAAGAGCGAGATCGCCATCGAGAACGCCCGACTGTACACCATGACCGACGAGGCCCTCAGCGAGCGGGTCGAGGAGCTTTCGGCTATCGAGGAAATTGACCGCGAACTGTCCGCCATGCTGGATCTGCAGCGGGTGATTGATCTGGTATTAGAGCGTGCCATCGGCGCCACAGGGGCGGCGGTAGGGTTGATTGGCCTGTGCGATATGGAAGGGCAGACGATGGAGCTGCTGGCCCAGCGTGGCTACGAGAAGGTAGACCTGCCCTTGAAATGGAGTATGAGCTCAGGCATCATCGGACGAGTGGCGCGCACCGGACAGCCGGCCCTGGTTCCAGATGTGTCCCAAGACCCCGATTACGTGGCTACTATCCAGGAGGTTCGTTCTCAATTGGCGGTGCCCATTCTGCGGGAGGATTGGGTGATCGGTGTACTCAACCTGGAAAGTCCCCAACCTCACGCTTTCGACCAGGATGATTTGCGCTTCGTGGCCCACCTTTCGGAGCACGCGGCTATCGCCATTGAAAACGCTCGTTTGTTCGAAAGGGAGCGCCGCCGGGTTCAGGAAATGGCCCTCATCAACGAGATCAACCGGACCATCAGTGCCAGCCTGGACTTGAAAACCACCCTCGACTCTATTCTGGCCTGTACGCGGCGGGTCGTGGATTATACCGTGGCCGAAATCTGCTTATGGGATCCCGAACGGGAGATCATGGTCACCCGAGGGCAGGGCGGTGACCCATCGCGCACGGCCATGGCTGGCGGCGTCTATCGCCTGGACGAGGGCTACACCGGCTGGATCGCCCGTCATCGCCAGCCTCTCCTCATTCCCGATACCAGTACCCGCCAGGACGTGCGGCCCAAAATCGAGCGCCTGGACAGTCCCTTGCTTTCCTATGTGGGAGTGCCTCTCCTGATCGGCGATGAACTGGTCGGCACATTGGAACTGGGCCACGATCATCCGGGTACGTACACCGAGAATGACCTGGCCACCCTGCAACTGGTCGCCGGACAGGCGGCCATTGCTTTGGAGAACGCCAGGCTTTATAGCCAGACCGACGAGAAATTGAAAGCCCGGGTGGAACAGTTAACCGCTTTGCAGCGCATCGGACAAGAGCTGACGGCCACGTTGGACCTGGACCGTACGCTGAATGTGCTGTTGGAACAGGCCATCAATGCCACAGGAGCATCTCACGGCCACGTCGCTCAAATCAATCCGGATAATGGTCACCTGGAGCTACAGGTAGCCAAGGGATATTCCGACCAGGAAAGCTCCCTCGTTCAATCCCTGCTGGCGGAATTTTCCCCGGATAGTGCGTTTGGACGGGTGATGACCAGCGGCGAACCCTGTCTGTTGCCTGATGTCAGCCAGGAGCATCAACCAGTGTGCGTCAAGGCGGATACGCGCTCGGCGCTGGTGGCCCCTATTTTCTACGAAGGGGTAGTCGCCGGGTTGATTAACCTTTATAGCGACCGGGAAGCTCATTTCACCTTAGAGCACCTGGAATTTGTGCGGGCCCTGTCTCACCAGGCAGCAACGGCCATCCGCAACGCCCGTGCTTACGAGGAACTGGTAGAACAGCGAAACCTGCTTTCCCGCCACGCTGAACAACTGGCCAACCTGGCCGCCATTGGCAATGCCCTGCACACCGACCGTCCATTGGAAGAAGTGCTGGAAGACCTGGTTTATGCCATCCAGGAAGCAATGGGCTTCGACGTGGTGCTCCTCAGCGTGATTGACCGCAACTCTTCCACCCTACGCCGAGTGGCCTCGGCCGGCTTGCCTTTGTCCGTTTTCAATGAACTGAAACAAAAAACCCAGGACCTGTCTACTATCCAGGCCGGGCTGCGCGAGGAGTTCCGTATCAGCCAGTCCTATTACATCCCCCATCAGTATAAAGAGCCAACCAAGGAATGGGACGTCTTCACCCCCCTCCAGGATACTACGGAGCGGGGTGAAGGATATTGGCACGCCGAGGATATGCTGATTGTGCCCCTGCGGGCTACTGACGGTAGTATGCTGGGGATCATTTCCGTGGACGCTCCCCGCGATGGCCGCGCCCCCACCCGCTCCGTCGTTGAAGCGTTGGAGGTTTTCGCTCACCTGGCCGCGGTAGCTATTGAGAACGCCTGGCTGTACGAGGACCTGCATCACCGCATTGACACCTTATCCCTGTTTAACGAGGTCAGTCGCTCCCTCAGTGCCAAACTGGACCTGGACACCCTGCTGGATACAATTGTAGAAGCCAGCACCCAGCTTTTGGGTTGCCAGGCCAGCACCATATTCCTGCTGGACGACACCGATGGATACTTCCATCCAGCAGCCACCTACGGTCATGACGCGGAACACATAAAATCGCTGTGCTTCGCCCCGGATGAAAGCCTGGTTGGAGAAGTGGGGGCCAGCGGACGGTCCCTGCTCCTGACCGACGCAGAAGCCGATCCTCGTTTCGTGCCTGGACCGGATCCTATCGGTTCCATGGTCCTGGTCCCCCTAATGGTGGGCGGACGGGTGATCGGCGTGCTCGTCGCCGACGACGAACGCAAGAACGCTTTCAGCTCCAGTGACCGATCCCTCCTCTACACACTGGCAGACCAGGCCGCCATTGCCATTGAAAATGCACGCCTCTTCGAGGAAATCCGCAATCTCAGCCACAACCTGGAGCGGATAGTTGCCGAGCGAACCGAGGAACTGGCCCGCGCCAACGTGGAATTAACCCTGGAACGCGACCGGCTGGACGCTCTGTATAACATTGCCCGCGAGCTATCGGTCAGCCTGGACCTGGACCGGGTATTGAACCGCACGTTGGCCTTGATCGCCCAGGTCTTGGGAGTCGAGCAGGCCAGCCTGCTGCTGGTGGACCGCGAGTCAGACTATCTGGTCTACAGGGCAGCGCTGGGCCGGCGGACCTATCTGCCGCGCGGTGGAGTGCGTACCGAATACAAACGGGGTAGTGGTCTGGCCGGATGGGTGTGGGACACTGGGGAAGCGGTTATTGTGGATGACCTGAACCGAGACCCTCGTTGGATACCGGACGAGGAAAAAGGGGCGACAGACCGCCGCTCAGCTCTGGCCGTACCCCTGATCGCCGGCGAAGATGTGTTGGGTGTGCTGCTCTTTTTCCACCCTGCAGAGGGGTACTTTACCGAATCTCACCTGCGGCTGGTTTCCGCTGCCGCCAGCCAGGTAGCAGCCACTATCAACAACGCCGAGTTATACCGGCTGATCCGCGAATCCGCCGAACGTCTGGGCAGTATGCTCCTGGCCCAACAGGAGGAATACACTAAAAGCCAGGCCATCCTGGAGGGCATCTCCGATGGGGTTATGGTCACAGACGCCGATGGGCAGGTCATCCTTTTCAACGCGGCCGCAGAGCGCATCCTGGGCGCATCACGGGAATGGATCATTGGCCGCTCCATGTCGGAACTGCCCGGCCTTTATGGCCGCAATGGAATGGACTGGGTCAGAACTGTCGCGGACTGGACATCAAAAACCCCAACGTGGGAAAAGGGTGCTTTCCTGGAACAACGCCTGGAAATTGAGGACCGGGTGGTCAGTGTACGGCTGGCCCCGGTGCTCATGCAAGATGGCTTCCTGGGTACAGTATCTGTCTTCAGAGATATTACCAGAGAGGTGGAGGCGGAGCGAGCCAAGTCCGAGTTCGTATCCACCGTCTCCCATGAACTGCGCACGCCGATGACCTCCATCAAAGGCTACACCGACCTGTTGTATCTGGGCGCTGCCGGCGAGGTGAACGAGAATCAGCGGCGCTTCCTGAGCATTATCAAATCCAACGTGGACCGCCTGACCATGCTGATCCACGAATTGCTGGACATCTCCCGCATCGAGACCGGGCGGGTGAAACTGGACCTCAAACCCCTGTCTATAACCCAGATCGTAAACGAACTCCTGCTGGTTATGCGTGCCCAGGCCGAAGAGAAGCACCTCGAGCTTACTGCGCACATACCGACCGGCCTGCCTCTGGTGCGCGGTGACCACGACCGCGTGACCCAGATACTGACCAATCTGGTGGCCAATGCCTGCCAATACACACCCAGCGGAGGAAGGATCGCCATTGAAGCGCGGGCGAGCGACGGCTTTATCCAGGTGGACGTTTCGGATACGGGCATCGGTATTGCCGTCGAGGATCAGAAAAAGATTTTTGAGCGCTTTTTCCGTGCTGATCATCCAATGGTACGAGAAACCGAGGGCACGGGCCTGGGCCTGCCCATTGTCAAGTCCCTGGTGGAATTGCACGGCGGGCGGATATGGGTGGAGAGCGAGCTGGGAAAAGGCAGCACTTTCAGCTTTACCCTGCCGATAGCCGAAGAAGAGCAAGCCGTAGAAAAGGATTCCGTACAACGTCCGTCCATTATCAGCTATCGCCCGCCCAACAAGAGAATATTGGTGGTGGAAGACGACCCAGACATCGCCAAAATGATTGTCCGCCAGTTAAGCCTGCGGGGGTACGAGGCCGATTTTATAGTCCGGGGCCGTGACCTCCTGTCCAGTATAGAGGCCAAGCGCCCCCACCTGATCACCCTGGACCTGCGCCTGCCCGATATTGATGGGTTAGCCCTTCTGGAACAACTCAAAAACAACGAAAAAACAGCCAATATCCCGGTGGTGATCATTTCCATTCTGGAGGAGCAGCGAGAGGGTTTCAAACGAGGGGCAGCAGACTACCTGAGCAAACCCATTGATGAGGAACGACTGATTACCACCATCGAGAGTATTCTCACCAAGCGGGACCGGGTGCTGATTGTGGACGACGACCGGGATACGGTAGGATTCTTGAAAGAGGCCCTGGGCCGCAGTGGATTTACCCCCTTTGCCGTGTACGATGGACGGCAGACTTTGAGCTGTGCTAAAGAAGAGCAACCGGGCCTCATCATCCTGGACCTGAAAATGCCCGGCATGGATGGATACGAAGTTCTGGAACGCCTGAAGCGTGACGAGGCTACTCGCCACATCCCGGTCATCGTCATGACCGGCAGTGCCAGCGACGAGGAGGAAAAGCGGGAGCGAGTGCTGGCCATGGGCGCAGCACAGTTCATGATCAAGCCGTTAACTCTCGGTGAGCTATTGACCACCATCCGGCGCGTAGTGGGTGATGAGGGAGTAATGAGTGATGGGTAATGAGTAGTGGGGGAAGAGAGCGCTAATTGATGGACGTGCGTCAGTGGTTATCCAAAAACGAAAAATCAATACAAAAGCACTGGCTTAAAGGAGTCCAACGCCTGGAGCTGCCCCATTACGCCGAATTAACAGATGATGAGTTAAGGGCCGAGGTCCTGCCCTTTTATCATCACCTGATAGCAGCGATTGAACAGGATGCACCCCATCTCCTGCGGCAGCTTCAGGACTGGGTGCTCGATCAGCGACTGAAGCAGAGCTGCACCCTCACCGAACTGTTGAAGATCTCCTTCCAATTGCGCATGGCGTTGGGCCTGGCCCTGTTGGAATCCAGCGATGCCTGGCGGGCAATGGCCACCTGGCAGAAACTCTTTCCCTTCTTCGATGACGCAGCCACCGTGCTGGCCGAATTCTTCACCCAGGAGGTAGAGGAGACCTTGCTGGAACGCTTGAACGAGGCCGAGATGTGGACCGCCAGCCTGGCCCAGGCTACGGCAGAAGCTGATTGGGCGCTGCTCCAATTACAAACCGTTTACGAGGTCTCACGGGACTTGAGCGCGACCCTGGATGTGGCACAGATCGCCGGTATCCTGGCCGAGCGGTTGAGCGGCGTGACCGGCGGGGCGGAGTGCGCCGTATTTCTGGGAGATGGGGTGGGAAAGTTGGTCCTGGCAGCTTCAAATTCCAGCCCAGGCCAATCTCGGGCTCTTTCCTCCCCCAAAGTACAGGAGGCTATCAGGGAAGCCTTTAACGGCCAGAGCATGCAAATCGTGATGGATGGGACCGGCAACGAGTGGTCAGTTGTACCGCTGGTACTCAAAGAAGAAACGCGGGGAGTGGTCGTTCTGGGCGGGATCGGCACATTCCAACTTGATCGCAAGCAAATGGACCTGGTAGAATCCATCGTGCGCCAGGCAGCGATCGCCCTGGAGAACGCCCGCCACTTCGCCGAGGTCTGCGCTCTGAATCAGACATTGGAAGAACGCATTGCCCAGCGCGCCCGTGAGCTGGCCGAGGAAAAAGAACGGCTGGAATCCCTGTACACCATCACCCGCGAGCTGACTCTTAGCCTGGATTTGGAAAAAGTGTTAGATCGCACGCTGCGTAATGTCGCCCGCGCCGTGGGTGCCAGCCACGGTTCCATCATGCTGCTGGACCCAATCACCGATAGACTGGTTTATCGCGCCCGATTGGGTGGACGGGAACCCCTGCCAGCAGGCGGGGAGGTTACCCCCTTCAAACCAGGCACGGGCCTGGCCGGCTGGGTGGTCCAACACCGGGAAGCAGTGCTGGTAGATGACGTGCAGGATGACGAACGTTGGCTGCCCTCACTGGGACGGGGCACCTGGACGCGCTCGCTGATCGCCGCCCCGTTAATCGTGGGCGAGGACGTGCAAGGCGTGCTCATCGTTTCCGATGGACAGCCCAATTTCTTCAACGAGGCTCAACTGCGTCTGGTAAGCATGGCTGCGGCCCAGGTGGCCCAGGCTATTCACAATGCCGAATTGTACCAATACGTGCGCGAGACCGCCGAACAACTGGGCGAAACACTGCGCGTCCAACAGGAAGAAAGTTCTAAAAGCCGGGCCATCCTGGAATCCATCGCTGACGGGGTCATTGTCGCCGACACCCGGCAACGCATCGTGCTGATCAACTCCGCAGCGGAAAAAATACTGGGCGCACGTAGCGAGACGGTGATCGGACAGGACGTCCATAACGTGTTCGGTGCCTTCTCACCCCAGGGTAGATTGGAAGCCCTGGCTGCCATGGAATCCCTGATCGCCGCACCGGTGCCCACTGAAGCCACCCCACAGGTGATTGACACCACATTGGAGCTGGAAGGGCGGGTGATCAGCGCCCGCCTGGCTCCAGTTTTCACCGAAAAAGAGGAATTCATAGGTGTCGTGACTGTCCTGCGCGACATCACCAAAGAAGTGGAGGCAGACCGGACCAAAACCGAGTTCGTGTCCACGGTATCCCACGAACTGCGTACCCCACTGACCTCGATCAAAGGGTACACCGACCTGCTCATCGCCGGTGCAGTGGGAGCGGTCAACGAGGGACAGCGGCGTTTCCTGAACATCGTCAAATCCAACGCTGAACGCCTGACCGCTCTGATCAACGATTTGCTGGACATCTCTCGCGTCGAGACGGGGCGCATTACCCTGCACATCGAGCCTTTGCGGATGGAAGACATCATCCTGGAAGTGGCCAATTCCATGCGCCAGCAAATTGAGGACAAGGGGCTGAAACTCGTATTGAACATCGCGCCCGATACCGAAGATGTACCAGGTGACCGCTCGCGCCTGACCCAGGTATTGACTAATCTGGTGGCCAATGCTTATCGCTACACACCGGAGGGGCAGATCACCATTTCTCTTTCGCCGATGGACGGCGCCGTGCGGGTAGATGTGACGGATACCGGTATCGGCATCTCCACCGAGGACCAGCTCAAGATTTTCGACCGCTTCTATCGGGCCGACCACCCCCTGGTCCAGGCCAGCGAGGGCACGGGTCTGGGATTGTCCATTGTCAAATTGTTCGTCGAGTTGCACGGAGGGCGGGTATGGGTAAACAGCACTCTGGGCGAGGGCAGCACCTTCACCTTCATCCTGCCCACTGTAGGCCGTGAACTACCCGCGCCGCCGGTCCTGCCGCCCGCGGCGAAAGGCAAGAAAATCCTGGTGGTAGACGATGAACGGGACATCCTGGAATTGCTGCGCCATCAACTGGAGAAACAAGGCTATCAGGTGGTGGCCACTTCCCTGGGCAGTTCAGTCGTACCTATGGCCAGTTATGAGCAGCCGGATTTAATCACCCTGGACGTGCTGCTGCCGGACAAGGACGGTTTTGAAGTGCTGCGCGACCTGAAAAACAATCCCCAAACCGCGCACATCCCAGTCATCATCCTTTCCGTAGTTCAGGATGCGGAAAGCGGTCTGCAACTGGGCGCGGTGGACTACATCGCCAAACCCATCAATGAGGAGCGCCTGCTGGCCACTGTGGAAAACATCCTGACCCGCAAGGGCAAGGTGCTCGTCGCCGAGGACGACCCGGATACCAGCGGCTTATTGGCTGAATTGTTGATCAGCAAAGGATTTGAAACCGTGCGGGCTTTCAACGGCTATGAGACTCTGGCCGCCGCCTATCGTGAGAGACCAGACTTGATCTTGCTGGACCTGATCATGCCGGGCATGGACGGTTACGAGACGCTTAACCGCCTGAAACGCGACCAGGCCACCCGGGACATTCCGGTCATCGCTATCTCGGCCCACGCCGCCGATGCGGAGATCGAGCGCCAGCGCTTGCAGACCCTGGGAGTGAAGGAGTTTCTGAGCAAGCCGTTTTCATTCGAGCTGTTGTTGAGTGAAATTCAACGTGCATTGGAAGATAGTGGATCACAGGATGTCACCGACCTGGGCTATTAAATTCCGCCATCCGAGTGAGGAATCAGACGAGTGCAGAGTGTCAGGGCCTGGCTCCACTCCAGTTTAACTCTGGAAGAAGATACATATGTGTTCAGCGAGCGGGTAGCCACCATGGTACGCCTGGCAGCGGTGCTATTGGGCTTCCTGGTGAACAACATCTCCCCTAACCCCGTAGCGGCGGTGGTACGAGCAGCAAATGGGGTGATGAGTGCGTTCGCCCTGGTGAACCTGGTAGCGCTGGTGAGCCTGTGGCGCGGCTTCCATCCCAGCCAGGTTTATTGCTCTCTGATGACCCTGATAGACATCGTGGCCCTTTCGGCGGCGATTTACATCAGCGACGGACTGAACAGCGCCTATTACGTGCTTTATTTCCCGATCATCTTCTCCATCGTCATCCGCTTTCCTATGCGTCTGGGATGGTATTTTCTCGCTCTGGTCTGCGCTCTTTACATAGCCGTGGCCAGGATACCCCTTGCGCTCCACGAGTTCAGCGGGCCACTTAAGGCTCTGTCGGCCCGCATTTTCGCCTTCGTCGCCGCCGGCATTTTTGGTGGGATTCTGGCCGACCGGGAGCGAACCGAGCGAAAACAGCGGGAGATTTTGGAGGAAGACCTCCGCCGTCGTAGTGAGGAGCTGGCCAACGCCAACCTTGAACTCACCAAAGAACGGGATCGGGTGAGGACCCTGCTGAGCATCACCACCGAATTGACGGCCAGCCTTGACCTGGAACGTGTGTTGAATCGGGCGCTGGCGTTAATCAATCAAGCCATTGGGGTCAAGCAGGGCTCCATCCTCCTCCTGGACCCGGAAACGGGTTATCTGGTATACCGGGCAGCGCTGGGTCGGGCTGAGGCGCTGCCCCGTGAAGGCAAACGCACCTCGTTCCGCTACGGAGAAGGACTGGCCGGTTGGGTGCTACAACACAACGAATCGGTGATCATCACCGGCCTTGACCAGGACGAGCGCTGGATAGTTGACCCGGAGAAAAAAGGACAGAGCCAGTCAGTACTGGCCGTGCCCCTGAGCACCGGCGATGACGTTCTGGGAGTCATGCTTCTGTTCCATCCCGAGCCCAACTACTTCACCGCCGACCATCTGGAACTGGCCAAAGCGGCGGCCAATCAGATCACCGTCATGGTCAAGAACACCGAGCTATATCGGTTGATACGCAACCAGGCAGAGCGCTTGGGAAACATGTTGCGGACGCAGCGGGCAGACGCCTCGCGGCGGTTGGCTATCCTGGAGTCCATTACGGATGGAGTGGTAGTTACCAATATAGAAGGCCAGGTAGTAGCGGTGAACCGGTCTGCCCAGAAACTCTTGGGGGTCAAAGAAGACGAGGTGGTGGGTCAGGAGATACGTGCTCTCTACCGCAACTTTCCGCAAGACACGACCGACCTGGTGATAGAGGCAGTATCCCGGCTGACCTCTGCCCACACGGCCCAATCATCCCCGTCACAGCCCGAAGTCGTACTGGAATACGACAAGCAGATCATCAGTGCGCGCTTTGCTCCCATCCTCGACGAGGAGAGCGAGTGTCAGGGGGTGGTCACTGTGTTACGCGATATTACCCGCGAGCGGGAGATCGCGCAGGCCAAATCGGATTTCGTATCCATCGTGGCCCACGAATTGCGCACGCCCATGACCTCGATCAAAGGCTATGCCGATCTGATTCTGAGCGGCGCGGCCGGCCCTGTCTCCGACACCCAGATACAATTCCTGCAGGTGATTCGGACCAACGTCGAACGGCTGGCCGCCCTGGTGAATGACCTGCTGGACATTTCCCGCATCGAGGCCGGACGGGTGAAATTCGACATGCGCCCTCTGCGGATGGACGAGGTGACTACTGAGGTGGTAACTTCTTTGAAGGGCGAGATTGTCAGCCGTAATCTGGAATTGGAGTTGAACATCCCATCACGTCTGCCGCTGGTGCAGGGTGATCGCAACCGATTAGTGCAGGTGCTGACAAACCTGGTGAGCAATGCTTACAAGTACACTCCCCCTGGCGGACGGATCACCCTAGCTTTACATCAAACCGACGGGGAATTGCAAGTGGACGTCACCGACACGGGCATCGGCATCGCGCCAACCGATCTCGATCGCGTGTTCGAGCGCTTCTATCGGGCGGACCACGACCTGGTGCGTGGTCAATCGGGCACGGGCCTGGGCCTGGCCATCGCCAAGTCCATCGTGGAAATGCATGGCGGGCGGATATGGGTGAGAAGTGTGCTGGGCAAGGGCAGCACTTTCAGCTTCTCTCTGCCCGTGATCGAAACGTAGGTCAGGTTGCCAACCCGATCCACGGGCAAGGAGCTCGACAATGTTAAATTTGACCTCTCCCCTACCCCCTGGCCCCCTTCCCCTCTCCGCAGCGGAGAGGGGAAGGGGGTTGGGGGATGAGGTGAGGTTCATCTTGTTGCCATTTATGTTAATCTAACATTGTCGAGGTAGTTACGAACTCTTTATATCGTGCAGTACGCAGGAGCAAACATGGCCAAAATACTGATTGCTGAAGATGAAAAAGACATCCGTGATCTGGTAGTTTTCAGCCTCATCTATGGAGGGTTTGAGGCTATAGGCGCCGTCAATGGAATAGACGCCATCGAGAAAGCTACGGCTGAGTCACCTGACCTGATCCTGATGGATGTACGTATGCCTCAAATGTCCGGGTACGAGGCCTGCGAAAAACTCAAGTCCAACCCTGCCACCCGCGACATCCCCATTGTGTTCCTGTCCGCCAAAGGACAGGAATCGGAGATCCGGCAGGGGTTAAGCGCTGGAGCGGAGGAGTACATTCTCAAACCCTTCGCCCCAGACGAACTGGTCAGGCGGGTACAGGAGATCCTTAAACGAGCGGGGAAAGGATAAGCTGGCTGATCCTGTGCGCCACACCCTCTTCTCCGCGCACGAAACCCCCGCCACCGGCGGCGTCGTGAGCTACACCTTTTCCTCTGCGGGCGTGGTCGAGGACACTGATGAGCGCGATAGTAATTGATGGAGGGCTACTACATTACGAATATCTCGGGCGAGGAAAGCCCCTGCTGCTCCTCCACGGCTGGCTGGGTTCGTGGCGTTATTGGATGATGACGATGGAGGAGTTGTCGCAGCGCTATCGCACTTATGCTTGCGATCTGTGGGGCTTTGGCGATTCCGACAAATCGCGCAAAAAATACACCGTGCGCGAGTATGTGGAATTGGTGTACGCTTTTCTGGATAATCTGGGGATCCTCCACACCCGGGTGCCATTGGTAGGCCATGCTCTGGGAGCGACAGTAGCCGTGAACTTTGCCTACCAATACCCTCAGCACGTGGACCGGGTACTGGCCGTCGGCCTACCACCCAATGGCGCCGCAGTCAACAGCCACCTGCTCACTCAAGGCAGCGGTTCCCTGTTCGATCGAGGGCTGGGGCGCAGCCCTCTGGCCGGCTATCGAGATGTGGAGGTCGAAGTGGGCAAAGCCGAACCAGAAGCCATTGCCACCAGCATCCAATCGGTGATGGCCCAGGATCTGAATGGCATCATCAAGGGCCTGCGCGTACCCCTGTTGGCCGTGTACGGTGGCCGCGATACGGTGATCACTCCACCGGAAAACGCCTACTTCCAGCGCGAAGATGGGCTATTGCGCGCTATCACTTTCCCCGACTCGCGCCACTTCCCCATGCTGGACGAGGCGGCCAAGTTCAACCGTCTGTTGCTTGACTTCCTGGAACTGGAAGAAGGACAACCTCTGGAAGTGTTGGAAGTGAAAGAAGAGTGGCGACGACGGACACGATAACGAATTGTAGGGGCGCAGCGTGCTGCGCCCCTATTCGACCGTGACGCTTTTAGCCAGGTTTCGTGGCTGGTCCACGTCACACCCCCGGCGCACGGCAATGTGATAAGCCAGCAGTTGCAGAGGCAACACGGTGAGCACCGGGGTGAGCAATGGCGAGGTCTCGGGCACGTACAATACGTGGTCGGCTTTCTGGGCAACGCGCTCATCGCCCTCGGTGGCTATGGCAATCACTATTCCCCCCCGCGCTTTCACCTGTTCGATGTTGGAAATCATCTTCTCGTACACCCGGTCACGGACGGCAATAGCCACCACCGGCATCTTTTCATCAATCAAAGCGATAGGCCCGTGCTTCATCTCGCCCGCCGGGTAGCCCTCCGCGTGGATGTAGCTTATCTCCTTCAGCTTCAGCGCTCCCTCCAAAGCCACCGGATAATTGATACCCCGCCCCAGATACAGGAAGTTCTCCCGTTTGAAATACTCGTTGGCTAATGCCTCGTACTCGTGCCCATTGGATAGCACTCGACCGATGAGATTGGGAAGTTCCACCAAATCGGTGATCAAGGTGCGGGCCCGTTCTTGGGACAGGGTGCCCCGCAGTTGTCCCAGGTACATGGCCAGCAGATACTGAGCCAGCATTTGGGAGGTAAACGTCTTAGAGGCCGCCACGCCGATCTCCAACCCGGCCCGCATGTATATCACGCCGTCGGCGATGCGGCTTGCCTCACTGCCTACCACGTTCACCACGGCAATGGTAGGCACCCTATATTGCCGTGCCTTGTCCATCGCCGCCAGCGTGTCCACCGTTTCCCCTGACTGGCTTACCGCCAGGACCAGCGAGCGCTCGTCTAGCAACGGCTCGCGGTAACGGAACTCGGAACTGTAGTCCACCTCCACTTGCAGACGGGCCAGTTCCTCGATCATGAACTTGCCCACCAGGGCAGCATGCCAGGCAGTGCCGCAGGCGACGCTGTAGATGCGCTCCACCCGGCGCAGGATTTCCGGAGCAATGTCCAGTTCCAGATGCACTCGTGCCTGCGCAAAATCCACCCGTCCACGGATGACATCGGCAGCCGAGCGGGCCTGTTCGTGGATTTCCTTTTCCATGAAGTGCCTGTAGCCCTCTTTGGCTACCGCCACCGGGTCCCAGGGAATATCCTCCCACTTCTTTTCCAGCGGCGTACCATCCAGCGACCAGAAGCGCGCGCCGTCCCGGTCCACTGCCACCAGTTCCCCGTTTTCCAGAAAGATAGCCCGCTGAGCGTGTCCCAGTAAAGCAGGAACGTCCGAGGTCAGAAACATCTCGCCGTCGCCACGACCGACGACGACTCCGCCGGCGTTGCCCAGACGAGCTGCAACCAACGTGTCCGGTTTCCTGGCACTAAGCACAACGACGGCGTTGAAACCCCGGAGTTGGCGCAATGCATGACGCACTGCATCTACCAGAGGCACGCCGCCGTTGTAGTGTTGTTCGATGAGGTGAGCAATGACCTCAGTATCGGTCTCGGAATGAAAAATGTGTCCCTGGGCCAGCAGCTCTTGCTTCAGGGCCAAGTAATTCTCCACGATCCCGTTGTGAACCACCACCAGGCTTTCTGCGCAGTCGGTGTGAGGATGTGCATTTACCTCGGTGACCCCGCCATGGGTAGCCCAGCGGGTGTGACCGATGCCTACTGTCCCACCAAGCGGCTGCTCGGCTAACACTCGATCCAGATTAGCCAGCTTGCCGACTGCGCGCCGGCGGGCCAACCGCCCGTCCTGCACCACGGCCAGCCCGGCCGAATCATAACCCCGATACTCTAGACGCCGTAATCCCTCGACGACTACAGATGCTGCGTCGCGGTGACCGACGTAACCGACGATGCCACACATGTTATCCCCTCCTGGATTTGATGAATCCTTGCGCAGGTTTGTAACCTCCGCAAGGGTTGATGTGCCACCGCCCACCCCTTTGTTCCGCCGGTCGCCCGACGGTTTTGTGCGGGTGAACTTTCTCCTCAGGAGGGGAAAGAGGAGGACCGTGGCCGGCCCTGGAGGCATCCGCTGATCTCTCGATTTTCCCGTTCTGGTTACTGGAAGGTTCTCAGCGAACCAGCAACCAGAACAGTTAACCCTGCCTCGCGGCGGGGAACCTCCACCTCGTCAACTGGAATTGAGCTGGCTGCTACAATCCCAGTCCATGCGCTATCTTTCCCCTGCATCACCGGCGCGTAAGCCTACATGGTCATCACCTCCTATACAAGCCCTGTATCTATTCTAACCTGAAAAAGTAAGACTATCGTTTGATTCTGCCTGGAAAATGGCTAAAAAGCGATACCTATCGCCTGCAATAACTCCGCGGCCGTGCCAGCCATCGCTACGGGCAAGCCCAGCGCCGTCTGGATGTCGCTGGGGCTGAGATCGTCCAGGGTGCGCTCGCCTGCTGCGTCGAACATTACCCGGGGAAGCAGTACCAGACCACCCAGGCGATGACCACGCAGGGCAGCGATCACGTCCTGTCCGATCAATAAACCAGAGACCGTCACCGTCTCACCGAAGAACTCATTGACCACGGGTTGCACGTGAACCACAGTCCCGGTCAGCGCCGATAATTCATCCGTCACCTTCTGCATCAGCGGGGCAATGAGCGTCCCACATACCATTGTGCATTCTGCATTGTGCCTTGTGCTTTTCACGTGGCGCCTTACTGCTTGCCACTCGTCCAGAAACTGCCTGACCAGCCCCACGCCGTTTTCTATCTGGGGAAAGCCATCGTAGGTTTCAGCGGTGGGCAAGGGTTGCCCGGCGAGAAGATACCACTCGTCAGATAGGTGCACCAGCGTAACCCCGTATCGCCGCCGGAAATTGGCCTGCCAGGGGGCGACCTGGGCCAGTATCGCCTGCGCTTCGCCGGGAGTGTAGAGACGCAACCGACCGCGATGATAACGGGTCAAGCCCACCGGCACAATAGCGATGGATTGCACAGCCGGATAAAGGGCGGCCAGGTCGGCGACGCTGTGCTCCAAATGTTCGCCGTCATTCCAGCCGGGGACGAGCACAATCTGGGCATGTATCTGGATGCCCAACGCGGCTAGGCGGCGGATCTGTGCCAACACATCAGGCGCGGACAGGTTACCCATCAGACGACAGCGCAAAGTCAGATCGGTAGCGTGGATGGAGACGTACAGCGGGCTCAGCCGCTGTTCAGCCAGGCGATGCCAGTCGCTTTCATTCAGATTGGTCAGGGTGATGAAGTTGCCGAACAGGAATGAGAGCCGGTAATCGTCATCGGGAATGTACAAACTGGGCCGCAGACCCGGCGGCATCCCCTTGAGGTAGCAAAAGGGGCAATGATTGTCACAGGTGCGTATCCCGTCGAAAACATGGGCGGTGAATTCGATGCCCAGCTCTTGGCCGTACTCGCGCTCGATCTCGTAGATGACCTCCTCGCCATCCTGCCGGACCAGAATTTCCAGCCATTCCTCCGCGCCATAGAATCGGTAGTCAACGATATCGCGCAAAGGATGACCGTTGATAGCCAGCACCTCGTCTCCGGCGCGCAGGCCGACTTCGTCAGCAATACTGCCCGGCTCTACCCTGGCGATCACCCCACCCATCTCAGACATCGCCTTCCACATGGGCGTACACACCCCGGTAAGCCGCGGGCAACAGCGCGGCGATTCGGCCCATGATCTTGTCAGACGCTTGTGCCAGCCGTTGGCGGCGTGGCCCTGCTGACGGATGCAGCACAAACGGTTCACCGATCCTGACCGTCACCGCAGTGCGTCGCCAGTGCCTGACGTTCTCCAACACGTTTTCCGCGCCGGCAATCCCCACCGGCAGGAGGGGCACACCACAGCGCAGGGCCAGGAATGCGGCGCCCGGGTGAGGCTGCTCCAGGGCGGCTCCCGGTGCAATGCGCCTTTCCGGAGCCAGACCCAGTACCTCGCCCCGAGACAGTACATCCAGGGCCGCTCGCAGTGCCGCCCGGTCGCCCTCACCCCGGCGAAGCGGAATGGCCCCGTACAGCCGGATCAGCCAGCCGGTGACCGGCACCTGCCACAAGTCGGTCACGGCAATGAATTCAATGGGCCACGGCAGGATAGCCACCAAAAGCGGGGTGTCGAAGTGGCTGATGTGATTGGAGACAACGATGAGCGGACCGCTGACTGGCACGTGCTCGCGACCCCAAACGCGAAGCCGCACCAGCGCGGGGAGTGCCACCGCCAGTAGCAGGCGACAACCTCGCCGTACTACGGATCGGACTGGTCTACCCATCGCTCCACCTCGGTCAGTACTTCCGCCACCCCCAGCTCCGTCGTATCAATGATTACCGCGTCGCTGGCCGGACGCAAGGGCGCAGTATCCCGCTCGCTATCAATCCTGTCCCGGCGGCGCATGTCGCGCAGGATGTGTTCATAGTCTGCCGGTTCGCCCCGTTCGCGGATTTCCTGATAGCGTCGCCGCGCTCTCTCTTCCACCGAGGCATCCAGGTAAATCTTCAACTCGGCATCAGGCATGACCACCGTGCCAATATCGCGCCCAACCATCACCACCCGTCCGGCCTGTCCAATACGCCGTTGCTGGGCAGTAAGAGCCATCCGCACACCGGGGTAGGCAGACACTGGCGAAACCCCGTGGTCCACCTCGGGACGACGAATCTGCCAGGTGATGTCCTCGCCGTCCGCGTAAACCGTGTACTGCCGGCCATCGGCTACAGTGGGTTGAGTGACCTGAATGTGAATGCTCTCCGCCAGGGCTGTCACTCCCTGCTCATCGGCCAGATCAATGCCCCGTTGCAGAGCCACCCAGGTGACGGCGCGATACATCACTCCGGTGTCAAAGTAAACATAGCTTAACCGCTCGGCCAGCAACCCGCCAATCGTGCTTTTTCCTGAGGCCGCCGGCCCATCAATGGCAATTCGCGATGGTTTAGACAAGGTGTTCAGCCCTCCAGTCTTCCAATTTCCAACCTTCCACCTTCCAATCTTCCCCTATCGTGGCTACACCTTACTTGCTTTCCGCAGGGCCATGACCTCGCTTTGCGATAAATGCCGCCACTGGCCGGGTTCCAGACGGCCCAGGTGCAACGGCCCGAACCGCACGCGGATCAAACGGCGTACCGGGTGTCCAACCGCCGCACACATCCGGCGTATCTGGCGTTTGCTTCCCTGGTGTAGAACTATCTTCAGCCAGGTACCGTCCACCGCCGGTTCGCGCCGTTTGTGTGGCTTGTCTAGCACTCTGATCTCGTCCGCCTGTAATGTTTCTCCTTCGCTCTCAACCCCCCGACGCAGACGGCGTAAAGCGCGCTCGTTGGGATGGCCATCCACCAGCACCCAGTACTCCTTTTCGTGGGCGTAACGGGGATGGGTCAAGCGGTGAGCCAGTGTCCCATCACTGGTCAGCAACAGCAACCCCTCGCTATCCACATCCAAACGGCCCACCGGGTAAACCCGCGCTTCGAGGGGCAGCAAGTCGAGCACCGTAGGGCGGCCATAGGGATCACTGGTCGTCGAGAGGTAACCCGGGGGCTTGTTCAACATGATGTACATGTGTGATTCGGGAAAATCCAGCAGGCGCCCATCCACGCGAATCTCGTCTTTGGTGGGGTCTACTCGCGTGCCCATCTCGGTCACCACCTGCCCGTTGACCTGCACCCGCCCTTGGCGGATCATTTCCTCGCAGGCCCGTCGGGAAGCGATCCCGGCATGGGCCAGAACCTTCTGTAACCGCTCCATCGCCCCTCCTTGCATGCCCTGTATTATACCAGAAAACGAGACTATTGCCTAACTCGACAATGTTAAATGCGGGCTTTTTGACCTCTCCTAACCCCTCCCTCACCCTCCCCTGCCC
>JANLFX010000003.1 GCA_024653325.1 Anaerolineae bacterium
GTCCTGCGCAACGTCCAGTCGGAGACCATCCAACCGATCGTCCACCAACTGGTTCAGCGTGGCGCCAAGGTGTACACCGATAGCTACTCCATCTACCACTTCCTCTCCCAAGATGGTTATCAGCACCGCGCCGTCAATCACGGCGCCGGTGAGTACGCCCTTGACCTGGACGGCGATGGGAAGTGCGAAGTCCATTGTAACACGATGGAATGTACCTGGTCCTGGTTGCGCCAGATGATCCGCACCTATCGCGGCGTCTCCAAGGTCTATCTGCCGTTGTACGTCAGCCAATTCGAGTTTCTCTTCAACCGGCGGCATCAAAATCATTGGAACCGCACTCTCGACGTACTTCAGGTAGCCCTGCAGCTCGACGCCGCCAGTGCGATCGACCTATTGGATCGAGTGGAGAGCGCTCGTTTGGCGGAGGTGTGCCCGGTTGCCGGTTAAGCCGGGCCCATCTTATCATCGCTCTCCACCGGGGGTGGAGGCCGTTTCGCTTTGCCTTCACCCCTGTTCAAGCTCGCCTGTCGCGGCTTTGTGTGCCTTCCCGCGACGCTGACCGGCCTGTTCGTTTACTTACCGTTCGCTATAGTGGACATGAGCGTATCACATTGACCGCATCCGCGACACTACCAACGATGTCCAGTCATTGCTGTCCTCTATCGCTACCGTGATGACGAACACCCTGGACGCCGATTTGGGTCTCATCTGCTTGCTGGATGAGGAGACAAAGGAGTTGGAACTCAAAGCCGTGGACGACCGGTTGGGAGTTTTTGGCCGGGTGGAGAGCATCGCCTGGCATAAGGTGGCGGAGCAGGCGGTCGCTTTGGACGACGTGGCTCTTCTGGAAGCCGGCCCGGCCTTGCACGACAAGGAAATTCATCACCTGCTGGCCGGCCCACTCACCGTCGCCGGCGAGCGGCTGGGCGCACTGCTCCTGGCCCGCACCGGAGCACCCTTTGTCTTGGCAGACCAGGAGTTGTTGCGGGCGGTGGTCAGCCAGGCCGATTCGGCCGTCGTTCATGCCCGCACCTTCCGCCGCTTGCAATGGCGCAACAAGGAGCTGGAGACCATCTATCGGGTGGATAACATCCGCGACCAGGGGTTGGAATTCAACGCCATGCTCAACGCCGTGCTCAACGAATTGTGCAGCGTGATCGAGGCCGAGATGGGCTTCATTATGCTCTTCGATGAGACAGGCCGGGAACTGGAGTTGAAGGCTTCCACGTCGGATGACATCTACCGTGTGGCCGAACACTATCATCTCATCAAGATGGCGGCCAATGAAGCCCTCCAGCGGGCTGGCATGGTGGATAAAATGGGCCTCAGCCCCTTCATCCGCTCCCTGATCTGCGTGCCCCTCATCTTGCGCGACCAGGTGATCGGTGTTTTTGGCGCGGTGAACCGCCACGGCGCGGGTGGATTCAATGCTGAGGACAAGCGCCTGCTGATGGCTATCACCAGCCAAGTGGACACGGCCATCTTCGAGAGCCTGGAGAAGCGGCGCATCCGCACCACCTTCCGCCGTTTCGTTGGCCCGGCGGTGATGGAGCGCATGTTGAACATGCCGGCCCACGACTTCTTCAAAGTTGATCGCCTGCTCCTCACTGTGCTTTTCTCCGACATGCGCGGCTTCACTACCATCGCCGAGCGTACGGCTCCGGAGGTGATAGTGGAAACCCTCAACCAGCATCTGACGGCCACGACCGAAGTGGTCCTGGCCCACGAGGGTACGCTGGATAAGTTCGTGGGTGACGAGGTGATGGCTGTTTTCGGCGCGCCGGTGCCCATGCCGGACCACGCCCTGCGCGCAGTGAAGACCGCTTTGGAGATGCAGCGCGTCCACGGCGACCTGCTGGCCCGGTGGGCAACCGAGGGCCGCCAGGGCGCGCCCATTGGCATCGGCATCAACACTGGCGAGATGGTGGTGGGCAACATCGGCTGTGAGTTGCAGGCGGACTACACAGTGATCGGCGACGCGGTGAACCTGGCTTCACGGCTGTGTGGCATCGCCAAAGAAGGGCAGATACTGATCAGCGAGGCTACTTATCAACTGGTGCGCGATCACGTGCTGGTAAACAAGTTGCCACCGGTGCAGGTGAAAGGGCGCATTGAACCGGTGCAAATCTACGAAGTATTGGACCTGCAACATGGGAAAAGTGATGTTCGATAATTTGACTCCAGCCCAAACCCGTCGCCTCATCTTAATACTGATTCTGCTGCTGATTGTCGGGTGGATATTTTACGTGGCCCGCACAGCTTTGATTCCCTATATCCTGGGACTGATCCTCGTTTATCTGTTCCATCCGCTGGTACAACGCATTGATTGTTACATGCCCACCATCCTCAGACGGCGCCGGCTTTCCCGTCCCTTATCCATTATCGTCGTGTACCTGATGGCCCTTTTGGCGATCGCCGGGCTCATGGCTTTCCTGGTGCCGGTAGTGATCAATCAGGTGGAGAGCTTGTGGGAGCAACGAGGGGAATTGGCCACCCAGGGCCGGATGCTGCTCGATGAATGGTTGACTCGCTATCGTACCACCATTCCTGAGAGTTGGCGACGGACCATCGAGGACAGTCTGGGCAAAGCCGTTGTTGCTATTGGGCAGGCGATTCAGGAGGGAATGGGGCGCACCATGGGCGCAGTGACCAGCACGGTGAGTCTCATCGTCGGCCTGGTGATTATCCCCTTTTGGGTATTTTACCTCCTCGCTGACGAGAAGGCCATCACGAGCGCGTTCGAGGCCATAATCCCCAAGCGCATCGAAACCGACGTGCGCAATGTGCTGCGCATTATTGATGACATCCTCAGCGCTTACCTGCGAGGACAACTCTTGTTGTGCCTGGCCGTGGGGATCATGTCCATGGTTGGCTTCATCGTTATCGGATTGGACTTCGCCGTGCTGTTGGGCGTAATTATCGGCATTTTTGAGTTCATTCCCTCCATCGGTCCTATTCTGGGGGCGATTCCGGCGCTTATCGTGGCAGTGATTCAGTCCCCCATTACGGCCCTATGGACTATACTGGTGATCTTTATCGTCCAGCAGGTAGAGAACCTGTTTCTTGTACCGCGCGTTGCCGGAAAAAGTGTCAGGTTGCATCCGGCACTGGTCATGTTCGTGTTGGTGATAGGCAACGAGGCCTTGGGATTGTGGGGGATGATTACCGCCGTGCCGGTGACGGCCATCTTGCGCGACGTTTTCAAGTATCTATACCTGCGTTTCTCTGATGAGCCGGTATCCCCACAGGAGGCACTGAGCCGCGTGCGAACGGAAACCGTGCGTCTGGATGTCTGAGTAGTCGGGTTGCCAACCCGACCTACAAGCCGGAAGTGCTCTGGAGGTGAATCCGTGGAGGTTGAGGAAGCCCTGCGTCAACGTATTGAGGGCATGGAACAGCGCATCTCCAACCTGGAGCGGCTGGTGCGGGTCAGCCTGATGCTGAACTCGACCCTCAGTCTGGAACCGCTGTTGGAAACTATCATCCAGGTTATCACCGAACTGACGGATACCGAGGACTGTTCTATTTTGCTGTTTGATGAAAAAACTGGCGAGCTGCGTTTCCGCGCGGCCAGACGGATGCGGCGGGAGGAACTGGAACACATTTCCGTGCCCCTCGATAATAGTATCGCCGGTTGGATCTTCCGCGAGAACAAGCCCCTCCTGATCCGGGACGCTCAAAGGGATGATCGCTTCTACCAGGCCGTGGACGAGAAGCTCAACTTCCGTACCAGGTCCATTATAGGCGTGCCACTGCAGGCACGAGGTCAGGTCATCGGTGTGCTGGAGGCCATTAACAAGCGCGGCGGCAAGGAGCTGAGTTGGGAAGACGTTAACATCATGACCACGCTGGCCGCACAGGCCGCTATCGCCATCGAGAACGCCCGCCTGATGGAGGAATTACAGAAAGCCTACGACAAGCTACATGAGTTGGACCGCTTGAAAAGCGATTTCATCAGTATCGCCGCCCATGAACTGCGTACACCCTTATCCCTTATCTTGGGATATGCTTCTTTCCTGCGCACCAGTGCCACAGGGCAGGCCAGCGAGCAACTGGACATCGTCTTGCAGAGCGCGATGCGTCTCAATTCGCTGATCGGGGATATGGTGAACCTGCGGCACATTCAAACCGGTGAGGTGCAGCTCGAACTGGAGACATTTTCCCTGAACGATTTGGTGCGTTCTTGCATTCAGGAATTCCTTTCCCTGGCTTCGGCCAAGCAACAGACTATGGGAGTTAATTTGCCTTCCCCACCGCTGATGATCGAGGCAGACAGGCAAAAGTTGCACCTGGTGCTGGGCAACCTGCTTTCCAATGCGGTGAAGTTTACTCCTGCCGGTGGGCGGATCGAGGTATTGGTTTGCGAGCACGACGAAAAAGCGTGGGTCTGCGTGCGCGATACGGGGATTGGCATCCCGCGCAAGGAGTGGGAGCGGGTTTTCGACCGCTTCTATCAGGTGGAACCCAGCCTGTCACGGCGGTACGAGGGTATGGGGTTGGGTCTGTCCATCGCCAAGGGGATGGTGGAGCTCCACGGCGGGCGCATCTGGGTGGAGAGCGAGGTGGGCAAGGGCAGTAACTTCATCTTCCACCTGCCGCTTAGCCAGACGCCACATAGCGGTGAAGAACCATAGGACGGGTTGCCAACCCGTCCTATGGGCGAGGAGGTCACTATGCCCCAGGTCATTGCCCTGGGCGACATCAATCTGGATATTATCGCTCACATCGCCCGCTATCCTCAGCCTGGTGGCGATGGGCTGGCCAGCCGGGCGTGTCTGCGCCCCGGTGGGTCGGCAGCCAATACTGCACTGATACTGGCCCGCTATGGGATTGAGACGGCGATCATTGGCCGGGTAGGGACAGACGCGCTGGGCACGCAATTGCTATCCGACTTGCAAGCTGGTGGGGTGGACGTGAGCCTGGTACAGCACGACTCCGACGCGAACACGGGAACGATGTTCATCGGCATCACCCCCGACGGCGAGCGCACCATGTTCGGTTTCCGGGGGGCCAATGCGCGCACCGACCCGGCAGGTATTCCGGTGACGGGCTGGCACGATGCCCGTCACTTTCATCTATCGGGCTATGCCTTGCTGGAATCGCCACAACGAGAGGCGGCACTTTATGCTCTGGAATTGGCGCAAAACGCCGGGTTGAGCACGTCCCTCGACGCCGGCCTGGAAATTCTGATCCGACAGGGCGATCTGGTCCGCGCTCTGCTGCCCCAGGTGGACCTGTTCTTCCCCAATCTGGACGAGGTGGAATTGCTTGCCGGCACACGCGACCCGGATGCGGCCGCTGTCCGCTTGCGTGAGCAGGGAGTGAAGGTCGTGGCGCTCAAGCTGGGCGGACAGGGGTGCCTGGTGGCCACGGCGGACGGCGTTTTCACGGTGCCCCCTTTCGAGGTGGAGGTGTGCGATACCACCGGCGCCGGTGACGCTTTCGACGCGGGTGTGATCTGTGGGCATTTGCACGGATTGAGTTGGCGAGCGGCGGCCCTGCTGGGCAATGCCCTGGGGGCCCTGGTCGCTGCCAGCGAGAACGACCGGGAAGAGGCCATCGTGAGCGCGAATGTGGTTTCTTTCCTGCGTCAACAACGGGACCGACCCCAATGGTCGGGCTGGCAATGCGAGTTCGACGCCGTGATCAACAGCGTAGCAATGTAGGTCGGGTTGTCAACCCGACCTACGAATTCGGAGGCAAAACATGACGGTAGAGTGGCGTGAACGATTGGACAGCGTGCGTATCAAATCGCTGGAGGATTTCTTTGGCGTGCGCAAACCCATCATCGGCATGGTGCACCTGTGGCCCCTGCCCGGCGCGCCGGGCTACACCGGCTACGGGATGCAGCGCATCATTGACGAGGCTCTGCGCGACGCCGAGACCCTGGTCAAGGGCGGGGTGGACGCGCTGATGGTGGAGAACATGTGGGACCTGCCCTTCTACACCCAGCACGGTATCCCCCCGGAGGAGATGACCGCCCAGGCCGTGGCTGCGCGGGCCGTCGTCGAGGCAGTGGACGTGCCGGTGGGCATTAACGTGGTGCACAACGGCGGGCGGGTGACCTTGGCCATCGCCGTGGCTGCGGGCGCATCGTTCATCCGCGTGTGTTTGCTCACCGGGGCGCAGGTGTGGGATACCGGGGAGTTCGACCACGGCTGTGCGGCGGAACTATTGCGCACTCGCCAGGCCCTCCACGCCGAGCATATCAAAATCTTCGCCGACGTAGACAAAAAGCATTCGGTACGCTTTCCAGGCATTGACCTGGCCACGCACATCGAGTGGACGGAGTTCTATCTGGCCGACGCCCTTATCATCTCCGGCAAGATGACCGGCTCCGCGCCTGAACTGGAGAAGGTGCGCCGTGCGCGGGAACTGGCCACCCGTCCCATCCTGATGGGCAGTGGCACCAACGAAAACAACATCGCCGATTTCCTGCAGTATGCCGACGGGGCCATCGTGGGCTTCGGCTTGAAGAAGGATGGCATTGGCGAGAATCCGGTGGACCTGGAGCGGGTGCAACGTTACATGGACGTGGTCCGCCGTGTGCGGGAAGCAAACCAGGGGGCGATATGATACGCTGGCGGACGGCCCTGGCCTTGCTCGGCATCCTGCTCCTGGCGGGATACCTGCGCCTGGGCCATTTGGAACTGACCGAGTTCAAATTCGACGAGGCGCTGGTCTGCAACCGGGCAGCGGAATTCGTGGACTCCGGCCGCCTGCCGGTCACGGGCATCGGCTCCTCGGTAGGCGTCGTCAATCCGCCGCTGGCCGTGATCCTGATGGCCCTGCCGGTGGCCGTGGCCCGCGATCCCATCCTGGCCTCCGGGTTCGTGGCCTTGCTCAACGTGGGGGCCGTGTTGGGCTGCTTCTGGTTGGGGCGGCGTTACTTTGGCGACGGGGTAGGGTTGCTGGCCGCGCTGCTTTTCGCCGTCAGCCCGTGGGCCGTGTTTTACTCGCGCAAGGTGTGGGGTCAGGACATGCTGCCGCCATTCACGGTGCTTTTCTTCGCCGCCCTGTTCGCCACCGTGGTCGCCGAACGGCCTTGGGCGCTGGTGGGCGCATTTGCTGCCCTGGCCTGTCTGGTGCAGATTCACCTCTCGGCGCTGGCTTTCGTCCCGCTGCTGCTCCTGGTCCTGCTCCTGTTCCACAAACAGGTGCGCATCGCTCCTGTGGCGGTCGGGGTGGGACTCACCTTACTGCTATTCTCCCCGTACCTGCTCCACGAGGCCACGACCGGCTGGGGCAACCTGCGCGGCGCACTCGCGGTGGCGGGCAGGCCGGTCGAGATTGGCTTCCAGGCCGTCCGTTACGCGCTGTTGAACGTCGGCGGGGAGGCTTTACACGCTCTGGCTGGTGAGTCCTGGCGCGAGTTTCTGGCCGGTATCATCAACCTGCGCGGTCTGGACCTGGCCGAGCAGGCGCTGTTCGTGGGCGGTGTGTTCTTTCTTGTCCTGTGGCTTCTTTTCCGGCGGACCAGCTGTGAGACGGGCATCTCATCGCGCACGCAAGCCTACACCCTTCTCTTCCTGTGGGTGCTCGTGCCCATTCTGCCTTTTTTGCGCCACAGCACGCCAGTGTATCCGCACTACCTGCTCATCCTCTATCCGGCCCCACACCTGATCGTCGCCGTCCTGACTGTGGAAGCCGTCAGGTGGGCGCGGGGACGAGGAAAGATCGTGGCCACCAGCCTGCCGCTGGCGCTGGCCGTCCTGTTAGTCAGCATCGCCGCCTGGCAGATTTACCTCACCCTGGCCTGGTACCGCTTCGTGGATACTCATTCCACGTCCGGCGGCCACGGTGCGCCAGTGAAGTACGTGATGCGCGCCGCCGACACCGTCCGTCGCCTGGCAGACGAGGCGGGTAATCCACAAGTGATCATCCTGGCGCAAGGCGACGACCCGGCCTACGCCTCGGCTCCGGCCGTATTCCAGTTCATGCTGGGCCGTGAGCTCTCACCCCGTTTCGTAGACGCGCAGCAGGCGCTGGCCTTTCCGGCCTCGGAACTGGACACGGTGTATTGCCTCACCCCAGACGTGGAGGATACGCCGGTGGCGGCGTGGCTGGACCGTTTCGCCGTGGCCTTGCCCGCCGAGGCGGTGCCGGTGCGCGGCGGCCCGCAGACTTACCATTTCTACCGATTGCCAGCAGGCGCGCCGGAACGCATCGTCAACCAGATTGCTTCCAAAGGCGCGCCGGCCATTTTCGCCAACGGGGTGAAACTGCTCAAACAGGAATCGTCTGGCCAGGCAATCCCTGGTCACGCCGTGCGGCTGTTCCTTTGGTGGGTTGCCCCGTCGGCACCGGACCACACCGATTACCATTTCTTCAATCACCTGGTGGATGCGGAGGGCCGCCGCTGGGGACAGCGCGACGGTCCTGGCTATCCCACCCGCTACTGGCGGGCTGGCGACCTGATCGTGAGCTGGTTCGACGTGGAAATCGCCGCCGATGCGCCATCCGGCGGCTTGCGGGTGCGCACCGGCATGTACACCTACCCCGACGTGGCAGGTGTGCCCGTAGTGGATGCGCAAGGCCAGCCGGTGAGCGACGCGGTGGAGTGGGAGCTGTCAAAGTAAGTTAAGCGGAAGGAGTTTACCTGGATGGACCTTTATCAGCGCAACATCAACGTATCGGTACACCGCATCAGCGATAATCAGATCATGCTCTGGTCCACCATGCTGGACCTGGATCACAGCATCCGTGTCCAGTTGACCGTAGACATGGCGAGCGAGCAAATCGTGGAGGCCAGCGGCGAAATGCTCAAAGTCCCTTTTGGCATCTGTCACCAAACCCTGGACAATCTGGAAAAACTCAAGGGGCTGACTATTGAGCGAGGTGTCTCGAAAAAGGTGACCGCGGCTGTGGGCAAAAATACGGGCTGTGTGCACCTGGTGGAGATTGTGATGAGCGCCGTGCGCCTGGCTTCCCCGTTCCTGATTGGATACGGTAGTGGTCTCACCGAGCGGCAACAACTGGAACAGTTCAGCGAAGAGGAACAAATCCAACTGGGCAAACTCTTTCTGGCTGATACCTGCCTGGCCTATAAGACCGACACTGGCGAAGGGGGAGGGCAGGAATAGTGATTAGCGTTGAGGAAGCGCGGCAGTATTACCCGCAGGCGGACTCGGCTCATGGCTTCGACCATGTGCTGCGTGTGCTGGCATTGGCTGAGCGCATCGCGCGGGCAGAAGGCGCCGACCTGGAAATAGTGCGGGCGGCGGTTCTGCTGCACGATGTGAGCCGCGAAGAAGAAGCTCAAACAGGTCACTGCCACGCCCGTATCGGCGCAGAACGGGCGCGGGAGATTCTGCGAGACTTTCCCCCGGACAAGGTGGAGGCCGTGGTCAAAGCTATTGCCGCCCATCGTTTCCGGCAAGGCCCTGCCCCCCAGAGCCTGGAGGCGCAGGTGCTCTATGACGCAGACAAACTCGATGCTATCGGGGCCATCGGCGTAGCGCGCGCCTATGCTATGGCCGGGCACGAGGGTCGGCCGCTGTGGGGCGAACCTGGGGAAAACCCCAGCGGTGGTGGACCCGAGCACACGCCGGTACACGAGTTCGCCTTCAAACTAAGCCGTTTGAAGGATGGTTTGTTCACCGCCACCGCCCGGCAAATCGCTGTCGAACGTCACCGCTTCATGGTGGCTTTTTTCCAACGCTTGGCTGATGAAGTGCAAGGCAAATGTTAGTTTTCAATTTGTTCTCAATTCTTTACGTTGATGACCTTGACACTTTCCCATTTCTCATGTATATTAAAGGCAAGAAGAGGAGTACCTGGGGGAGGTGACAAGCGGGGGGCCAAGGCGATAAGCAGATGGATAAGGGCTCTTTTCTCGCTAAAATCTATCCCTACGTCATTGCCGTGCTCGGCCTGGGAGCCCTGGCAATCATTGGGGTACAGCATGGCCCCATCTGGAACCCAACGGTTCTCCTGTTGGCCGCAATCGCTATCCTGGCGGAGTGGATGGTCGTGCGCCTGCCGCAAGGCAACAGTACGACCATGAGTTTCATCGCCGTCCTTTTGGCATTGCTAATCCGGCAAGACGGCATGACGACGACCTGGGACCAGGTTGTCCAGGCCATGGAAGTGATCGTTGCTGGCTCTTTTCTGGGCTATGGGTTGTTACGCCGCCAGCGCCCGGCCCGGATAGCTTTTTACGTGGGCCAATCCGCCCTGGTGGGCATTGGCGCTGGGGCGGCGTTTGTGTGGGCCAGCCAGAACATGCAGCCGTGGGGAATGCGCACTTTCCACCTGCCGGCGGTCATAGTCTATATTTTGACTTATGCTCTGCTCTCCACTATCCTGGTCTGGCCTCGTAACCGGGTAATCATCACCGCCGTTGAAGAGCGATTTCCAAAAACTGATCCCCTGGTAGCTTTCTTGCTCGCCCCTTTGCCTCTATTGATTTACTACCTGTATAGCCTGCGCCAGTTCTCTTTTGCCGCTTTGTTGCTGGGCCTTGTCCCGCTTTTTGCTGTTTTAGCCGCTTTCCGCCTGTACATTAACATTGACACCGCTTATGACGAAGTCCGTACCCTGTACAAAATCTCTCAAGGATTCGTGGCTGCATTGAGCCAGGAGGAAACGGTGCAGGTCGTGGCCCGGGTGATCGCTAGCAGCCTCGATCAACTGGTTTCCTGCGACCAGTGTCTGGTTTATTCCTACAACCCGGAGGCCAACGAGTTCATCCTGGTGACCGAGGATGAAAGTGGTCAGGCTCCTATGACGGTCCTTTCCAGGGAAGGGGTTCTGGGCCAGACGATTTACTCCGTACAGGGCCGGATTGTAGATGATATTACCCTCGAAGAGGGAAAGTCTCCAGCAGAAGGACGGTGGCCTCGTCGTACCTCTTTGCTCGTCATGCCCCTGCTGGCCGAATCGGACCTAGTGGGCTTGCTGGTCCTGGTCCGCCATCGGCGGCCGTTTAACGCCGAGAATTTCCGGCTGATCGGCATCCTGGCCAATCAGGCGGGCATCGTGCTCAAAAATGCCCAGCTCTATGAGCGCAGTCAACAGTTAGCGGAGACTGACCGCCAACTGGGGCTCATGAACCAAACCGCCTTTCGCCAGCGGGCCCAACACGAGCTGGGACGCATCCAGGTCGCCAGCCGTCAGGCGGCTCTTCTGCTGGCGGACATTGATGATTTCCGGGTGATCAATAACACCTATGGTCATCAGATCGGCGATTTGGTTTTGGAGGGCGTGGCCCGCATTCTCAGGGAGTTCACCGCCAACGGCAACGTGGTGGGCAGATACGGTGGTGAGGAGTTTGTGGCCCTGCTGCCCGATGCAAATGAGGATAAGGCGCGGGAAATGGCCGAGCGCATACGCAGTGCCATCGAAGAACACACCTTCGTGACCGAACAGGGAGTGGAAGTAAAGGCTACGATCAGTGTAGGCATCGCTGTTTTCCCCGGCGACGCGCGGGACATCGCTGGCCTGATCAAAAAGGCGGACCGGGCTGCTTATCTGGCCAAGCGCATGGGCAAGAACCGGGTTTGCCTGTACGAGGACCGTACAGCGCGTGAGGTCGAGGGCTGAGATGAGGCCGCCTGCTGAGATTCGCCTGGATAACATACATCTGCCGCTGACCAGACTTGGTGGTCGAATGCGGTTTGCCATCTTGATCGTGGTGTTTAACATCCTCTTGATCACCACCTTGCTTTTGGCTTTGCAACAGGGCGAGCTCAAGAGGGAGGTGATTACCCTGCAGGCCACGCGCATGGTATACGAGGAGCAAATCCGTACTGAGGTATTTACCCGTACTCAAGTCATCACCCGTGTCATTCCCTATGGGTCGCTGCCGTGAAGAATCAGCGAGTGAGCGAAGCAGCGAGGGCGCGCTGACTCGCTTTCCCAATAGATATCGGTGGGAGGGGATAACGAATGGAATTTAGCCAAATATCTACCGAGCACGTGAAAATAGCCGAGTTGAGCCGCAAGATCGGTCAGATTCTTGTTGAACGAGGTGATTACGAACAGGCTCTGCACCAGTTCCAGTTGGGTTTGCAATACCTGGAGGGCATCGAGCACAATGAACTGGTGCGCATTTACAACGAGATCGGCCGCGTCTACTGGCATCAGGGCAGACTGGAAGAGGCTAAGATCTGGACCGAGAAAGCCTTCGAGTTGGCCGAGAAATTGCTGGATCCGGATGAACTGGCCCGCTTACTTTATTTTGCCGGTATCCGTTACTTCCGCCAGGGTGAGAATAAACTGGCAGAGGATCATTGGTTGCGCAGTCTGGAAATCAGCCGCCAAACCGGCGACCTGGCCACCCAGGCCAAATTGTACCAAAACCTGGGATGGCAGGCCAAGTTGACTGGCCACTATGCCCAGGCCCTGGAATACCTGGAACAGGGTAGAGTGCTGGCCAACGAGTGCAAAGACATCGCTTCTCTATCCTTTATCTACGAAACCCTGGGCGAGACATATTATGCCCTGGGCAATTGGAACAAGGCTGTCGAGAGCCTGCAGGAAAGCCTCAATCTGGCGGAACAGGCCGGTTTACGCAAGGCTACCTCCCGTGCCTTCAGTGTCCTGGGTGACATCTACCGCAATCAGGGGCGCTGGGCCGAGGCCGATGAGTGCTATCAGCGCAGCCTGGCCTACATCACTCCCACCGGTAGCCCTCAGTCCCTGTTTGTGGTCAACCTGGGGCTGGGGCTGATCAGCATGGAGCGCGAGCGATACGACCAGGCCAGGGAATACTTCGATAAATGCTGGGAGATCGCCAGCAAGGGCGCTGGTTTCACCAGTCGCATGGCCGCGGTGCAGTCCTACATGGGCGAGCTTGCCGTCCGCCTGAACAACCTGGAAGAAGCCGAGTCCCATTGCGCCGAGGCTGTCCGTCTGGCCCAAGAGGCCGATGCTCGTGCCGAATATGCCTACGCTGTCATGGTACAGGGCATGATCGCCACCAGACGCAAGCAATGGAACGAGGCCATGCTCCATTACAGCGAGGCCAAGCGCATCTTCGACGAGTTGGGAGATAAGTACAATCAGGGGTTGGTCGCTTTCGAGATAGGCATGATGTTTGTGGCCCAAGGCGATAACGGACAAGCCAGGGCTTTCCTGGATCAGGCCCGCCGGATTTTCAGCGAGTTGGGTGCGAAATCCAAACTCGACAAGTTTCCCGCCGGCTATTGACCAACTTCCAACCTTCCAATCTTCTAATCTTCCAGCCTCTCATGAGTTGGGGGGTAGCGAGATCGAGCCATGATTGATGATCCAAACCCCGGAATCGAATTATGGCGTAACCTGCGAGACCGCCTCAACCTGGACACCCGCTGGCGCTTTATCCTTCTTATCGGCCTGTTCAATTTCCTGCTCATCATCCTCGTTCTCCTCACCTTGCGCAACCAGGAAATTGTTTTGGAGATTCAGACCATCGAGCGGGAAATCCGCCAGGCGGTAGAAGTTTTGGCTACCGTGCAGGCAGAGGTGGTGGAAGTGGTGTACATCACGGCTACCCCCAGCCCGACGGTGCAGATAATTGCCGCTGCCACTCATACTCTAACCCCAACAGAAGTGGTTCCTACCACTGCGCCGGTCACTCCCACCCCACTGCCCACCGAGTCACCGACCTCTACGCCCGCGCCGACTACAACCGTCACTCACACTCCTACTCCTATCCCGACGGCTACTCATTCCCCGACTCCTATTCCGACGTCTACTTACACGCCGACCCCAACGCCTACTCATACGCCTACTTTTACCCCCACTCCGGTGACCCCTACTCCAACGACCACTGACACGCCCACCCCCAGCGCCCCGGGCGTCAGCAGTATCACTCCACCCTCGGGCTCGGTGGATGACAGCGCATTGGCGGTGACCATCACGGGCGCGAACTTTCAACCCGGCGCGAGTGCTCTGCTGCAGCAGGGCGGCTCGATTATCCCCGCTACCGGCGTGACCGTGGTGGATGACGCGCACATCACTTGTACGTTTGATCTCAGCGGCCAGGCCCTGGGGAGCTGGGACGTGGTAGTGATTAACCCTGATAGCCGGTCAGGTACCTTGCCGGGTGGTTTCACCGTGGTGCACGGTGCGCTGCACCATTTCACCTTTGATCCCATAACCCAGCAGGTGATCAACGCGAACTTCCCCATCACGATCACGGCCAGAGATCAGTACAACAATCTGGCTTCCAGCTACACGGCGGCGGCCACGCTCGATGACACGACCGCCACCATCAGCCCGACTGGCACCTCGAACTTCACTGCTGGAGTCTGGAATGGCCCGGTGGTCATTGGCGCGGTGGGGACGGACATCGTGATTACGGCCACGTCCGGCGTGGTAGGCGCGAGCAACCCCTTCACTGTGACCCATCCCACGCCCATCGTGCTGGGCATTACCCCCAACGAGGGGCTCTCCACCGAGACGACTCCGGCGATTATTACCGGCACGAACTTCGCGGCCACGCCAGACGTGCTCATTGGCAGTACCTCTCTGACGCCGACCATCACCTGGGTGGATGGGACTACCCTGAACGGCACCGTCCCGGCTGGATTATCCCCTGGGATATATAACGTAACCGTGCGCAACCCCGGCCCGACGAATCCCTCCGGTACGCTGGAGCACGCTTTCACCGTGCGGGATGCGATCACCCAGCCGTACCAGGTGCTGGATTACGCCAGACTGCGTACAAACGGGTTGGGTAATGGAGATAGTGATGGGGATAATGACAAGGTACAGGTCATCTTCTTTGAGTTTCCGGACAGCCTGCCGTCTGACACTACTCTGTATTTTAACATCTTCGACCCAGATTGTGGCGGGTCAGTTGACACCGCCGGGTGCGGCATGAGCACCACCTTCAGTGTCCTGGGTGGTGAAGGCGCTTATACCAACAATTTGTCTCGCGCACCTTTCTTCAACGGCACTAACCGGGCCGGCGTTCTGGCTGGCACCCTGCTCATCAGCCGCACTTTTGGGGCCGATCCCACAGACGGTACATGGGTGGCGCTGAATACCGAGCCCATTACCATTACCCTGGGAGAGCCAGTTGATGGTAAATACATCTTCAAGCTGGCAGTGGAGGGTCTGAGTGGCAGCGGTGGAAATATCTACGATGTCTCTATCGGCACATCACCGGCCACGACAAACACCGTGCCCTCCGGCACTCGTGTCTTTGCCTATGGTTTGACTTTCGAAACACCCATGTCGGCACGGCCACACTTGTATCCATACGTCGCAGCGAGCATGACACAGGTCACTCAGTACAACTTTGATTTCGATGCTCCACCTGGCACCATGACCTTCACCACGCCATCGGGCCAAGCACTTGCTTTGGCTGTGAGTGGTGATGGGGTCTGGGCCTCATCCTCCCACACCGCCGCTGCGGAAGACCACGACGCCACCTGGACGGTGAACATAGAGAGTGGATTCGGATTCGATAACTGCGTCACTTTCTACGCCACCGATCAGAACGGCAACGCCCTGGCCATCTTCGGCCAGCCGTACGGCGGGGCGCCACCACCCCTGCCCGGCGGGACCGCTCCGTAATTCTCCACTAAGGTGACCGTCACCTGTTGTGTCCCCGCTTGACTATATGCCCAAGTCCGTTATAATAGAATCAAAACATTCCGGGCTTGCTCTCACGTGTGCCTTTTGGCAAGCCCCTGAAGGAGTTGAAGTTATATGTTAGAGAAATTGGCCCTCGTGGCCGAACGCTACGAGGAATTGAACCACCTGATGGCGGATCCAGAAGTGGCCACTGACCCGGACCGCCTGACCGAATACGCCCAGGAACAGGCTGAGATCGAGCCTTTGGTGCAGACGTACCATCAGTATAAGTCTGTTCTCGAGGAATTGACCCAGACGGAGTCCATGCTGCACGACGATGGCCTGGGCGAGGACATGCGGGAACTGGTTGTCGAGGAGCTGGAGGGGCTACAAACCCGCCGTGCCGAGTTGGAAGAGAAATTGCAGAAGATGCTCCTGCCCAAAGACCCCAACGACGAGAAGAACGTCATTATGGAGATTCGCGCTGGCACCGGCGGGGATGAGGCCGGGCTTTTCGCCGCTGACCTGTACCGCATGTACACCCGCTACGCGGAATCCCAGGGCTGGGACACGGAATTGCTTAGCGCCCACGAGACGGGCATCGGTGGGTTCAAAGAAGTGATTTTCATGGTCAAGGGTAAAGGAGCCTATTCGCGCCTGAAGTACGAGAGTGGCGTGCACCGCGTACAGCGCGTGCCGGTCACCGAGGCCAGCGGCCGCATTCACACCTCAACGGCCACCGTGGCCGTGCTCCCAGAGATGGATGAGATCGAGGTCGAGGTGAACCCTGACGACCTGCGCATTGACGTGTACTGCTCGTCCGGACCGGGCGGCCAGCACATGCAGAAAAACGCCACTGCCGTGCGCATCACTCACCTGCCGACAGGCATGGTTGTCTCCTGCGAAAGCGAACGGTCCCAGCTACAGAACAAGCTGCGGGCCATGGCCGTCCTCCGCTCCCGCCTGTACGCGATGGAAGAAGAGCGTCAGCGCGAGGAACGGGGCGAGGCCCGCCGTTTGCAGGTCGGCAGCGGGGAGCGCAGCGAGAAAATCCGCACCTACAATTTCCCGCAGAGCCGCATCACCGACCACCGCATCGGTTTCACTACCCATCGCCTGGTTGGCGTTCTGGATGGTGACCTGGATGAACTCATTGACGAACTGACCGCTGCCGAGGAGGCCAGATTACTGGAATCCATCGCCGAGGGGTAAACTAACGTGTACGAACCGATGTCTGAGGTGAGCACGGCCCTCCGGTGGGCAACGGATCGTCTGCACACATCCGGTGTGGATGACCCTCGCCTGGACGCGGAAATCCTGTTGGCGCACGTCCTGCAGGTGGACCGCAGCTACCTCCTGGCCCATCCGGAGCGGAATCTGAGCGCCACCGAGGGTGCTTGTTATCGCCAGCTCATTGCCCGCCGCGCGCAACACGAGCCCGTGGCTTACCTGGTGGGCCATCAGGAATTCTACGGGCTCGATTTCTTTGTCAGCCCGGCAGTGCTTATCCCCCGCCCGGAGACCGAACTGCTCGTCGAAGCGGCTGTTGTCTTGGGGCGTGCATCGCCGAGGCGACCCTGGATCGCCGCCGACGTGGGTACCGGCAGTGGGGCCATCGCTGTCAGTCTGGCGATGAACGTGCCTCACGCTCGTGTCTATGCCACAGATATATCCACCGAAGCCCTGACCATCGCCGGGGAGAACTGCCGTCGCCACGGGGTCAGCGAGCGCGTGACGCTGCTCGGCGGTCACCTGCTGGTTCCTCTGCCCGAACCGGTGGATTGCATCGTCGCCAATCTGCCCTACGTCAGCTACGAGGAATGGGAATCCTTGCCTGTGGGCATCGTTGCTTATGAGCCGCGTCTGGCCCTTGACGGCGGTGTCCACGGCCTGGAACGCATTGGTGACTTGTTGGCTTCTGCTGAACCGTACCTGCGCCCCGGTGGGGTGATCCTTTTGGAAATCTGGGCCACGCAAGGAGCGGCAGTGGTCGGGTTGGCTGAGAAATGTTTTCCCCAGGCTCAAGTGGACCTTTTGCGCGATTATGCCGGCCTGGACCGCGTGGTACGTATCCGAGCAATTTGACGGTAGATACAGCCCACGCAATATGCAACACGGAATACGCAACAATGGACCATCAACCACGATACAAACTACTCGCCGCCGATTTAGACGGCACCCTTATCGGTGAGGACTTTGTCCTCTCGCCCCGGGTGAAAAACGCTATTCGCCGGGTCATAGAGCGAGGTGTGCATGTTACCCTGGCCACAGGTAGGGAATACACGGCCACGGTTCAGTATGCCCGGGAACTGGGCATTACTACGCCGCTCATCTGTTACCAGGGGGGACAGATATACGATCCCAACAGTGGAGAAATTCTCCACACCGTGACCATGCCCCGGGATCTGGCCGAAGAGGCCATCCATCTGGCATGGGAACGGCAGTGGACTCTGGCTTTGTATGTGGGCGAGCGGATTTTCTTGAACAATACCCAAAAGCTGCCCGAAATGTTCAAGCCATTGGTGGGGGTTACCGCGCAGTATGTTCCCGATCTCACCACTGTCCTCGACGGCCAACTTTTCAAGTTTATTGTCATTGTGGAGGAAGCAGAGGGCAATCGTGTTGAAGAGGAACTACGCGCGCGTATGGATGGTCGTTTGCACATCGTGCGCAGCCATCGCTTTTTCGTGGAAGGCAACCCGCTACAGGCTACCAAAGGCCAGGCGCTGGCTCGCCTGGCTGGATGGCTGGGGATAGCCCGTTCTGAAGTGATGGCTATCGGCGACCAGGGCAACGACATTGATATGGTGGCCTGGGCTGGCCTGGGTGTGGCCATGGGCAACGCCGTGCCCCAGGTCAAGGCCGTGGCCGATTACATCGCTCCGCCAGTGGACGAAGATGGGGCGGCGGTGGCGATTGAACGCTTCTTGCTTGACGTAACATGGACTTAAGCCCGTGTTGCGTGGATGTATATGTATAGATGGAGACACGCATCCTTTCTGCAGATGATCCTGCTGCCCTGTCCGTTGCTCTGGACATCCTGCGCCAGGGCGGGGTGATCGCTTTCCCTACCGATACGGTGTATGGCGTAGGCGCGCATGCCTTCCAGCCGGAGGCGGTGGAGTCGTTGTACGTGGTCAAGGGGCGCCCTGCGGAAAAGGCCATCCCCCTGCTTATCGCCAGCGCCGACGATTTGTTTCTCGTTGCTGCCGAGGTGCCCGAGGCCGTCTACCGGCTGGCCGCCCGTTTCTGGCCCGGCGGGTTGACCCTGGTCGTGCCTCGGCATCCTTGCGTGCCCGAGGCAGTGAGCCCTGGTCCCACGGTGGCCGTGCGCGTCCCGGATCATCGCTGTCCGCTGGCCTTGATCGCCGCCCTTGGCGCTCCCCTGGCAGCCACCAGTGCCAACCTCAGCGGGCAGCCCAGTCCCGCCACCGCCGAACAGGTGCTCGTCCAGCTCGGTGACCGCATCGCTTTGATCCTGGACGGCGGGCCCTGTCCCGGCGGCGTGCCCTCCACCGTGGTAGATGTGACCGTGGACCCGCCGGTGATCCTGCGCCACGGGGCTATCAGCGCGGAAGTAATCCTCGATGCCCTGCGGAACCTGAGGTGAGAGGAATAGCATTTTATGCTCATCGGGATTGACGCCAGCCGCGCCGCCCGCGCCCGGCGCACCGGCACCGAAAACTACGCCCTGCACCTGATCCGTGGCTTGCTGACACTGGATCGGTCGCATCACTATCGCCTGTATTTTAACCGGCGGCCCCCGCCGGGATTGTTCGTACCTGGTCCCAATTGGGAGCCGCGGGTCATACCTTTCCCCCGCCTGTGGACCCACGTGCGCCTCTCGTGGGAGATGGCATGGAGGCCACCGGACGTGCTTTTTGTCCCCGCCCATGTTTTGCCGGTGATCCATCCCCGGCGCAGCCTGGTTACTGTGCACGACCTGGGTTATCGGTACTACCCGACTGCACATCGTCCCCTGGACAGGCTCTACCTTGACCTCTCCACTCGTTATCATACTCGCGCCGCTTCCCACATCCTGGCCGATTCCCAGGCCACGCGAAACGACCTGGTCCGTGAGTACGGTGCCGACCCGACGCGCATTACCGTCGTCTACCCTGGTGTGGACGAGAGCCTGGGCCGGGTGGACGATCCGGTGGCCATTGCTGCCGTGCGCGGGAAATACGGCATCCACGGCACATATGTGCTCTACGTTGGCACTCTGCACCCGCGCAAGAACCTGGTGCGTCTCATCGAGGCATTCTCGATTCTGGAATCCGATGTAGAACTGGTCATCGCCGGGCAGAAGGGCTGGCTCTACGATAGCATTTTCGCCCGCGTGCGAGAGTTGGGCTTGGAACAGCGGGTGGTTTTCCCCGGCTACGTGGCTGACGTTGACCTGCCAGCATTGCTCTCTGGGGCACGGGTTTTCGTTTTCCCATCGCTGTATGAGGGTTTTGGCTTCCCGGTGCTGGAGGCAATGGCCTGTGGTGTGCCTGTGGTGTGTAGCAATGCTTCATCGCTACCGGAAGTGGCCGGAGACGCGGCGCTGCTGGTGGACCCGCTAGATGTGAAAGCCTGGGGGGTGGCGCTGGAGCGTGCGCTCACGGATGAGGAACTGCGATCGGAATTGATCAGCCGGGGATATGCGCAGGTGCGGCGCTTCTCGTGGACACGCGCCGCCGGGGAAACATTAAGAGCTATTGTAGGACAGGCTTAAGCCTGCCCTACCAAAACTACGGCCATGGCTGTGGAATAAAGACGGGTTTCTGGGGTATCGGCCCGCGAGTTGATGATAATAGGCACCCTGGCTCCGACAACCAGGCCGGCCATTTTGCCGTGAGCCAGATACTGGATGGCCTTGGCGGCGGTGTTGCCTGCTTCTACGCCGGGAACAATGACAATGTTCGCCCGCCCGGCCACCGGCCCCCCCACACCTTTGAGTCGGGCGGCTTCAGGGCGAACGGCCACATCCAAAGGCATGGGACCATCTACAATAGCTCCCTCCACCCAACCCTGTTCGGCCATTTTGGCCAGGGCCAGGGCCTCGATGGAGACCGGCATCTTGGGATGCACAACCTCGCTGGCGGCCAGGATGGCTACGCGGGGCCTTTTCAAACCGAATTTGTGCGCCACTTCGACCACGTTCTGGATAATGATCAGTTTCTGATGGATGGTGGGATAAAGCACCACCCCGCTATCGCTCAGGTAAAGGATGCGGTCGTAACCGGGGATCTCGAATAATCCCACGTGGGTAAGCAAGCCCTTTTCCCGAATGCCTGTCTCCCGGTCCAGAGCCGCTCCCAGAAACTGATCGGTCTTGATCTGCCCCTTGACGGCCACGTCGGCTTCGCCGGCGCGAACCAGGGCCATTACCTGACGGGCTGCCGCATTAGGATCGGGCTCGTGGGTGATGGTCATCCTCGCCAGGGAAAGATTTTCCTGGTGGGCGATGCTCTCGATCATCGCCTGGTCTCCTATCAAGTGCGCTGTAGCGATACCCAGTTCGTACAATTCCGCTGCCGAGGTCAGTACCGAGGCATCGGCTGCGGCGGCGACGGCAATACGCTTTGGGCCCACGGCCCGGGCGGCTGCTATCAATTCTTCAAAATTGTTGATCGCCATGCTTTCTCCTCGTACAGGGCAGGTTTCCAAACCTGCCGCCTATTGTGGCTGTTCCTGCAGGTATCGCCGGGCAATCTCGGATAACACAGCCCCCCCCACAGGCAACGCTGTCTCGTCAATGTCGAAGTGAGGGCTGTGCAACCCAACCATCGGCCCGCCTGGGCTTCCTGTCCCCAGACGAAAGTAACAGCCCGGCACTCTCTCTAAAAAGAAGCTGAAATCCTCCGCTCCCATCTCCGGATCCGGCGTATGTACCTTGTCCGCGCCCAGCAGCTCACTGGCCACCTCTCGAACGAAGGCGGCCATGCGCGCATCGTTGACCGTGGGCGGGTAACCTTCCCCGATTTGCAGGACGAAATCGCCTCCCAATACCCGCGCAATCCCACAGGCCCGCTCCAACTCGGCATGGAGAAGGTCGCGCACCTCCGGGCGGAAGCTACGAATAGTTCCGTTCAGCTTCACTTCCTCCGGAATGATATTGCTCTTCGTTCCTCCGTGGATCGAGCCTACGGTGATCACCCCGCTATCGAAGGGGCGCAGCCGCCGGGCGACGATGGTTTGGATAGCGATGATCACCTGGGCGCTGATCACAATGGGGTCCACAGTCCGGTGAGGATACGCCCCGTGGCCTCCCTGTCCGCGTATCACCAGGTGAAAGGAGTCGGCGGCAGCGAATGCCGGGCCGGGGATCACTCCCACCGTACCGACCGGTATGTCGGGAAAGACGTGCAGGCCGAAAATAGCGTCTACACCTTCTAAGGCCCCGTCCTCAATCATGCGCATTGCACCGCTTTTGCCGTCCTGACCCATTCCCTCCTCGGAAGGCTGGAACAGAAATCGCACCTGGCCACGCGACGGTGGGGCATTGGCCAGCAAAGTAGCGGCCCCTAGCAGGATGGCCACATGGGCATCGTGACCGCAGGCGTGCATCATCCCCGGCACTTGTGAGGCATAGGGTACATCGTTGAGTTCCTGGATGGGCAGGGCGTCCATATCGGCTCGCAGGGCAACGGTCGGTGGACCCTGGCCCAGATAGCCAACCACGCCCGTGCCGCCGATGCCCGTTTCCACGCGAATCCCCGCTTCTCTGAGGGCTTCGGCCACCAGCGCGGCAGTGTTTATCTCCTGGAAACCGGGTTCGGGATGCATGTGGATGGCGCGTCGCCAGGCGCTCAGGCGATCCTGGAGAGCGCGGGCTTGTTCTATCATCAGAATCTCCTTACCGAATTCGTGTTTAGGTCACAGCTCGGTTTGTCGAGCATGTCCGCAAGCAATCGGACAACGATTAAAGCCCATCAAGATGGATAGCAGCGGTTTGTATTTTACCCCTTTTTTGACAAAGTAGCAATCGTGCGTTCACTTGATTATAGTAGCATTGCTGCCAAGGCTTCGCCGTGAGCGCTCAACCGAACGTTCGCAAAGAAAATAGCTTGGCGTGCCTTCGGCTGCGCTCAGGACAAGCCTTTGCGTCTTTGCGTGAGGCAACTTATTCCCGATAAAGTCCATTGAGCCCGGCGAGGAAATTTGCAGCCCGCTGGCAGATAAGAGAGGCCTGGATGGACTGGCACATGGCCTGACATTCCTCTCCCAGCCTGCGCGCATCTTCCTTCTGACCCAGGGTCTGATGGAGACGCGCCAACTCCAATATCGCCTGGCCCAGTTCCAGGCGATTGTCCTGCTTTTCGAACATCTGACGGCTTTGAAGAAGGGAGGCCATGGCGGCGGTCAGGTGGCCTTGTTCCCGCTGCACCATTCCCCTCAGCCGCCAGGCTCTGGCTTCCCGCTCTTCACGGCCGCTTTCGCTTTGAAGAGCCATCTCCATGGCTCGTTGGGCCAGGGTTTCAGCTCCATCGAGGTCTCCACTGCCCAAGGCCGCCTCCCCCAGCAACTCGTAGACATCGGCCAGCAACTCGTTGTCTCCCAGCTCCTCATAGATGGTCAAAGCTTTCTGCAAGTGCTCCGCTGCCAGGGCCCATTCCTCAGCGTAAATAAAAGCCCGACCCAGGTTCTTGTAGGCCTGCGCGGCGTTGAAACTATCGGCGGTAGTCAGCGCACCCTGTAGACTGCCTTCCAGAAACTGTCTGGCTTGCGGAATGTCGCCCAGATTGGTGTACACCACTCCCAGATTGCCGCTGGCGATGGTCACACCTTGCATATCACCGGTGCGCTGATGTGTTTCCAGGCTGCGCTGAAAATAATCCGCCGCTTCCACCCACCGGTTTTGCTCCAGAGCCAAGACACCCAGGTTTGCATACCCGCGAGCCATGCCCTGCAAGTCACCCATGGATTCGTAGAGCGCTAAGGCGGCGGATACCTCCTGAGCGGCTTTATCCAGGTCACCCCGCTGGTACCAGACCCCTCCCATACGGTTATGGATAGAAGCGACTTCTCCGTGATGGTCTGTGCCTTCCAGGATGCGCAAAGCCTTTCCTAACCACGTTTCCGCTTCATCCAGTTCGTTACGCCGAAAGTGCCACCAGCCGATGTCACTGTAAAGGCGGGCCACCTCCAGCGCGTATGAGGATAAGGGGAGCTTCACCTCGGCATCGGTCAGGGCAAGCTGGTACCATAACATAGCTCGCGCGTAATCCCCCTGGCGTTCATAACACTGCCCTATCTTACGTCTCATGGCCAGCGATTCCGTGGTCATATCCTCCGAGGGAGGACGTGGGCTGCCGTGGATGATGCCCAGACCGCGCCAATATTCTGTTCTGGCTTCAGCATAACGGCCCACCAGCAGGTAGATGTCGCCCCGGCCCATGGCTATTTTCAGCGCGAAATCCGGCTGGATGTCCGGTGACAGGTGGGGAAGCATGGTCAGCGCCTCGTGATAATACTGCAAGGCTTCATCGTTGGCGTAGCGGAGCGCCTCTCTGCTGGCCGCCTCGGTCAGATAAGGTACGGCCTTGGCCGCCAGACCGCTACGGCCATAATGATAAGCCAGTTGCTCCAAATGCTCATCCAAGCGATCCGCGTATAACCTCTCCAGGGCTTGCCCGGCGCGCCAGTGGTACTCGCGTTGCGCCTCTTTCAAAAGCGAGTCATACACCGTCTCCTGGATGACGACGTGTTTAAAAGTGTAAATATCGGTTGATTCGGCGTGCGGGAAAATAAAGTCATAGACGTGGAGGTACCGGAGGTGCGCATCCAGTCCGGGGCGCTGTTCGGGCAGGACCAACTCGCTCAACAACGTTTTACTGAAGTTCTGGCCCAACACCGCTGCACAGGCCAGCACGTGGCGGGGGCCCGTGGGCAACCTGTCCACGCGCGCGATAATGAGCTCCTGTAGTGTCTGCGGTACACGCAAGGAATCCAGGTCTACTTTGCGGACGGCCACCCACCGGCTTTCTCCTGCTCTTTCTTCCTGGGCGATGTATCCCTCATTTACCAACATGCGAATAAACTCCTCGAGGAAAAAGGGGTTGCCCTCCGCCCGGTTCAGGATAGTGCGTCGTAAGGCGTTTGAGAAGGCCGGGATGGCCAGCAGGTCAGCCAGGAGAGCGTCCGTCTCCTCTGGGGAGAGAGGATTTAACTCAATCAGCAGGAATTTGCTTGCCAGACGGGTCGCCCCCAGGTCCTTTAATCGGGGCGCGGCCTGGCCGGATAAGGGCCGCGAGATTCCGCAGAAGATAAGGGGAGCCTGTTCCACCAGTGGGGCCAGAAATACCAACAGCTCCAGTGAGGCGCTGTCAACCCAGTGTAAGTCCTCCAGAATAACAATCGTAGCCTGTCGGTTTGCGATGTGGAGAAGTAAATCGCGCACGGCCACAAATACCTGGCGTTGCAACTGAGAAGGTTCCAGAATGTGCAAGGCCTTCTCCTCTTCCCCGGTTATCGGCAGGCCCAACAGGTATGCTAGCAGAGGGGCGATGGTCAGTGCGCGCTGGGGCAAATGCCCTTGCAACCAGGTATCCAGAGCTTCACGCCTGACCTTTGCCGTCTCAACCGGTAATTGCAGGCAATTGTTCAGGAGATGGGTGAATAAGCTGTACGCTGTGGCGGAGGTGTGGGCCTGGCAGGCACCTTCCAGGATGGTTATCGGTTTACCGGTCAGACTGGCCTTGAACTCGGCGATCAGGCGGGATTTGCCAATACCTGCTTCTCCTGTGACTAAAATCAACCGGCCCCGGCCATTGGTCATCAGGTCGGCGGCGGCTTCCTGCAGCGCGGCCAATTCCCGGTCCCGCCCGATCATGCGGGCCGACAATCCTTCCAACCCGCGCACTGAAACCGGCTGTTCTTTCGGCCCCAACGCCAGCCAGTTCTCCACTGGCTGGAAAATGCCCTTGAGTTTCAGTGGTGGTTGCGCCTGGAATTCGAACAGGCGGTAAGTGCGCTGATAAACTGACTTGCTGACCAATATCGTACCAGGGTCCGCTGCATTCTCTAACCGCGCTGCCAGGTTGACGGTGCTACCGATGACGGTGAAGTCCCGGCGGTCCTCAGAGCCGATACTGCCGGCGATGACCTGGCCGTGGTTGATGCCTATGCGTACCTTGACCGTCACCCCCAGGCGGGCTTCCACTTCCCGGTTCAGCTCCAATAACGCTCGCTGCATGTTGAGAGCGGCCCGCACAGCCCGCTCAGGGTCGTTCTCGTGGGTCAGGGGGATACCAAAGGTGGCCATCAGGCCATCGCCTCTGAACTGATTGACGACTCCTTCAAAGCGATGGACTTCCTTGACCAGCACATCGAGGATGGCATTCAGCAGGCCATAAACTAATTCTGGGTCGAAGGCTTCCGACAGAGCAGTGTAATCACACAGGTCGGCGAAAAGCACGGTCACATCGCGGCGCTCGCCCCACAAGCCTTCCACACCCCGTGCCACTCGTTCGATGATCCCCATAGGCAAGTAGCGCTTCGCCGTTTCCAGGACCAGCGCTTCCTCAATAGCTTCTTGCTCAGGACGTAATTCGGGCAAAGGAGCAGCGCACCGCTGACAGACAGATCGTGTAGGCGGGTTGTACAGGCCGCAACGAGGGCATTGTTTTCCTAAGGGAGCACCGCACTTTCCACAGTAATTCATGCCCTGGGGGTTGTCTTCAAATCCACATCTATCACAAATCAGACCCATTGGGACAGTTGCCTTTCAGGGTTGTGTAGAAAAACCCACTCTGCTTGGCCGAGATGGTTGTTCGATTACAAGCTGCAATTGGTTATTGGGCCCTTTGAGGGTTTGCCTGCGTTATGGTTCTTTTTGCTTGCCCGATTATAGCACGTGAGCCGACACAGGGCAAACCCGCTTTATTCGGCGGTACTTTCCTGACGACGATGAGTTCATCCTTAAGTGTTGGACATTGGGGGTTTTTTTGTCGTAGTGACGGCTTCAGCCGTCCAAGAGGAGAGCGAAAAGCGGCTGAAGCCGCTACTACGAACCCCCACATTTCGCCAGACTCCAGCTTAAGTGGATTTTAAATGAAGCGGGCAGGCAGTAGGCTGAATCCCGCATGGTGGTTGAGGTTTACTCTTTTTTTACGTCTAATATGACAATAATTTACGTCTATATACGAAAAATTATGTTATTATAGTATGGGTGCTTTATAGTTTTGAGAGGATGGATATGCACAGGAGGTGTGGTTATGGGTAGAAAAGCGTTTGTGTCACTGGTTTTGGTTTTCCTTCTTGTTCTCACCAGCTCAATGCCTCTGGGCGCGCCAACGGCCGTGGCCTTGACGAGTGACCGGCTTGATCCTGCTGTGGTCGTAGCAGTGACCGCCGGCGAGAAGAGTCTCTCGGTCATAGTGCAAGGCAACGGTGACATTGAAGCCCTTAAGCAGGCTATCACTCGCCTGGGTGGTCGGGTAGAAACTGATTTTTGGATTATTGATAGCGTCCTCGCTACCCTTTCGCCAGATGCTCTTACGGAATTGGCAAAGGACCCGGCGGTGCGATACATCTCTCTCAACCACTCCACCAGGGTGAGTGAGGCACCATACCCGGTAACGCCCACCAGTGACAATTCGCCGCCAGACGAGGAAACCGTCCACGATGTAGACGTGAAGCAAGGTTTGCTCTCGGTGCGCTATCCTCATCCTCTGGACCTGGGCATTGACCAGGTGCACGCTCAGAATGTGTTGGGTCGGGGCGTCACCATTGCTTTTCTGGATACCGGTCTATCCACTCAAGGTACTTTGGAAAAGATGATCAAGGCCGGATTCGAAGATCGCTTTGTAGGTCAGGTGAACTTCTTACAGGGTAAACCTAAGCTGAAAAAGGAGGGCAAGGACGCTAACGGCCACGGTACGCACGTCACCGGGTTGGTCTGGAATGCCTTCCGTGATCGGGATAGCGGCACGTTTATGGGTAGTGCGCCCGGGGCCCGGATTCTCATGCTCCAGGTGTTAGACGAAAACGGCCAGGGTAAATACGAGGACGACATTGAGGCCATCCAATGGGCCGTCGAACACAAGAACGAGTACAATATCCGGGTAATGAACATCTCTTTGTATGCCGAAGTCGCTTCCCCTTATTGGGCCGACCCCCTGGATCGGGCGGTGGAGGCGGCCTGGCGAGCAGGCATCGTGGTCGTGGCCGCCGCCGGTAACGGTGGGCCGAATCCCATGACTGTAGCTGTGCCGGGTAATGATCCTTACGTCATCACTGTGGGCGCGTTGGATGGCAAAGAGACGGCCGGCTATCTGGCCGACGACACACTGGCTGTGTATTCTGCGGCCGGCCCGACCTATGATCTGTTCGTCAAACCGGACGTAGTGGCGCCCGGACATAAACTGGTATCCTTTCTGGCCCCCGATTCCAAATTCGCCAGGGAGCGCGCCGACCGGAAGCGCGGCGAACATTGGTTCGTGATGAACGGCACTTCCGTTGCCACACCGCTTGTCTCCGGCGTTGTTGCCCTTATGCTGGAGCGCAATCCCGGCCTGACACCCGATCAGGTCAAGTACCGGCTGATAGCTTCGGCGGCCACTGCCCTGGACCCGGCTACCAATGAGCCGATTTACAGCGTGTGGCAACAAGGGGCAGGGCGTGTTTGGGCTCCCGGCGCGGTATTCGGCGATCTGCCGGGTACGGCCAATCAGGGTCTGAACATTGACAAGGACCTGGCTGGCGAGGAGCATTACCAAGGTTGGACTACGTGGGATGAAGCGACGCAGACCTTCAGGATTCAGGACAGCGGCTATGCCACCTGGTCTGGGGGTTACGCTACCTGGTCGGGAGGATATGCGACCTGGTCTGGGGGTTACGCTACCTGGTCGGGAGGATACGCTACCTGGTCTGGCGGTTATGCTACCTGGTCGGGAGGGTATGCCACCTGGTCTGGCGGTTATGCTACTTGGTCGGGAGGCTACGCTACCTGGTCTGGCGGTTATGCGACCTGGTCAGGGGGCATGTTAGGCACGGACATGGCGATGAGCATTGGCCGGTGGGTCCCAGATTAGGCCCAATCCGCATTACGCATTAAAGGGAGACCACGAATAGTCTCCCTTTTTTGTTTTGCTCTTTATCGCACCTCGATAGGGGTAAGCACTACCATGTCCCCATGTGGCTGGCCGTGCTCGAACACGGGCAACCGGTTGCCGGTGAACAACTCATACATGCCCACTACCAGGCGATAAGTCCCCGGCGGGGTATCCGCTTTGATGAGGATGCCGTAATTATCGGTGATTTGCTCACCCGGTTTCCAGTTAATGGTCAGGTGCAGGCCGCCACCTGGTTCGCTATCGTGCTGGCCGACGATGTGGTCCTGGTTATCCAATACCTGTACGAAGACCTTATAGCGGGCCGGAGGGACCTCCAGGCTCTCCCAGAAGAGGGTGAGCTGTAGAATGTCGCCGGCCGAAACGGTTTCGTTGAGCACAGAATAACCGCGTAGAGCGATAGCCTGGCCCAGACGCACGTTCAGCGGGCGCATGTCTGCTGCGGAAGCTGTCCGAGGCACGGCGTAGATGGCCAGCCGCACCCGCCCGTACCAGGTATCCGATGCTTTGTAGGTGTGAGCATCCAACCAGGTCTCAATGAAACGGGTGGGATCACTCTCATCGGTGGCCCAATAAAGCACGAACAAGCGGTCATGCTGAGCCAGAATTGCCTCCAGTTCAGCGGCCGTTTGCCTGGGGTCCAAGGGCCGTTGTCGGGCCAAGGGGTAGAGCGGCATTTCACCCTGATAATAGTAGTGCACCGTCTCCCATTGATTAGGCGCATTGAGCAGGATGGCATCTCCAGGCCGTTCCATCTCCGAGATCGTGCGCACGATGCCCCGGTAATCGTCGCGGGCATATCGGGGGTCGAAATAATAATTGCCCAGGGCAAGGAACGAGGTGACGCTGACAAAAGCTATCGTGGTTACCGCCCCTGTCAGCCGTAACCAACTGGGACGCAATGCCCACAAAGCCAGTATCCCGCGGGCGAGTACGATACAGAAAGCAGGGCTGGCTACCAGGAAGAATTTGGGACGATAGGTGGGGCGACCGGTCAACGAGAGGGCAATCGTCAGCAAGGCAGGGGTCAAGCTGTAGAAACCGGGGAGCAGGGTGCTGAACAGCAGGCTGGTGGGGCGAGGCTCTTGTTTTCTGGGCAACAATCCGAGGAGAAATAACACGGCAAATCCGGCCAGCAGCCAGTTCATGGCCCCGCCAGCTTCTACCGTCTGCCCCAGGCTGAGTAAACGAATAGTCTCATCGGCTATGAACCCTGGACTATAGGCCGGACTCAAAGCGGGCCATCCGGTGGTCTGCCGATAAGCGACGGGCAACCAGGGGATGTACAGAACAATAACGGCCAGTTGCAATCCGACCCAACCCAGCGTGCGCTGCCACACATTCTCCTGTTTCCAGGTCTCCAGCAGCCAGAGCGCGAACACCGCGTTTTGCAACAGGATGATTACCGGGAAAGAGTAGTGCGTGTATAGTCCTCCAGCGGTGGTCAGCACCCAACCGATGGAAAGCAGTAAGCGATGCGACTGCTCGCTGCTGGCTTTTTCCAGTAACTGTACGAAGAAATATGCCGACAGCGCGCCCAGGAGAGCGGCCAGGATGTACATCCGCGCTTCCTGAGAATAATACACCTGAAAGGGGGAGATAGCGGCCAGGAACGCAGCTATCAGACCGATGCGCCGGTCACCCAGACGGCAACCTAACAGCCAGGTGATATACACCAGGGCTACACCCAGTACCACAGATAGGGCGCGCACGGCGAATTCGCCGTCGCCAAAAATGCGGATCCAGCCCCATAACAGGTAATAGTACAGCGGTGGATGGATATCGTAGGCTGCGCCGCGCGTGACCAGATATAGACTGCGCTGGGCCAGACTGACACTGTTTCCCTCATCGGCCCAAAAGCTCTGGGCGGTGAGACGGTAGAGACGCAAAACAGAGGCCAGGAATAACAGTCCAAGAAGGGCTGTCTGGGTCAAAAGACCTCGTTGTATAACTGGGGGGGTACGTAGGTCAAGTTGCCAACTTGGCCCACTTATTTTTCTGACGCGCGGCGAGAACGGTCCATCTTCCAAAAGCCGTCTTCCTGGACGCATGTCCATATCAATTCGGCGATCTCACTCTTTTCGCTGGCGACGGATTCAAAATACACGCGCACACCTACCTCGGTTTCCGGTTTGCCGGTATTGGAGCGATCATAGCGCAACTCAAGCACCAGCGCCTTCTTAATGCGGTTGCGTGGCCACGGTGCTCCCAGGTCAAGTTCGTTTCGGCGCAGGCGTTCGCGCCCGCTTTTGCTCAGATAATCCAGCGCGGTGTCGGTGTTGAGGTCTTCGTAAAAGGCCAGGATAATACTTTCCGGGTGGGGAGAGGCGGCTACATCTTTGGGTTTGCCGGCTGCAAATTCCAGATTGCGCTCGATGGAGGGATACAATTGATCATATTCGTTGAGGTAGGTCCCGTTCTGTGGACGGTAGACGCGCCGCACCGCCAACTGGCTGCGGTCTTCAGCGTACTCTTTAACAACCACCTCGTCGGTGTTTATTGCTATGTGCCCATGGGCGTGGAAAACTCCCAGACACCGGTATCCGGGCAGGGTTTCTTCGGCGCTTTTGCTTCCCCGCCAGGTGAAAATAGCCGCGTCGGTGACCAACCCGTCGGCATTCACGCTTTCGATCACCACTTCCAGGCCCTTGTTTTTGGTAATCACGTCGGCCATCCGTGCCTGGCAGGGATTCTCGCCCAGATAACGTCCGTCCGGTGGGTTCAGAGAATAGGGCACGATTTCCGGCAGTTGTTTGCCATCTTTCGGCATTTCAGCATGGTACACTGCAGCAGCGATGGGACTAAGCTGGTCTGCCTGGGCGCCAGGCGCTTTGTACCGATAAAATAGCACCCAATCCAGACGACCGTCGCTATCGGTATCCAGCCGTTCCACCTGCTGGGCCTGCAACCCCTCTGGCAGGATTTTAGTGAAATCCAGGCGCGGATCTTCGCGTTTGATAGGATTACACCCTGGGAGAGCCAGTGCCATCAAGCTGGCGCCCAGCAGGTGGAGAAAAAAGGCTATTGAAAACAGCCCTGTCGCGTGTCTGGACACTTCCAAGCCCCTTATAGGGGGTAGGACAGGCTTAAGCCTGTCCTACTAATCATTCGCTGGCGACTGCTCGCTCCCGCGGGACGAGCTGCGTCGGCTTTTCGTGCCGACTCGCTTGTGAGAGGTTGGTGGTGCCGGCAGCAGTGATTCGGCTAACACTTCGTCCATTCGCTCTACGAAAATAAACCTTAGGTCGCGCTTGGCTTTCTTGGGTAGCTCGACCAGGTCCTTCTTGTTTTCTTTAGGCACCAGCACAACGCGCAGGCCGGCGCGATGGGCAGCCAATACCTTTTCCTTGAAACCACCGATAGGCAATATTTTGCCCCGTAGGGTGATCTCACCGGTCATGGCCACGTCACGACGTACCGGACGGCCAGTGAGAGCCGAGATCAAGGCCGTGGCGATAGTAATCCCTGCCGAAGGGCCGTCCTTAGGAATCGAACCTTCCGGGATGTGGATGTGGATGTCCAGGCGGTCAAAATCGCGTCTGTCCTTAATTCCCAACTCTTTGGCATGGGAGCGCGCGTAGCTAAGCGCGGCCTGAGCCGACTCTTGCATCACCTCACCGAGCTGTCCGGTAAGAAGCAACGAACCCTTGCCTTCCATCAGGGTGACTTCCACTGGCATCAAATCACCACCAGCCGCGGTCCAGGCCACACCGGTAGCCACCCCTACCTCATCTTCTCGCTCTGCGATCCCAAAGGTGTAATAAGGCGGGCCCAGGAATTTGACCAGGGACTGACTGGTGATATTGGTGGGGGCGCGTTTACCCTCTGCCACCCGGCGGGCCACCTTACGGCAGATATTAGCGATTTCCCGCTCCAGATTGCGCACCCCGGCCTCGTAAGTGTACTCGCGGATGATGGATTTCAGGGCCGCGTCTGAAAAGTGTAATCGTCCTGCCGGCAGGCCGTGTTCCTCCAACTGCTTGGGGATAAGAAAACGGCGAGCGATGTGTATCTTCTCTTCCTCGATGTAACCGGGAAATTCGATAACCTCCATCCGATCTCGCAGGGCAGGCGGGATTGGGTCCAGGAGATTGGCTGTGGTGATGAATATTACCTTGGAAAGGTCATAAGGCACTTCCAGGTAATGGTCGCTGAAGGCGAAGTTCTGCTCCGGGTCCAGGACTTCCAGCAAGGCTGCGCTGGGGTCGCCGCGGAAATCAATACCCACCTTGTCAATCTCATCGAGCATGAACAAGGGGTTGATGGTGCCTGCGCGACACATCGTTTGGATAATCCTGCCGGGCAGGGCGCCGATGTAAGTTCGGCGGTGGCCACGAATTTCAGCCTCATCCCTAATGCCCCCCAGACTGACGCGCACGAATTTGCGTCCCAATGCGTCCGCGATAGACTTGCCCAGCGAGGTCTTGCCTGTGCCCGGTGGCCCGACGAAGCAGAGGATTGGGCTGCGCATTTTATTGGCCGCCAACTTGCGCACAGCGATGTATTCCAGGATGCGTTCCTTGGCCTGGGTCAGGCCATAGTGACTTTCCTCCAGCATCCGCGCCGCAGCGGCGATGTCCACGTTATCTTCGGTGGCTTTGCTCCACGGTAATTCTAACAGCCAGTCCAGATACGTGCGGATGATCCCGGTTTCCGGAGCCATAGGCGGCATGGCTGCCAGCCGCTCTACCTCTTTCTCAGCTTTTTCCCGGACCTCGCCCGGCATATCAGAAGCGGCAATTTTCTCTCGTAGCTCATTAATCTCCTGGGTGAAAGTATCTCCTTCTCCCAATTCGTTTTGGATAGCTTTCATCTGTTCGCGCAGGAAGTACTCGCGTTGAGAGCGGTCTACTTCCTGCTGCACCTGGGTGTGGATGCGGTTCTCCAGCTCCAGGACATCCAATTCTCTGGCCAGCATGATGCTCAGTCTTTGCAGGCGCACCGATGGGTCAATCGTTTCCAGGATGCTTTGCCGCTCGTCGAGGTCAAGCTCCAGGGTGGAAGCTACCAAATCTGCTAGCCATCCCGGTTCATCCACGTTCATGGCGAACACATAGGTGTCCTCCGGAATAGTGTGGCTCAGTTGCACGCACTTTTCAAACAAGGCCAGTACTGCCCGCATCAAAGCCTCGGTAGAGAGGTCCTTCTCGCTGAACTCGATGATGGGCCGTACACTCGCCATGAGGTAGGGGGTGATCTGCACATAGTCTAGAATGGCCACTCGTTGCTTGCCCTGGGCCAGAATGCTGGTTGTGCCATCGGGCAGGCGTAACATGCGCACAATCTCCACCTCGGTTCCTATGTCGTAAAGGTCTTCTGGACCCGGGTCTTGTACAGTTGGATCTCGCTGGGCCACCACTATAATCGTATCTCCATCGGCCATGGCTGCATCCACGGCCTTGAGGGAGCGATCACGTCCCACAAAGAGGGGAGAAACCATGTGAGGAAACATCACCGTGTCCCGCACGGCCAGCACGGGATAAACTCGCATATCCTCGCTTTCCTCGTTTACTTCTTCAACTTCGCGTCGTTCGAACTCGCGTAACCCCCTTAACAGTGTTTCCAAATCCTCGTTCATTTCCATCCTCCGTCACAACGGACAACCCGGGAATTGATCCACGGGTTTAATCGTTCATCTTTGTTTTTAATATACCACACTTTTGCAATTAGGCAACTCAGGTGACAGTCACCTCAAAGGTGACTGTCACCTGATACCGTATTACGGATCGGTCTGTGGCCCTGGAACGCCGATATACTTGTACCAGGCTGCGCGTGCGTCGGCTACTACGTAGAGAGAACCGGTCACGCAAACCAGGTCCTCCGCCCTGGCGATTTGTAAAGCCCGTTTCAAAGCCGCTTCCACAGGAATTACGCACTCCGCCGTCCTGCCCTGGGCCTGGACCTCAGCCAGCAAATCTGTTGGGTCGAGGGCTCGCGGGTTGCTTACCCGGGTGAGAATTACCCGGTCAGCGATGGGCAAAAGTGCGGTTAACATATCGGGAACGCTGTGCCCGGCCAGGGCCGCGTAGACCAATATCAGTCGCCGATAATGGAAAATGGTTGGCAAAGCTGCGGCCAGTTTTTGAGCTGAATCCCCATTGTGTGCTCCGTCCACTATCACCCACGGCCGACGGCTCATTACCTCCATTCTCCCAGGCCAGTGCACTCCTGCCAGGCCATTGGCCACTGCCTGGGCGGAGATGTCAATGCCCTCATGCCGTAGCACATCTATCGTGGTCAGGACGGTTGCGGCGTTGACCAGTTGATGATGGCCCAACAGTGGCAAATGATAAGTAATCCACGGGCCACCTTTGCGGCGGGCGGAGAAAACCTGACCATCAGGGGTGACTTTCCCCGGACGCCATTCCCAAACGTGATCGGCTACGGTAAGTGGTGCTCCTCGATTTTGGCAAACCATCTCTATCACGGACAATGCCTCGTCAGGCTGCGGTGCACTGACTACGGGCACACCTGGTTTGATGATGCCTGCTTTCTCAGTGGCAATGGCGGTCAGAGTATTCCCCAGATACTGAACGTGGTCGAAACTAATGGGCGTGATCACTGAAACCAGTGGTGTAACCACGTTAGTCGCGTCCAGGCGTCCCCCCAATCCCACCTCCAGCACGGCCAGGTCCACCGCCCTTTCCGCAAAATATTCGCAGCCCAGAGCGGTAATGATTTCGAACGTGGTCAGGACGGGAACTTGGGCGATCAGCGGTTGCAGCCGTTCAGCGAGTGCGGCTACGGCACTTTCGGAGATCATTTCGTCGTCTATGCGGATGCGTTCCCGAAAGGTGTGGAGATGGGGAGAGGTGTACAATCCCACCCGGTAGCCGGCTGCCCGCAAAACCGCAGCGATCATGGCCGAGGTAGAGCCCTTACCTTTGGTACCGGCTACGTGCACAGAGCGAAACTTCTGGTGAGGATTATGTAGCAATGACAATAAGCGAACCACTCGCTCCAGATTGAAATGCTCCGGGGAATATAGGAATTCCGTTTTTTTCTCATAATCTGTGAAGCTATAGAGATAATCTAGAGCGGCTTTATAGGTTAGCACACTTTCTCCTTACCGACGTGCAGGCCTTCTTTTTGGCGCAATTTAATTCTATACCAAGCGTCTCAAAAAGTAAAGCGGCGTTCAGGGGGCATGGTTACTCCACAGGTGTTCTGGTTGACTTCTTCGTCAACTCTGCTATACTTTAAGAAGAGCGGATAATGAAACCGTAACGGAAACCGGTCTCCGGTGTTTCTATTTAGGAGCACTGGAAGAACCGCTGGGAAGGAACCCGTCCAGTGTCCTGTGATGAAACTGAGGAAGCCTTGGTGGAAAGGGCCAAGGAGGACCCTGCCGCTTTTGGGCTGCTGTACCAGCGCTATGTGAAGCAAATCTACAACTATGTTTATTATCGTACGGGAAACCATCATGATGCAGAAGACCTTACTGCCCGTACTTTCTATTATGCTCTGAGCAATATCGGTCGCTATCAGAGTCAGGGCGTGCCATTCTCGGCTTGGCTGTACCGCATTGCCCATAATCAAGTCGCCAACTGGCATCGGGATCGCAGCCGCCGTAAAATGATAGCCCTCGATGAACTCCTCTCGATCAGCCAACGCAAGATCACTCCGGAGAGTCTGATAGAGGCCAAAGAAGAGCGTAACGATTTGCTGAAAGCTATCAGAAGATTGCCGCCTGACCGCCAACAACTCCTTATTCTCAAATTCACCGCAGGGTTGTCCAATACGGAGATTGGGCAGGTGATGGGGCGTAGCGAAGGAGCGATTAAGTCTTTGTATCATCGTACCTTATTGGTCTTACGGGAAGAGCTGATTAACAGGGATGAGGTTGGAGAGACAGGTTGAGTTCGCGCCAGTGCTTCGCATTGGATAAGAAAAAAAGTCACTTACCTCAAGAGTATGGAATACAACTCGAAATACAGACCTTGCGGATGAAGGACTTGGATTATTGTACGTAGAGAAATCAGAGGACATAAAGCTATGAATTCCAGGACACATGAGGAGTGGGAACCTTTATTGGTTGTGGCGGAGAAGGTGAGGGCCTCTCTTTTGCCGGTGGAGCCTTCACCTGCTTTCGTGCAAGATTTACATCGCAATCTATTAGCTATGGCCAGCGGCAAACGGCTGCGAACCCCTTTATCGGCCAGGCATGGCCTGCTGATAGGGGCAGCCGCATTAGGCTCAGCACTGTCTGTGGTTGGAATTATCGCTTATGTAGTGCGTTCGCGGGCCAGCGCCGAGGCCAAAACATCGGTCCACGGGTGATAGCTGCAGCACGCCGCCTGGCCTCTGTGTGCATATTTCTCGGTAAATCGCTAAGCATAAGAACGGACGCGCAGACGGTGAGCTTCCCTTTCAAGAGCGCGGCGGAGCATACCACTTATTGTGGCTGATGGGGAAGAAAAATGCTATATGTAGTATAACTTTGGGTAGTGATTAAGAAGATAAAAAGCGCGGAAAAATATTTGACACAATTTGATTTATAGTAGTATAATAATCTGATGCAAGAAGAATAGCAACCCAATTTGCGTAGCGGTCAGACATACGTATTGGGTTTTTTGCTGTTATAGGTAAATTCAATTGAATCTCCTTCTGACTTCCCCCCTGCAATGGAGCGGGCCCAACGGCGTGTCTTTATGGTCTGACCGTGCAATTTGCACGGAGATGTAGCGCCGGTGGAAGCAACGAAGGCTCAGCTCGGATTTGTTGCATCCCCCATAATGGTAACTCCTGTCAGCTTTTATACATTCGAAGAACGGTGATCCTGACCGTTGGGTCTTGATCTCATAGGGGGTAATGATAATTTAAGGAGTGGGTGGTAGATGAATCGGAATGCGCATTACAAATCATATGCCCGGATCGCAGATGTACATCCGTTGCCTGGCTTAATTGATGTGCAATTAGACTCGTTCGACTGGTTCAAAAGAGAGGGTCTGCTGGAACTATTTGATGAAATCTCTCCCATCGAGAGTTTTAATGGTCTGATCTCTTTGCACTTCCCGGCTTACCATGATCCTGTCAGTAAGCAACTGGGTTTGACCTATCGTTTCGAAGAGCCGAAATACGGAGAGCAGGAATGCCTGGAACGAGATATGACCTTCGCCGCTCCTTTGTATGTGGAGGTTGACCTGCATAACAAGGAGACTGACGAACATATCCGATCCGAGATCTTTCTGGGCGACTTCCCGCTGATGACCGAGAACGGCACATTCATCATCAACGGCACTGAGCGGGTGGTAGTCAGCCAGCTCATTCGTTCTCCAGGCGTTTATTTTGATGCTGAAGAAGATCGCACCACAGGACGCCTGCTCAGCCAGGCCAAGCTCATTCCAGATAGAGGGGCCTGGATGGAGTTTGAAACCCGCAAAAGTGACTACCTGACTCTTAAGTTTAACCGCAAACGCACTATCCCGGTCACCATCTTGTTACGGGCTCTGGCGGCGGTAGACGATGGAATGGGGACCGACGTGCTGAAGGAGGGTAGTGACGAGGAACTACGGGCCCTTTTTGCTGAATCGGATACCCATCCGGACCATCAATACATCACTGCCACGATCCGTCAGGAACCAGCGTGGGAACCTAAAGAGGGTCGCACGGTAGCCCAAGAAGCACTGCTGGAATTCTACAAGCGCATGCGACCAGGGGACCCACCCACGTTGGAAAACGCTGAGGAGTACCTGGTCTCGCAGATTTTCGACCAACGGCGTTATGATCTTGGACGAGTGGGGCGTTATAAGCTTAATCAGCGCCTGGGATTGGACATCCCATCCCATCACCGTATACTGACCAAGTTGGATCTGGTCAGGGTGGTGGAAAGGATGATCCGGGTAAACAACGGCCTGGCGGATCCGGATGACATTGACCACCTGGGCAACCGGCGGGTGAAGACGGTCGGGGAGCTGATCCAGAATAAATTGCGCATCGGCTTACGGCGGATGGAGCGTGTGGTGCGAGAGCGCATGAGCATTCGGGAAGCCGAGGAAATGACCCCGGTAGCGTTGATCAATATCCGTCCGGTGGTGGCTGCCGTGCGCGAGTTCTTCGGCTCCAGCCAGTTGTCCCAGTTCATGGATCAGGCGAATCCTCTGACAGAATTGACCCATAAGCGCACGTTGAGCGCTCTGGGGCCAGGTGGTTTGCGCCGTGAGCGCGCCGGGTTTGATGTGCGCGATGTGCATCACTCCCACTATGGACGCATTTGCCCCATCGAGACCCCAGAAGGGCCAAACATTGGTCTGATTGGCCGTCTGGCTACCTATGCCAGGGTGAATGAATATGGTTTCATTGAGACCCCTTACCGAAAAGTGGGGCGCACGGTGCCCAACGAGGCCGATAAGCTGCTTGGTCAAATCCTGCGGGAGCAAATTATAGACCCCGAAAGTGGAGAGGTGGTGGCCGAGGCGGGCACGGAAGTGACTCGCGAACTGGCGGAGCGGATTGCGGCTTTGCCTTTGGATGAAGTAAAGATCCGCCCTGTAGTGACGAATGAGATCGTTTATCTCACGGCAGACAGAGAGGACTACTTCACCATTGCTCAGGCTAATGCCGAATTGGATGAAAAGGGTCATTTCGTTGGGGATCGCGTGTCCGTGCGTCGTAGCCAGCGGTTTCTGTTCGAAACCCCTGACAAAATTGATTACATGGACGTATCACCCAAGCAGGTAGTGGGCGTTTCTGCTTCTCTGATTCCCTTCCTGGAACATGATGACGCCAACCGGGCCTTGATGGGTTCTAATATGCAGCGTCAGGCAGTGCCCCTTTTGACTCCTGAGGTGGCCAGGGTGGTTACCGGGATGGAATATGAGGCGGCACGCGCCTCCGGACAGGTGATCGTGGCCCGAGAAGACCAGGAAGTGGTCAGTGTTACCGGTCAGCAGATAGTCCTGGCCGGGGAGAATGGTCTGCGTACCTACCAGTTGCGCAGGTTCAACCGCTCCAACCAATCTACCTGCATTGACCAGCGTCCGATTGTAAGCAAGGGGCAGCGGGTTAAGAAAGGCGATGTATTGGCGGATTCCTCGTCTACTGCCCAGGGCGCGCTGGCTTTGGGACAGAACGTGCTGGTCGCTTTCATGTCCTGGGAGGGTAACAATTACGAGGATGCCATTATCATCAGTGAGAGTCTGGTGCGCGAAGACAAGTTTACCTCTATCCATATTGAAAAGCATGAGATTGAAGCGCGCGAGACTAAACTCGGCCCGGAAGAGATCACCCGGGACATCCCCAACGTCGGTGAGGATGCGCTGAAGAACCTGGACGAGAACGGCATTGTCCGTATCGGGGCAGAAGTGGGACCTGGCGATATTCTGGTCGGCAAGATCACCCCCAAGGGTGAGAAGGAGCTTACCCCGGAAGAGAAGTTACTGCGCGCCATTTTTGGTGAGAAGGCACGGGAAGTAAAGGATTCGTCGCTGCACATGCCTCACGGCGAGAGGGGCAAAGTGGTGGATGTCAAGATCTTTGATCGTGACGAACACCGGGATCTGCAAACAGGTGTCAATCAACTGGTGCGCGTGAGCGTGGCGCAGCAACGGAAGATCACTGAGGGTGATAAAATGGCCGGGCGGCATGGTAACAAAGGGGTCGTCTCCAAAGTAGTGCCCATTGAAGACATGCCATTCCTGCCAGATGGTACACCGGTGGAGATTATCTTGAACCCGCTGGGCGTGCCAGGCCGGATGAACATCGGGCAGATTTTGGAAACACACCTGGGTTGGGCTGCTGAACGGCTGGGGTTCTACGCGGTAAGCCCTGTCTTTGATGGCGCCGATGAGCACGAGATCGAGGCCGAACTGGCCCGGGCCTGGATGATAGATAAAGCATGGGCGGAGATCACCCTGCGTGCCTGGGATTGGCTCAAGAAGGAGGGCATTGATACCGAGCATCTTTCCGATGACGAAGCGCGCCTGTACTATATCCTGCACTGGTTTGAAGAGTTGGGTTGCGATTACGACGAAGAACTCCTGGCCTATAATCAGGTTTACGCCCGGCGGGCGGTGTTGCGAGAGTGGCTGAAAGAACGCGGATATGATCCCGAAATGCTGCTGGCTTTCGAGGATGATCCTCGAAGCATCGTGGAACAGGATGAGAATGATCACCTGGCCATTGAAGCTTGTTTGAGACTGTGGTTAGAAGAACACGGTGAAGTAGTCCCGCCCAATCTGGCAGGTGAGGAGCTGAAGGCTTATGCTCATCAGGTCAGTAATCGCATTGGCTGGCCTGTACCCATAACCGGCAAGACCATACTATACGATGGTAAGACAGGAGAGCCTTTTGATCGGCCAGTGACCGTGGGTATAATTCACATGATGAAACTGGCCCACTTGGTTGAGGATAAAGTGCATGCCCGGTCTACAGGACCTTACTCGCTGGTTACTCAGCAGCCGCTGGGTGGTAAGGCGCAGTTTGGTGGCCAGCGGTTTGGTGAGATGGAGGTTTGGGCCCTGGAAGCCTACGGTGCAGCCTATACGTTGCAGGAGATGTTGACCGTGAAATCGGACGATGTTACGGGGCGGGTGAAAACTTATGAGGCCATTGTCAAAGGTGAAGAGGTGACGGAACCCGGTGTACCAGCCTCGTTCCGGGTGTTGGTCAAGGAACTGCAGAGCTTAGGGCTGGTGGTAGAGGCCTTGGGGGAAAATGGTGAGGTGATTGAGTTCGGGAAAGATGAAGAGCAAGAAAAAGTCCCCCATCTGGGTTCTGGCTTAGGATTTCTGGGCCTTGAGGAAGAAGAGATAGAGCAGATTTGACTTTTAGAAATTTCTGTAGTAAAATTTTCCTTCGTTGTCTAAAAATACTTTGGAGCGCGTAGGTTGGGACGAGGCCATCGCGGCTCTTTCGATGGCCTCGTTCAATGGAACGAGAGCGTAGTTCGCCGATTTAAGAAGGGAGGAAACCATTGCCCACCATCAATCAGTTGGCCAGAAAGGGTCGCTCACGTAAGCGAAGTAAGAGCAAAGCTCCGGCGTTGCTTTACACTTACAATGCGCTGAAGGGCCAACGCCAGCGGATAAGGCAGGGAGCGCCCCAGAAACGAGGGGTATGTACGCAGGTACGTACAATGACCCCGAAAAAGCCTAACTCGGCTTTGCGCAAAATCGCCCGAGTGCGTCTTACCAATGGCATTGAGGTCACGGCCTACATTCCTGGTGAGGGTCATACTTTACAAGAACACTCAGTGGTATTGGTGCGCGGTGGCCGCGTAAAGGATTTGCCAGGTGTGCGTTATCACATTATCCGTGGGGCGATGGATTCCAGCGGTGTTGAGAATCGTCAACAGCAGCGGTCAAAGTACGGCACCAAGCAGCCTAAGAAGAAGCCCGGTGGGGCGTAAACAAGGCTTTGGCCGGCGGTCAAAAGACCGAGGGCCAAGGGAAAACTGTTCAGGAGCAGGTTATGCCGAGACGTTATCGTCCTCCCAAACGAAAAATTGAGCCTGATGTCAAATATAACAGTGTCACAGTGGCCAAGTTCATCCACCGGTTGATGAGAAGCGGGAAGAAGAGCACGGCGGCCCGCATTCTATATGACGCATTCGACATCATCCAGGCCCGGATGCATCGTAACCCTTTGGATGTGTTTGAACAGGCCATCAAGAACGCAACCCCAGTCCTGGAAGTGAAGCCCCGGCGCGTGGGAGGTGCGGCTTATCAGGTACCTGTAGAGGTTTCGCCGGACCGGCAATTATCTCTGGCTATGCGTTGGTTGGTACAATCAGCCCGAAGTCGTCCTGGAAAGTCCATGGCGGAGAGATTGGCCGGTGAACTGATGGATGCGGCGCAGGGTACCGGGGCTACGATTAAAAAACGGGAAGATACGCACAAAATGGCTGAGGCCAACAAGGCCTTTGCTCATTACCGCTGGTAAAGCAGTTTCCCCCTCTTCCAGGTTATTGGGTTCGCTGGGTGGTTAGCGCAGGCTCCTTTGGACTAACTGCCGAATCACTCGATTTCCTGGCTACGGAGCCATTCGAATGCCACGGGAATACCCCCTGGAACGAGTACGCAATATCGGAATAATCGCCCACATTGACGCGGGCAAAACTACCACGACCGAACGAGTGTTGTTTTACACCGGTCGCACGCACCGCATGGGCAATGTGGATGAAGGCACCACCGTCACTGATTGGATGGAGCAGGAGCGCGAACGAGGGATCACTATCACCGCGGCGGCGATTACCTGCTTCTGGCGAGAACATCAGATTAACATCATTGATACTCCAGGCCACATTGATTTCACGGCGGAAGTGCAACGCAGTTTACGCGTGCTAGATGGTGGAATTGTGATCTTCGATGCCGTGGCCGGGGTGGAACCCCAGTCCGAGACGGTGTGGCGACAGGCAGACCGTTATGGTGTGCCGCGAATCTGCTTCGTTAACAAAATGGACCGCACGGGGGCCAACTTTTGGCGGACGGTCAATATGATCAGGGAACGCCTGGCCGCAACTCCCGTAGCCATACAAATCCCCCTCGGAGAGGAAAACTCCTTTCGCGGGGTGGTAGACCTGCTAGAGATGCGCACCATCACTTATCTGGATGACCAGGGAGTACACCAGGCATTCGGTGATATTCCAGATGATCTCATGGAAGAAGCCCGGGTCCATCGTGAAAAGTTGGTGGAAGCGGTGATAGAGACCGATGATGATCTCATGCTCAGGTATCTGGAGGGTGATAGTGAGATCACGGCCCAGGAATTGCGGGCTGCTCTACGACAGGCGACTTTACGGGCGGAATTAGTGCCGGTGTTATGTGGGTCTGCGTTGCGCAACAAGGGCATTCAGCCGCTCCTGGACGCGGTAGTGGACTATCTACCTTCTCCGTTGGAAGTACGTCCCGTCACCGGTGTCCACCCCAAGACGGGTGCGCTAGAAGAACGCCGGGCTGATGAACACGCGCCTTTGGCCGCCCTGGTTTTCAAGATCGCGGTTGATCCTTACGTGGGACGCCTGGCTTATTTCCGGGTCTACTCAGGGCACATAGTGGCCGGGCAGGCGGTGCGCAATGCCAACAAGGACAAGAAAGAACGTATTGGACGGCTGCTGCGCATGTATGCTAACCGGCGCGAGGAGATCCAGGAGGTTTACGCTGGCGACATCGGGGCCACGCTGGGTTTGAAGGATACTTTCACCGGAGAAACGCTGTGTGATGCCGGTCATCCCATCATTCTGGAATCTATCAAGTTCCCTGAGCCAGTAATCTCTGTAGCCATCGAACCGCGGACGGAAGCCGACCAGGACAGGTTGTCCGAAGCGCTGCAACGGCTGGCCGAGGAGGACCCCACTTTCAAGGTGCGGGTGGATGAAAACACCGGCCAGACGCTGATCTCCGGCATGGGGGAACTGCACCTGGAAGTGCTGGTGGATCGGATGCTCCGCGAGTTTAAGGTGAAAGCCTTGGTCGGGCAACCCCAAGTGGCTTATCGGGAGACGATCACCCGCCCGGCGCGCGCCGAGGGCCAGTTTATCCGCCAGACAGGTGGGCACGGGCAATATGGCCACGTGATCCTGGAGGTAGAGCCCCTGGATCAGAATAAGGGTTTCGCTTTCGAGTCGAGTATCACAGAGGCTGTGATCCCCAGGGAGTTCATTCCTGCCGTAGAACAAGGGGTACGGGAGGCAATGGAAAGCGGGCTGCTGGCTGGGTATCCCATGGTGGGTGTCAAAGCCACTCTGGTCGGCGGCTCTTACCACGAAGAGGACTCCTCAGAGCTGTCCTTCAAGGTAGCGGGATCAATGGCTTTCAGAAATGCGGTTCAGGAAGCCGGGCCGACCCTGCTGGAACCGGTGATGAAGATTGAAGTGGTTGTGCCGGAGGAGTTTATCGGGGACGTGATTGCTGATCTGAGTGCCAGGAAAGCCCGGATCGAGGGCATGGAACCGCGCAGTGGTGGTGTGCAGGTGGTGAGGGCCTCTGCCCCACTGTTTGGAATGTTTGGATACGCCACTGCTTTGCGCTCATTGACTCAAGGTCGAGGTACTTTCACCATGGAATTCGACCATTATTCTGAGGTTGCCCCTGAAGTAAAAGAACGGATTTTGATGGGTGGGTGGCGGTAGCTTACGGGCTATCCTCTGCCCCCCACTTGAACCCGAGAAAGAATTTAATTGACAAACAAAATAATTTTTAGGTGGGTTTTGGGCCCGCTCCCCGCCGTGGTCTAGATCTACGAGGGGAGAAGTGGCCTCTCCAGAAATCCTGGTAATTGATGGAAAGGAGAAATCTAAATGGCAAAGCAAAAGTTTGAGCGGACAAAGCCTCACGTGAACGTGGGGACAATCGGGCACATTGACCACGGCAAGACGACCTTGACGGCGGCCATTACCAAGGTGTTGGCGATGAAGGGGTTGGCATCTTATAAAAGCTACGATGAGGTGGCCAAGGCTGATGCCAAGACTTTCCGTCGTGATGCAACCAAGATCTTGACAGTGGCCATCGCCCATGTGGAATACGAAACTGAAAATCGTCACTACGCTCACGTGGACTGCCCTGGACACCGTGACTACATCAAGAACATGATCACCGGCGCGGCCCAGATGGACGGAGCCATTCTGGTAGTGGCCGCTCCGGATGGGCCAATGCCCCAGACGCGCGAGCACGTGCTCCTGGCCCGCCAGGTAGAAGTGCCCAGCATGGTGGTGTTCTTGAACAAGTGTGACTTGATGGACGATGAGGAGCTGTTGGAGCTGGTGGAGCTCGAATTGCGAGAACTGTTGGATGAATACGGATTCCCCGGCGATGACATTCCTATCGTCCGGGGCAGTGCACTCCAGGCCCTGCAGAGCACCAGCACCGACCCGAATGCACCGGAGTATCAATGCATCTGGGAGTTGATGCACGCGGTGGATGATTACATCCCAACGCCGGTACGTGAGGAAGATAAGCCGTTCCTGATGCCCATTGAGGACGTGTTCAGCATCAAGGGGCGTGGTACGGTGGTCACCGGTCGTATTGAGCGCGGTACCATTAAGGCAGGCGACGAGGTGGAGATGGTTGGCCTGCGCCCGGAGATTCGGAAGACGGTGTGCACTGGCGTGGAGATGTTCCACAAAACCCTGGAAAAGGGTATTGCCGGTGATAACGTGGGCTGCCTGCTGCGTGGCATAGACCGAGACGAAGTGGAGCGCGGCATGGTGCTGGCCAAGCCGGGAAGCATCAAGCCCCACACCAAGTTCATGAGTCAGGTCTACGTCTTGCGCAAGGATGAAGGTGGACGGCATAAACCGTTCTTCCCTGGGTATCGGCCTCAGTTCTACATTCGTACCATGGATGTGACCGGTGAGATCACGTTGCCGGAAGGCGTCGAAATGGTAATGCCTGGAGACGACGTGAATTTGCAGGTAGAATTGATTGTGCCGGTGGCGTTGGAAACGGGGTCTAGATTCGCCATTCGCGAGGGTGGTCTCACCGTTGGTGCGGGCGTGATCACAAAAGTTCTGGAATAGCAGATGTACCTGATGGGGCGAGGTGTGTCTCACGTTGCACCTCGCCCCACTATGGTGAGAGAGAGACTATGGCTAAACAGAGAATTAGAATACGCCTGAAGGCTTACGATCATCGGGTTTTAGACCAGTCGGCGCGACGCATTGTGGAAACAGCGGAGCGCACAGGAGCACAGGTGGTAGGACCGGTTCCCCTGCCCACCAAGATTGAGCGGTTTACGGTGCAGCGCTCCCCTTTCGTAGACAAGGATTCTCAGGAGCACTTTGAGATTCGCACTCATAAGCGGCTTATTGATGTCATTGACCCTGGCTCTAAGACCATTGATTCTCTCATGCGTCTTAACCTGCCGGCTGGTGTAGACATCGAAATCAAAATGTAAGTTCTGACGAGGCCCTTTCTTTTACCTCTGTGATGTTTTCTAAAAGATGGTACGGGTGGTTAGGAGGGAACTCGGGGAACTGGGGGAAACTTGCCCTGTGGAGGAAATATGAAGGGTATTTTAGGCAAGAAAGTGGGCATGACCCAGATATTCGACGAGCGCGGGGACGTTATCCCGGTGACAGTAATCGAGGCCGGGCCTTGCTTCGTCGTTCAAAAAAGGACAAAAGAACGGGATGGTTATCGAGGCATCCAGTTGGGTTTCGAGGAGGTCAAGCCCAAGCGTTTAAACAAGGGTCAGCTCGGCCATTTGCGCAAGAATAACATGCCTCCGCTGCGCTATCTGCGCGAGATTCGCATCTCCGAAAAAGATGAATACGAAGAGGGGCAGAAAATTACGGTTGGCATTTTCACCGTAGGCGAGCGAGTAGACGTAGTGGGTGTTTCCAAAGGGCGCGGTTTTGCCGGCACGGTTAAGCGCCACGGCTTCAACCGCCAACCCAAGACCCATGGCCAGTCCGACCGCGAACGTGCGCCGGGCTCCATTGGTTCTACGACCACGCCGGGACGGGTGTACAAGGGCAAGCGCATGGCCGGTCACATGGGAAACGCGCGGGTCACGGCGCAGAACTTGCAGGTGGTAATGGTAGACCCGGAACGCAACCTGCTGGCCGTTAAGGGAGCAGTGCCGGGAGCGCGAGGCGGGCTGGTGATCATCAAAGAGGCAAGGAAGCAAGGGTAGGTCAAATCCCAACCTCACTACGTTGCGTGCCTGACTACGAACGCTCCACGATTGAGTGCGGTGCTACCGCCTCACTGTGATGAAGAATTATCAGTAACCAGAGGTGATAAATGTTGCGAGTGGCAGTTTACAACGCAGATGGTGAAACGGTTGGCGAGACTGAACTGCGTGAGGATATATTCGGCATCGAGCCTAACATAGCGGTGATGCATCAGGCACTGTTGCGACAGTTAGCCAACGCCCGCCTGGGCACACACAAGGCCAAGACGCGGGGTGAGGTGAGCGGCACAACGCAAAAAGTCTGGCGGCAGAAGGGCACCGGCCGGGCGCGCCACGGTTCGCGGAAGGTTAACCTGTGGCGAGGTGGCGGTGTCGCCCACGGGCCACGGCCGCGCAGCTACGAACAACAGATGCCGCGCAAAATGCGCCGCCTGGCTTTGCGCTCCGCCCTCTCGGTGAAGGCCGCTGACGGTCAGATCGTCTGCCTGGATCGCCTGGAGATAGACGAGCCGAAAACGCGGACCATGGCCGAGGTTCTGGAACGGCTGGGTCTGGATACCAGCGTGCTCATCCTATTACCGGAGCGCAACGAGAACGTGGAAAAATCGGTGCGCAACATCCCGGATGTGCGCACTTTGCGGGCCGGCTATCTGAACGTCCGCGACCTTTTGGACTACGACTTTTTGCTGATGCCCCTGGGCGCGCTGAGGGAAATCGAGAGGATTCTGGGTTGAGGTTGGAGGAATTAGCGATGCACGCTTATGAGATTCTAAGGCGACCGGTTCTCACCGAGAAAAGCAATTTGCAGGCAGACTATCTCGGCCAATACACTTTCGAAGTGGACCGCCGGGCCAACAAGCATCAGGTGAAAAAAGCCGTAGAGGAAGTGTTTAACGTCCAGGTGGTGGCGGTGAACATTGTCAACATGCCGGCAAAGATGGGACGCTATGGCCGACGCCGGGTGGTACGCATCCCGGCCTGGAAAAAGGCGATCGTTACCCTGGCCCCGGGACAGCGGATTGAGATTTTCGAGGGCGTGTAAAAGGTGTGGAGTGGCGGGCGGCGAAGCCGCAAGCATTGAGCGAATGCGAGGTATCGCCTGCCACCCTGGTACGGGTTATTCCGGCTGGATGTAACCAGGTACCAGCAGCTTGCGAAGTTAAGGAGTAATCATGGCTATCAAAGTATACAAGCCTACCTCGCCTGGACGACGAGGGATGACAGCTTCTACATTCGAGGAGATAACTGCTACCGAACCGGAACGGTCCTTGCTAACCTCCTTGCACAGACGTGCAGGACGGAACGTGCGCGGAAAGATTACTGTCCGCCATCAGGGTGGCGGGCATAAACGCCGTTATCGGATCATTGATTTCAAAAGGGATAAAGTGGGGATTCCGGCCCGGGTGGCCTCCATTGAATATGATCCGAACCGCTCGGCACGTATTGCCTTGCTGATCTACGCCGACGGCGAAAAGCGGTACATCATCGCCCCTTTGGAACTGATGGTCGGCGATACGGTGATGAGCGGACCGGGGGCGGAGTTGCGGGTGGGCAACGCATTGCCTCTCGCCAATATTCCAACAGGCACCTTGATTCATAACATCGAACTGCAGCCGGGTAAAGGCGGGCAATTGGCTCGGGCGGCAGGCACATCGGCCCAGTTGATGGCCAAGGAAGGGGATTATGCCCATGTGCGTTTGCCCAGTGGAGAGGTGCGGCTCGTGCATCAGCGGTGTATGGCTACCATTGGGCAGGTAGGCAATACCGATCATGGGAACATTTCGCTGGGCAAAGCAGGTCGTAAGCGACACCTGGGTTGGCGGCCAGCGGTCCGTGGCTCGGCAATGACTCCCCGCGACCATCCTCATGGCGGTGGCGAGGGGCGTTCACCCATCGGGATGCCTTCGCCCAAATCACCGTGGGGCAAGCCCACGTTGGGCAAAAAGACGCGGCGTAACAAAGCCACCGATAAGTGGATCGTTCGCCGGCGGGGTAAGAAACGGTGATCAATGACCAATGAGCTAATGACCAAATTGGTGAATTGGGATTTGCTACAGGAGGTGGATGGTGTCGAGATCGTTGAAAAAGGGGCCTTACGTAGAGGCCAAGCTGCTTAAGAAGATCGAGGAAATGAACAAACGTGGTGAGAAGCGGGTCATTAGAACCTGGTCCAGAGCTTCTACGATCTTCCCGCAGATGGTAGGGCATACGTTGGCCGTGCACGATGGGCGACGGCACGTGCCCATCTACATCACGGAGAACATGGTTGGTCACAAGCTTGGTGAATTTGCCCCGACACGCACTTACCGAGGGCACGTGGCCAAAGAGAAAAAGACCCGCATCAAGCAGCAAAGCCAGTGAGATTGAGCTGGTCATTACGAGCAGTGGAGTAAGAAAATGGCTTTTGAAACTAAAGCGGTGGTGCGCTATGTGCGAATGTCTCCTCAGAAAGTGCGCCTGGTCGCCGATCGGGTGCGAGGGATGATGGCAGTGGATGCTCTGACCGTTTTGCAGCACATGCCCCAGGCGGCGGCGCTCCCGGTATATAAGGTGATCAAATCGGCGATAGCCAACGCCGAAGAGAATATTGGTTTGGACCGCGAGGACTTATACATCTCGCAGTTGACAGTGGACGGAGGGCCGATGATGAAGCGTTGGCGGGCGGGTGCCCGTGGCCGCTATAAGCCGATTCTCAAAAGGTCCTCACATATCACCGTGGTGCTGAGCGAGGTGGGGGAATAAGCGGTTAAGAGTCTAGTTGCCAGTTGTCAGTTGCTGGTTGCTAGTCGCCAGTTGCTGGCTGGTGGTTGACCTATGGGAGTGACAAGAACCAGCAACTAGCAATCACAACCAGCAACCAGTAACCAGCAAAGGAGGATTCATTGGGTCGAAAAGTACATCCGACCGGGTTCCGATTAGGAATTATCAAGGATTGGGATGCCCGCTGGTATGCAGAGGGTGAAGAGTACGCAACCCTTCTCCATGAGGATATGGCGATTCGACGCTTGATCCGGGAGAAAATGGGACGGGCGGGCATTTCGCGGATCGAGATTGAGCGTTTCCCTAAACAGGTTAACATCATCATCCACACTGCTAAACCGGGGATTATCATTGGCCGCCGAGGAGCGATGGTGAAGCAATTGCGCAACGACCTGGAGGAATTAACCGGCAAGCGCATTCGCGTGGATGTAAATGAGATAGAGCAACCGGACCTGGATGCCTACTTAGTGGCTGAGAACATCGCCACCCAGCTCGAGCACCGCATTTCCCACAGCCGGGCGATGAAACGCGCCGTCCGCCAGGCGATGCGGCTGGGAGCCAAAGGAGTCAAGATTTCCTGTAAGGGACGCCTGGCTGGTGCAGAAATGGCCCGTGGGGAGTGGGTTCGTGAGGGGCGGGTGCCGTTACACACTTTGCGAGCGGACATTGACTACGGTCAGGCAGAGGCGCTCACCACTTACGGGCGGATTGGCATCAAGGTATGGATTTACAAGGGTGAGGTCCTGCAGCAAAAGCCGGTGGAAGAACCGGTTGTTTCTGATTCTGAGGCCATGGAAATCGAATAGCCAGGCAACGGTCACTTCCAAAGTGGCTGTCACCTGACCTGAAGGAGTGGGTGCAATGTTGATGCCCAAGCGGGTGAAATATCGAAAACAGCAACGAGGTCGGATGAAGGGGCGGGCGCGACGTGGCGCCGAGGTGACATTCGGCGACTATGGTTTACAGGCACTGGAACCGTGCTGGATGACCAGCCGCCAAATCGAAGCAGCGCGGCGGGCCATTGTCCGCCACGTCAAGCGGCGCGGTAAACTTTGGATCCGCATCTTCCCCGACAAGCCGGTCACCAAAAAACCAGCGGAAACGCGCATGGGCAAAGGCAAAGGGGCAGTGGATCATTGGGCGGCAGTGGTCAAACCCGGACGCATTATCTTTGAGATCTCCGGAATCGAGGAGAGCACAGCCCGGGAGGCAATGCGTCTGGCAGCGCACAAGTTGCCTATCAGGACCCAGTTTGTGATGCGTCACGATCTTATTGCCGGGAGTGAGGAATAATGGAGGCTCGAGAATTGCGCAAAATGACCACGGAAGAACTCCGCGCCAAGTTAGATGAGTCTTACGAGCGGTTGATGAATTTTCGCTTTCAGTTGTCCATCAAGCAACTGAAAGACCATAATTTGTTGACCAGCACGAAGCGAGACATTGCTCGCCTGAAAACTATCCTGAGAGAGCGTGAATTGGCCCAGGAAGAGGAGAGGGTTGAATGAGAGAGCGACGAAAGCAGTTGATCGGGCGAGTAGTAAGCAACAAAATGGATAAGACAGTCGTCGTCAAAGTGGAGCGTTTGCAGCGGCATAGTCTTTACAAGAAGGTCATGCGCAGAAGCAAGAAGTACAAAGCCCACGATGAGCACAACTCATGCCAGGTGGGTGATCTGGTCCGGATTGTGGAGTCACGTCCGTTAAGCCGCGAGAAACGCTGGGTCGTCGAAGAAATTCTGGAGGCCGGGGGCGCCGAAAGCCAACCGGTCATCGAATAGCCAGCGTCGGAGGAGAAGATGATTCAGCAAGAAACCAGATTGCGAGTGGCCGACAACACCGGCGCCAAGGAGATCCTGTGTATCCACGTGATGGGTGGTTCCCGGCGACGCTATGGCTATGTCGGCGATATAATCGTTGCTTCGGTGAAACAGGCTACGCCTACCGGCTCGGTAAAGAAGGGTGACGTGGTACGGGCGGTCATCGTGCGCACGGCGAAAGAATATGGGCGTAGCGACGGATCCTATATCAAGTTTGATGATAATGCGGCGGTGATCCTCGACGGTACCACCACCAACCCGAAAGGCACCCGTATATTCGGGCCGGTGGCTCGTGAATTACGCGATAAAGGGTTTATGAAGATCATCTCGCTGGCGCCGGAGGTACTCTAGCCGTACAAACGCGGAGGCCACTATGCCCCCGCATAAGCAGGAGATGCAGGCCATGAAGATCAAGAAGGGTGATACGGTAGAAGTAATCACAGGGGAGGACCGAAAGAAAAGGGGCACGGTGCGTCAGGTCTTTCCGCGCAAAGGCCGGATAGTGGTTTCGGGTATCAACCTGGTAAAGAAACATCAGCGACGTATGCCTACTGAGGGCCGCAGCCAGGCCGAAGGTGGTATCATCGAGTTTGAAGCGCCGATTCATGTTTCCAACGTGATGTTGGTCTGTCCCACTTGTAAGAAGCCGACCCGGGTGGGATACGACTTGAGTGGCGGGACGAAAGTGCGAATTTGCAAACGTTGTCGGGCGGTAATTGAGTGAAGCTTGCCCTGGGTCCCGCTATAGTTGAGGAGAGATAAAAGATGCCGAGGTTAAAGGAACGATACAAACAACAAGTGATCCCGGCGATGATGGAAGCGTTCCATTACCGTAATGTGATGGAGGTACCGCGCCTGCAAAAGATCGTGGTCAATGTGGGCTTGGGAGAAGCGTTGCAAGATGCGAAGGCGCTGGATTACGCTGTGCAGGATATCACAGTCATCACCGGACAGCGACCGGTGATCACTCGGGCGCGGAAATCTATCGCCGGTTTCAAGCTGCGGGCCGGAAGGGCGATTGGCGTGAAAGTTACCCTGCGGGGCGATCGCATGTGGGACTTCTTCGACCGTCTATGTAACATCGCGCTTCCCCGAAAGCGTGACTTTCGGGGCATCTCACCCGATGCTTTCGACGGTCGGGGCAACTATACGCTGGGCCTGGATGAACAGTTAGTGTGGCCAGAGATTAAGTACGATGCTATTGACAAGGTTCGGGGGATGGAGATCACCATCGTGACCACGGCCAAAACTGACGAGGAAGGGCGGGAATTATTATCCCTGTTGGGGATGCCGTTTCGGAAGGGTTAGCAAGGGTGGCGGCTATGGAGAGCCGCCCTACGACTAACAAACTGGACTCTGGCGTTTTGGACTTGTAGTGACGACTTTAGTCGTCTGCAGGCGGAAAAGAGCGACTGAAGTCGCTACTACGAATCTACATCTTGTAGCAATGAAACAACTGCCTACAATGTGTAGCGGTGCTCAAAATTCGCCAGACTCCAGTAACAAATTCTCCCGCAGTGCGGGAGGGTATAGTGGTGTTAAGGAGGAAATGTGGCCAAAACGAGCATGATTTATCGGGAGCTACGACGGAAGTACAAAGTGCGAGTGCGCAATCGGTGTCAGCGGTGCGGTCGTCCCCGTGGATATATTCGTCGTTTCAAGTTGTGTCGCGTCTGTTTCCGCGAATTAGCTTCAGCGGGACAGATTCCCGGCGTCGTGAAGTCGAGCTGGTAGAACAATCGTGTGCTGTCCGCAGGCCCACGGCACTAATGCCTGTTCTGGGCTGCGTCCTGGGCGCAACCGAGTGAGGAGAATAGTTTAATGAGCAATCCCGATCCAATTGCTGACATGCTGACCCGTATAAGGAATGCCTCAATGGCCGGGCATAGTTATGTAGCCGTGCCCAGTTCAAAAACCAAGTTGGCTATTGTCCGCATTCTCAAGGATGAAGGCTACATCCAGGATTTTGTTGTAACTGGCGACCGTCCACAACCGATGATTCGCATCTGGCTCAAGTATGTGGGTGAGCGTCGAGAGCGCCGCCCCATGATCACCGGTTTGAAACGGGTGAGTAAGCCGGGCTGCCGAGTCTATGTGAAAAAAGAGCGCATCCCTTGGGTGTTAAGTGGCATGGGCATTGCTATTCTGTCCACGTCCAAGGGGGTGGTGACCGGCCAGCAGGCGCGGCGGTTGAACATCGGTGGCGAGTTGCTTTGTTATGTGTGGTAAGCGGGTGGGCGGCCAATAACAAGCAGGTGGGAGGTGGTTTTCAGTGTCACGAATTGGCAGAATGCCTATCCCTGTGCCTAAAGGGGTACAGGTAAATATTGAGAAAAATCGTATTACGGTGCGTGGCCCCCGCGGTGAGCTGACCCGTACATTCCATCCGGATATGATGGTGACTTTGCAGGATGGTCATCTGGTGGTCACCCGACCTACTGATCAGCGGCATCATCGGGCCCTTCATGGGCTGACCCGCGCGTTGCTGGCTAACATGGTGACCGGGGTAAGCCAGGGTTTCCGCAAGGTGTTGCAGGTGGAAGGTGTGGGATACCGGGCGGAATTACAGGGCAACACACTGGTCCTGAATGTGGGTTTCTCGCATCCGGTGGAGTTCAAGCCGCCAGCGGGTATTACCTTTCAGGTTGAGCAGAAAACCAAGCTTATCACTGTGGAGGGCGTGGACAAGGAATTGGTGGGTGAGGTGGCTGCTCGCATCAGAAAAGTTCGCCCGCCAGAACCGTACAAGGGCAAGGGTATCAGGTATCAAGACGAACACATTCGCCGCAAAGCTGGGAAAGCCGGCAAGGTTGGCATGTAAGCCGTGAGCGGCGCCTTGTACGCTTTGTTAGGCAAAGCGCCACATCGGTAGGCTGGTGTGGTGGATAACTGGTCTTGAGGAAGGAAAGCATGATGAGTGAAAAAAGCAGACTGGCACGGAAACGGCGGCATCAGCGCGTGCGGGCAAAAGTGAGGGGTACCAGCGAACGCCCGCGGTTGAATGTGTTCCGCAGCCTGACACATATCTATGCTCAGATCATAGACGATGGCCGGGGTCACACTCTGGTTTCTGCTTCTACCTTAGACCCTGAGGTGAGGGACAAGATAAAGGGTCTGAGCAAAACCGAGCAGGCCAGGTTGGTAGGGCAGGTGTTGGCTCAGCGGGCCCTGGCGCGCGGTGTGCGGCAGGTGGTGTTTGATCGCGGCGGGTATCTGTATCATGGCCGGGTGAAAGCATTGGCCGATGGATCCCGTGAGGGTGGGCTGGAATTTTAATTTAAAAACCCTCCCGCAGGTTCTAAACCTGCAAGAGGGTAGGGCTTTAAGCCGATTTGAGGAGGTCGAATGGCACGAGGGGAGTTCGAAGAACGCGAGGAACTGGATGAACGGGTGGTGGATATCACTCGCGTGGCGAAAGTGATCAAGGGGGGCCGGCATTTCGGATTCCGCGCCGTGGTGGTAGTCGGTGATAACCAGGGCAACGTCGGCGTTGGAGTGGGCAAGGCCCGTGGCGTGCCGGACGCTATCCGCAAGGGTGCCGAGCGCGCCCGCCGGAATATGCGCTCCATTGCTCTGGTAGGGACTACCATACCTCATGAAGTCATATCCTCGTATGGTGGGGCTCAAGTGCTACTGAAACCAGCCTCTCCGGGTACGGGGGTGGTCGCTGGCGGTGGAGTTCGGGCAGTGGTCGAAGCGGCGGGGATCAAGGATATCCTGACCAAGTCTTTGGGCAGTTCTAACATCCTCAATGTAGTACGGGCCACGATGCGTGGCCTGGAACAACTCAAACACGTCGAGGAGGAGGCTCGCCTGCGGGACAAATCCATCCGCGAGGTGAGCCCTTATTGGAGTCGGGGCAATGTCTAGGTCGAAAAGCCAATCACAGTCGGAGCGCAAACTGCGCATCACTTACGTGAAAAGCAATATCGGGTATTCTGTTCGACAGAAAGATACTATCCGGGCCCTGGGCCTGCACCGTCTGGGCGACGTGGTGGAGAAGGCCGATACCCCGGTCATCCGGGGGATGATCCACAAGGTACGGCATCTGGTGACGGTGGAAGAAGTTGAATAGGCGGCAGGCCTGGAGCTGGAGGGGATGATGAAGTTACATGATTTGCGCCCTGCGGAAGGGGCTAAAAAGAAACGCAAGCGCGTGGGCCGGGGCATCTCGGCTGGTCAGGGCAAAACGGCTGGACGAGGCACCAAAGGCCAGGGAGCTCGCACCGGCGGGGGCAAGGGTCCTTACTTTGAAGGTGGGCAGTTGCCGTTGGTGCGTCGCCTGCCTCACAAGCGCGGCTTTACCAATATCTGGAGAGTGAAATACACGGCGGTGAACCTGGACCGGCTGAGTGGTTTCGCAGCCGGGGCGGAGGTGTCTCCTGAGACTCTGGCAGCGGCGGGCATTATTAAGCGGGCCGATGAGGCAGTGGCCATTCTGGGGCGGGGCAGCCTGGACCGACCCCTCACGGTTAAGGCCCATCGTTTTTCGGCCAGCGCCCGGGCCCAAATCGAGGCCGCTGGTGGCGTGGTTGAGGAGCTATCTCTCGGTCAGAAATGGATGCGAGAGAAATAGCGTGGGTCAATAGCCTGTGGTAGCTGGAAGGTCGGAAGGCTGGAAGGTTGGAGGATGGGGATGATACAAGCGGTGCGAAATGCGTTTGGATTGCCGGACCTGAGACGGAAGATGCTGATCACTTTCCTGATATTGGTGATCTACCGTCTGGCCGCGCACGTGCCGGTGCCGAATATTAAGGCCGAGCTCTTGTCCGAGGTGTTTTCCAAAAACCAGTTGCTCAGCCTGCTGGATATGTTCTCCGGCGGGGCGATGTCCAATTTCTCGGTGATGGCCATGGGGGTGTACCCCTATGTCACTGCCCAGATCGTCATCCAGCTTTTGCAGCCGATCATCCCCGCCCTTGAGGAGCTGGCTAAAGAGGGAGAGGCAGGGCGGAATAAGCTCAATCAGTATACCTATCTCCTGACCATTCCCTTGTGTGCACTTCAGGCGTTTAGCCTGGGCATGCAGATGCAGTATCAGGGGGTCATTACCAATTTCGGGCTGACGGGTTCAGCATGGCTGCCCACGCTGACCACCATCTTGACTATGACGGCGGGCACGATGTTTGCCATCTGGTTAGGCGAGTTGATCACTGAACAGGGCATCGGTCAGGGACTTTCGATCATCATCCTGGGCGGAATTGTGGCCCGTATCCCGCAGCGAGTGGGGGCGATGATCACCACCGACCTGCGAGGGCTGATCGCTTTCTTGATCATTACCGCGGTCACGGTGTTGGTCATCGTCATCGTGCAGGAGGGACAACGCCGTATCCCAGTGCAATATGGCAAGCGCGTGCTGGCCATGCGGGGCAACCGGCTGCGTATTGCTGGGGGGCAGAGCACACATATCCCGCTGCGGGTGAACTCGGCCGGGATGATCCCGTTGATCTTCGCCCAGTCTTTCATGATGCTGCCCGGGGTGATTGCTTCCTACTTTACCAATTCCGGGGTTTCCTGGGTGAAGACTGTGGCTACGAGCATTTACAACCTGTTCAATGGCCAGAGCACTTTTTACTGGATCATGTACTTCGTCCTGGTTATCGGCTTTACCTACTTTTACACGAGTATTGTTTTCCAGCAACAGAACCTGGCTGAGAACCTGAAGAAGCAGGGCGGATTCATCCCCGGCATCCGCCCAGGTAAGCGTACGGAAGATTATCTCAACGAGGTATTGGGCCGGATTACCCTGGTAGGGGCGATATTCCTGGGTGTGGTGGCCATCCTGCCCTGGATGGTGCAGGATGTGACCGAGACATCCACGATGCTCATTACCAGCACGGGCCTGCTCATCGTGGTTGGCGTGGTGTTGGATACCATGCGCCAGCTTGAGGCCCAGCTTCTCATGCGGCATTACGAGGGATTCATCAAGTAGGGGGCGTTCGTGGAATCAAAGCAGGCTCAATCCAGATTCATCGTTCTTTTGGGAGCGCCCGGGGCGGGCAAGGGTACGCAGGCAGCTTATCTGGAAGAGGTTTTAGGCATACCCCATGTGTCCAGCGGGGATCTCTTTCGTGAAAACTTGCGGAACGAGACTGGATTGGGAAAGTTGGCCCGTTCGTACATGGACAAAGGGGAGCTGGTTCCCGATGAAGTGACCATCGCTATGGTCAAGGAACGGCTGGCCCGGCCCGATTGTGCCGGGGGAGCGGTTCTGGATGGGTTTCCACGGACCATTGCCCAGGCGCAGGCTCTGGATGAAATCCTGGCCGAAACAGGGCGGCGGGTGGGGATCGTGCCCTACATCAAAGTGCCTGATGATGTATTGCTGGCCCGTCTGGCCGGGCGCTGGACGTGCCGCCAGTGCGAGGCAGTGTATCACGAACTCTTCAACCCGCCGAAAATCGCCGGGAAGTGTGATGTGTGTGGTGGTGAGCTTTACCAGCGGGCGGACGATACGCCGGAAACTCAGCGCCGTCGTATCGAGGTATACTTCCAGCAGACCACCCCATTGATCGAGTACTACCGAGACCGGGGTTTGTTGGTAGAAATTGACGGGGCGCAATCCATCGAGCGAGTGCAGGCCGATCTGCTAGCAGCCATTCAATCTGGCAGCCAGAGCTGAGATAAGACTCGCGGGGTATTGATGATCACGTTGAAATCGCCGTCTGAACTGGCTCGCATGCGCCAGGCAGGCCGCATCGTAGCCACAGTCCTGGCCCTTTTGCAGGAGAAGATCGCGCCAGGAATAACCACCGGGGAATTGAACGAGCTGGCAGAGGAAACGATTCTCAAACACAAGGCAATTCCCTCGTTCAAAGGGTATCGCGGTTACCCTGCCGCCTTGTGCGTCTCCATCAACGAGGAAATAGTGCATGGCATTCCCGGCCCCCGGACGATTAAAGAGGGTGACTTGGTCAGCCTGGATGTAGGGGCGATTTACAAAGGATTTCAGGGGGATGCGGCCATTACCGTGGCTGTAGGAGAGGTATCACCAACGGCCTCCCGTCTGCTGGAGGTTACGGCGGGATCATTGGAGGCTGGTATCGCCCAATGCCTGGTTGGCAACCATCTGGGAGATATTTCGGCGGCGATTCAGAATTATGTTGAAGCGCGGGGATTCTCTGTGATCCGCGAGTATACCGGACATGGCATCGGGCGGAAAATGCACGAAGACCCGCAGATCCCCAACTTCGGTGAACCGGGCCGCGGTGGGGTGCTCAGACCGGGTATGACTTTCGCCTTAGAACCCATGGTAGCGGTAGGTACATGGCGCACCCGCGTCCTGGACGATGGGTGGACGGTGGTGACTTTAGATGGTCAGCTCTCGGCACACTTTGAGCACACCATCGCGGTCACAGATGGACAGCCGGAAATTCTCACCCGGCTTGATGGGTAACGGGTAATAGGTTGAGTAACGAGTTGGAGGTTTGTTATGAAAGTCTCATCTTCAGTCAAGAGACGGTGTCCCAAGTGCAAGATTGTCCGCCGGCGGGGCGTCGTACGGGTTATCTGCGAAAATCCCAGGCATAAGCAACGGCAGGGATGAGGCCCGATCTCGGTCGGGGGAAGTGCGGAAGGGTCAAAGGATAGGGTAGGAGGATTTATACATGGCACGAATCGCTGGGGTAGACTTGCCTCGTAACAAGCGGGTGGAGATTGCCCTGACGTATATCTATGGCATTGGCCGCGCCACCAGCAACGAGATTCTGAAAATGGCGGACATCAACCCCGATACGCGGGTGAAAGACCTGGCGGAGGCCGAGGTTAGCCGCTTGCGGGACATCATCAGCCGCAACTATCGGGTAGAGGGTGACCTGCGCCGTGAGGTGCAGATGAACATCAAGCGCTTAATGGACATTGGCTGCTATCGTGGGCTGCGACATCGCATGAATCTACCGGTGCATGGACAGCGAACGCGAACCAATGCCCGGACCAGGCGTGGGCCGAAGAAGACAGTGCCCGGGCGTGGCCGCCGCCGCGGGATGAAGAAGAAGTAATCGCCAGGCTAGTTTCCGGTACAAAACGTAGTGGCCGACCGCTGCTGCGCCCTGAGTGGAATCGAAGGGTGTCGGCCTTATAAGCGGGCAGAGCCTGTCCTGAGCAGAGACGAAGGGCCGCCCGCCGCTATGTGTTTTGCACCGAGTACTAGGCATCTTCATAACCTCAAATCTCGACAAGTGAGTCAAGTTTTCACCGCCGAGACGCTGAGCACGCAGAGAGAAAGATGGAGAAAGCTCTGCGCCCTCTGCGTGCTCTGCGGTGAGACTGACTCGTCGGTTTGAGGCGAAGCTTCGCTAGTAAAGACTTTTTGGAGGAAAGATTATGGGACGACCAACCAGGCGGGGTAAGAAAGCTGGACGACGGCAGAAACGTAGCGTGCCGTATGGTCATGCTCACATTCATTCTACGTTTAATAACACCATCGTCACGATGACTGATCCGCAGGGTAACGTGATTACCTGGGGCAGCGCGGGAACGGCTGGTTTCAAGGGTTCGCGCAAGAGTACCCCCTATGCTGCGCGCATGGCGGCTCAGCAGGCAGCGCAGGCGGCGATGGAGAACGGATTACGAGAGGTGGACATTTTCGTCAAAGGGCCAGGCCCGGGTCGGGATGCAGCTATTCGGGCCTTGCAAGCGGTAGGTCTGAGGATACGCTCTATCACCGATGTGACTCCTATTCCGCATAACGGATGTCGTCCACCCAAGAAGAGAAGGGTATAGTGCAGGATTGTCCTGGGTGAGCATCACCCACGGGCATGACGTTCCTCACTGAAATCAGGAGGTTCAATGGCAAGATATTTGGGTCCGGTTTGCAAACTGTGTCGGCGAGAAGGCGAAAAGCTGTTTCTTAAAGGGGAGCGGTGTTTTAGTGCGAAATGTGCATTGGAACAGCGGGCCTATGCCCCGGGTATGCACGGGCGTGAGAGCCAGTTTCGCAGAGGGCGTGCCTCAGATTACTCCCAGCAGCTCCGGGAGAAACAGAAGGTGCGCCGTATCTATGGGGTGTTGGAGCGTCAGTTCCGGCGCTATTACAGAGAAGCCCTGCAGCGTAAGGGACTGACGGGTGAAAATCTGCTCATCATTCTGGAGAGCCGGCTGGATAACGTGGTCCATCGCCTGGGATTTGCCAGCTCTCGAGCGCAGGCCAGGCAGCTCGTCCGGCATGGTCACTTTGCCCTGAACGGTCGGCGGGTGACTATCCCTTCCGTATTGGTTAAACCGGGTGATGAGATGACAGTGCTGCCCCAGAGTCGGAAACTCAAGTACTTCAAGGACGTGGCAAAGGTGCTGGACGAGAAGAACGTGCCAAGTTGGCTGAGCCTCGACCCCCTCAATATGACCGGACGTGTGTTGAACATGCCCACGCGGCAGGAGATCGACTCTGCGATTAAAGAGCAACTGATCGTGGAGTATTACAGCCGCTAGTCTTCATACTTTTCGATAGGCGTCCAGCTCGGACGCGGAGTGCACGGCATTTCCAACCGCGTGGAAGGCTTATCGGAAGGAGAAGACCAGTTTTATCAGCCCTGGGTTCGGGGTATGAGTTGAGGAGGATGAAGTAATTATCCGCTTTTATTCGCCGGACACCAGGGCAGGGAGGGTGACCTTTGTCCAATATGGTTTTACCTAAAATTGAATGTGATGCCGTCGCTCAAAATTACGGACGTTTTGTCATCAGTCCGTTGGAGAGCGGATATGGCATAACCCTGGGTAATGCCCTGCGTCGGGTATTACTGGCTTCCTTGCCGGGTGCAGCGGTGACGTCCATCCGCGTCAGTGACGTATATCATGAGTTCTCACCCATTCCTGGGGTGAAAGAAGACATGATGACGCTGATTCTTAACGTGAAAAAGCTGCGTCTGAAGATGTACACTGACGAGCCAACCCGTATGCGCCTGGAGGTACGTGGCGAGGGCGTAGTCACTGCTGGTGACATCAATGCTCCCTCTTCGGTGGAAATCGTCAACCCCGATCTGCACCTTTTGACAGTGGACTCGGACGACGTGAATTTGGAAATCGAGTTCCGGGTGGAGAAGGGTCGGGGGTATTCCCCGGCCAGCGAGCGAGATCGGGCGCCTATCGGGGAGTTGCCGGTAGATGCTATATTCAGCCCCGTGCGCAAAGCCAACTACCTGGTGGAACGGACCCGCGTGGGCCAGATGACTAACTACGACCGGCTGATCATGGAGATATGGACCGACGGCACCATGCGTCCCGTTGAGGCTTTGCGGGAAGCGGCGCGCATTCTGGTGCAGCACTTCTCACTGGTAGCCGGAGTGGAAGAGATGCTGTTGCCGGAGGAGGAGCAGGAGATCGAGGAGGGGATTCCGGCGCGCATTTACGACGTCCCGATCGAGGACCTGGACCTCAGCGTGCGGGTGTACAACTGTCTGAAAAGGACGGGGATCGCCAAAGTAGGCGAGGTGCTGGAAAGGTTAGAAAAAGGTGAGGAGGAAATGCTCACCATCCGCAATTTTGGCGCCAAGTCGTTGGCCGAATTGCGGGAAAAACTGGCAGCCAAGGGCTTCCTGGGTGCGGGTGTACGAGGTGAAGAGGCTATAATAAGATCAGGGGAAGAGCAGGCATAATCCCCCTTGACGCTCTGGATAACAGTGTATTGGAGATTCAGGAGAGCAGAAATGAGACATCGGAAAGCCGGCCGCAAGCTGGGCCGTAGCACGGGACAGCGGCGAGCTCTATATAGAAACATGATTACCCAATTGTTTCTTCACGGACGGATTACTACCACCGAAGCCAAAGCTAAGGCCATTCGGGGTCAGGCAGAACGCCTGATCACCATTGCCAAACGGGGAAACAGTGCGGAGGAACCGGCACGTCGGGTACATGCCCGCCGACTGGTTGCCGCTCGTCTGAATGGCCCGCAAGTGGTCAGTAAGCTTTTTAGCGAGATCGCTCCCCGCTACGAGACGCGCCCGGGCGGATATACTCGTATCCTCAAACTGGGCCAGCGACAGGGCGATGGAGCGCGCATGGCCTTGATCGAATTGATCGAGGAGTAGCGGGATGGGCGAGGGCGGATGCCGGACGCAGAAGGGCGACCTGCAATCGGCACCCGGCTTCCGTTACGTACGGGCTACGGTCGAATATGACGGCACGGACTATTGCGGCTTTCAATGGCAGAATGGACAACCGACCGTGCAAGGCGAACTGGAACGGGCACTAACCGCCGTCACCCAGGAGGAGATTCGTATCACCGCCGCCGGACGTACGGATGCAGGAGTTCACGCCCGCGGGCAGGTGATTGCCTTCCATACCCGGTGGCGACATCCGCTGGAGGAACTGGAGCGAGCCCTCAATGCCCTGTTGGCCGAGGATGTGGCCGTGCGAGATCTGACGCTGGCCGAGGAAGGATTCCATCCCCGGTTCAGCGCCTCCAGCCGGGAGTACCGGTACACCATTCTCAATCAATGGGTGCGTTCACCTCTGGCCCGGCGGTTTGCCTATCACTGGCCTCAGCCGCTGAACGTGGAGGCCATGCAGCAGGCAGCCCAAGCGTTGGTTGGCACGCATGATTTCGCCACGTTCGGGCAGCCGCCTCAGGGGGAGAGCACCGTGCGTCAGGTGTTGCAGGCCACTTGCCGCCGGGAAGGTCCCTTTGTGTACTTCGATATTGAGGCCAATGCCTTTTTACAGCGGATGGTGCGCAGCATAGTGGGCACGCTTCTGCAAGTGGGCAGCGGTGCGCTTTCGCTCCAGGATTTTGTGCAGATTCTACATGCGGCAGACCGCAGTCTGGCTGGACCTGTGGCCCCGCCCCACGGCCTGTGTCTGATGCGGGTGAATTATGTTCGTGAAACGTGAAACGTTTTTCAAGGAGTTGGAGCTGTGAAGACATACGCAGTTAAAGCGAATGAAATTGAGCGAGAGTGGTTTGTAGTGGATGCCGAGGGCAAGACCTTGGGACGCCTTGCTTCCCAAATTGCTATGATCCTCAAAGGCAAACATAAGCCGATCTACAGTCCCCATCTGGATGTGGGCGATTACGTGATCGTGGTTAACGCCGAAAAGGTGCGGGTCACCGGACGCAAATTGGAGCAGAAGTTCTACTACCGCCATTCAGGCTATCCGGCCGGCTTGAAGAGTATTAGTCTCAAAGACCAGTTGAGTCGGCATCCCACTCGCGTGTTGGAGGCGGCCGTGCGGGGCATGCTGCCGAAAAACAGATTGGGGCGACGGATGATCAAGAAATTGAAGATCTACGCCGGCCCGGAGCATCCCCATCAGGCCCAGCAACCTAAAGAGCTGGTTCTGTAGAGAGGAGTAAGTAGATGGCAAGCGTTTATTACGAAGGAGTAGGGAGAAGAAAAACGTCCACTGCCCGGGTGCGCCTTTTCCCCGGCGGCACCGGCACCATCGTCATCAACGACAAGCCAGTAAACGAGTATTTCTTCCGTGCGGTGGATGTGACTAACCTCCTGGCCCCGTTAGAGGTGACAGGGATGAAGGAGGCATTTAACATCACGGTGCGAGTAAAGGGCGGCGGAATCTCCGGGCAAGCGGGAGCGGTGCAATTGGGCATTGCCCGGGCCCTCCTCAAAGCCAATCCCGACCTCCGTCCCGTGCTACGCAGTGGTGGTTTTCTCACCCGCGATACGCGAATGAAAGAGCGCAAAAAGCCCGGTTTCAAACGTGCGCGCAAGGCCCCGACCTACACCAAGCGGTAGGCTCGCTCTGGCCCGAATGTTGAAAGCACAAGCAGGCGCAGCCCCGTATATCCTCTCGGGTTCTGCGCCTGTTGCATTTACCGCCCAAACGCTGACCTGCCCTGAGCGCCAGTGAGGGCAATCCTCATTGTTCGCACTCTTGACAAACCGCTGGTCTTATGCTATACTCAGCTCTGTATTGTGGATGCTTTCGGCGCTATCCGTGGGCTGCGCTGCTCCTGTACTTGTGTTCGGCAGTTGGCCTATGTAGAACGGGTTGAGACCTGTTCTACGAAAGGAATGCCCTCTTGAGCAAGAAATTGCTGACAGCCGATCTCGGCTTGATGCGCGATTTCAACAAGGCCCTCGTCCTCAGTCTGATCCACCGTCAAGGAACTATCTCCCGAGCGGAAATTGCCAAACGAACTAACCTCAGCCGTTCCACGGTTTCCAACATCGCCACCGAGCTCCTGGCCGCCAATCTGGTCCGCGAATCGGGCATCGGTCAATCTCAAGGCGGAAGACGCCCCATTTTGCTTGAATTTAATTACCAGGCCGGGTACGTAGTGGGTGTCGAATTAGGGGCCACTCATGTCGTGGTTATCGTGGCCGACCTGGAACCCAGGATCATCGTTGAGCTTGAGCAGGATTTCGATCTGACGATTGGGCCGGAGGCAGGTCTCTGCCGGGTGGCAGAACTGGCCCGACAGGCCCTGGCGCAGGCCGGGGTGAACCCAGAGCAGGTGGTGGGAATAGGTTTGGGGGTACCCGGCCCGGTCCGCCATGAAATGGGCACTGTGATTTTTCCTCCCATCATGCCCGGCTGGCACGGATTTCCCTTACGTGATCGTCTGGAAAAGGAATTGGGAACGGCGGTTTACCTGGACAACGACGCTAATCTGGGTGCCTTGGGGGAATGGGCCCATGGGGCTGGTCAAGGGGTGGACAATCTGGCTTATATCAAAGTGGGCACAGGCATCGGCTGTGGTCTGCTCATTGATGGCCAGATTTATCGGGGGCAGAGTGGCAGTGCCGGGGAGATAGGGCATATCACTATTGACGAAAACGGCCCGCCGTGTCGGTGCGGTAACTACGGTTGCCTGGAGAGCATGGCCGCCGGACCGGCTATCGCCCATCGGGCACAATTGGCTATCAAGGCGGGACAGGAAACTATGCTGAGCAAAGCAAAGCCTGTGGAGGAAATAACCGCCGCCGATGTGTCACGAGCTGCCTCTCAGGGTGATCCTCTCAGCCTGCAATTGTTCCACGAGGCGGGCCGGCACATCGGCGTGGCCCTGGCTGGTTTAATTAACCTTTTTAATCCCAAACTGGTGATCATCGGTGGTGGAGTGGCCCGGGCGGGGGATGTGCTGCTGGAACCCATCCGCCGCAGTGTGCAGAGCCACGGGCTGCGAACCGCCGTAGAAAATTGTCAGATTGTGCAAGCTCAGTTGGGCCGCGAGGCCACGGCCCTGGGGGCCGTGACCCTGGTTCTGGAAAAGATGTTCCGCAGTCCCCAACTGAGCCTTGCCGTTTCCACCCCTCTACCCGTTGGCCTTTGATTGTCAGTAGTCAGGTCTGTCAGCAGGGTATTGGAAGACGAGGGTGTTTTCACGAAAGGGGGGATGTGTATAAAACACGTGCGAAGAGGCAGTGCTCGGATCCATTGACGGGCGAACGAATTTCAGTTGCCATGCAAATTACTAGGAGGAGATACGAACATGAAGAAGCTAGTTGGAATACTGACCATCATGGTAGTCGCCAGCCTGCTGCTCACCGGCTGCCCCAAGGCTACCCCGGCCGCAGCCAAAGAGGTTAAGATTACCTTGTGGACCAAGGAAGGCGAGGCCGATAACGCCCTGCAGTTCGTGAAGGCTCTATGCGACGCATACCATGCCCAACACGAGAACGTCACCTTCGAGGTGGTGAACAAGGATGTCGAGACCCTGCGGGAGGACTTCCAGACCGCCAGCCTGGCTGGCATGCCACCGGACCTGCTGTGGACGGTCAACGACCATGCCGGCCCCTTCACCACTGCCGACATCATCCAGCCGGTGGACAATCTGTTTGACCTGAGCAAGTATGTGGACTCAGCCGTGGCCGCCGTCAAGCTGAACGGCAAGACCTGGGGCGTGCCTATCGCCAACGGCAACCACCTGATGCTGCTCTACAACAAGGACCTCATCGCCGAAGCGCCTAAGGACACTGATGAATTGTTCGCCAAAGGCAAGGAACTGGCCTCTGGCGAGCAGTACGGCCTGGTTTGGAACCAGACCGAGCCCTTCTGGCTGGTGCCCTGGCTGGGTGGCTTTGGCGGCGCGGTGTTCGCCGAGGATGGGAAGACCCCCACTCTCAACACCCCGGAGATGGTGGCTACCCTGAAGTTCCTGCATGACATGAAGTATGATGCCAAGATCATCCCACCAGAGAGCGACTATAACGGGGCTGATACTCTCTTCAAAGAGGGCAAGGCAGCCATGATCATCAATGGTGACTGGTCCCTGGGTGGCTATAAAGATATTCTGGGTGACAAGCTGGGCGTGGCCCCCATCCCCAAGGTCACGGCTACCGGCCAGTGGCCCAAGCCCTACACCAGTGGCGTGTTCTTTATGCTGCCCAAGGGTCTGTCCGGCGATAAGCTGGAAGTCGTCAAAGACTTCATCACCTTCGTCACCAACAAGGACAACCAGTTGGAGATGGTGAGAAAGCTGACCCGCCTGCCGGCCTTGAAGGAAGCGCTGAGTGACCCGCTGATCGCCAGTGACCCGATCCTGAAGGGCTCGGCTGAGCAGATGACCTACGGCACGCCGATGCCCACCGTCGTGGAGATGCGCTGCAACTGGGACGCCATGAAGCCCGAGATGCAGGCTGTGCTGGCCGATACCAAGACCCCGCAGGACGCCGCTGCCGCCATGCAGGCAGCCGCCGAGGCTTGTATCGCTGCCCTGGAATAGACTGCTAAAGCGCTAGGGACGAGGAACGGGGAAACCCCGTTCCTCGTCTGCTTATCCGTGGCATACGGTCAACGTGCCGGAGGCCTGGGGTTGTTGATGCCCCTGGCAGCGAAGGCCCCGGTAGCGGCTTGTGTTGGTAGGAAGGAGGTTTCTCGATGGGAGGATTGACACCTCAAACTATCACCCGTAGCCTGGGACAGGTGGGCATCACGGTTATCTTTATCCTGGTAGCCACCGTGGTGATTGAACTGGCTCTGTATTTTCTCCTGGGCAAAGCTTTGCGCAGTAAATACACGCTGCCCTTCATGCTGGTAGCCCCGGCAGCCATCGGCTTAGCTTTGTTGGTTGTGTACCCTATCGGTTTTGAGGTTGCTCTGGCTTTCAGTAACATGAGCCTGAAAACCTTTAAAAACCCCACCTTTGGGCTGGTTCAGGGGTGGAACAATTTCAAAACGGTTTTCACCCAGCCCGTGCTGAAACAGGTTGGTTTCTTCCCCATTTTTTTCCACACAGTACTGTGGACGGTTATAAACCTGGTGTTTCACGTCACCGGGGGCATGGCCCTGGCTCTGTTGCTCAACCGCCCCATGCGCCTGCGCGGGCTTTACCGCACCCTCTTGGTCTTCCCCTGGGCCATCCCGCAGGTCATCGCCTGCCTGGCCTGGCGTGGGGAGTTCCACTTCGAGTACGGGTTTGTCAACGTCATGCTGACTCGTCTGGGCCTGACGCCTATCAAGTGGTTGACCAACCCTTTTTGGAACTTTGCTGCCATCTGTATTACTAACATCTGGCTGGGCATCCCTTTCATGGCGGTCATCTTTCTCGGTGGGTTGCAGAGCATTCCCAGGGATATGTACGAGGCGGCGGAGATGGATGGCGCTTCCGCCTGGCAGCAGTTCCGTAATATTACTTTGCCGTTGATGCAGCCAGTGATGACCCCGGCCATTATCCTGGGCACTATCTGGACTTTCAACAATTTCAACGTGCCCTTTTTCATCAATCAGAACGAGCTCGAGACGTCGGACATTCTGGTCACGGCCTTGTTCAGAGCGGCTTTTGAATACAACCGCTATGGCTTTTCTGCGGCCTTCGCCATCGTCATTTTCGCCATCCTGTTCATTTTCGCCGTGCTCTATATCCGCGCTACAGGCGGTCTGAAAGGGGTGTACGAATGAGTGCTCAAGCCAAGCTGCGTCAGGAAAGAACTGCGTTTTACCGCTTCTTTCATGCTGGCCGCGGGGACAGCCCCTTCAAACGGTTGCTGATTCACCTGGCTTTGATTTTTTCCTGTGTCGTCGCCGTTTACCCTGTGCTGCGTGTATTCAGCGTCTCCCTCCGTCCAGGCAACCGGCTGCTATCCACTTCGCTGGCCATCATTCCCGACGACGCCTCCCTCGGCAACTACATCAGGTTGCTTACCGAGAAGGATTTCCTGCTCTGGATCTGGAACAGCCTGGTCATCACGATGGCCACGGCCATCATCGGCGTGATCCTGGCTGCCACTTCAGCCTACGCTTTCTCGCGCTGGAAATTCCCTGGCCGGTCGGCGGGATTGGTCTTCCTGCTTACCACCCAGATGATCCCTGCGGCCATGCTGATGGTTCCTATTTACATCATGGCTGCCCGTCTCAAGTTGATCAATACCTACATAGGTTTGACGATAGCCTATTGTGTCAGTTCAGTGCCTTTCAGCATCTGGATTCTAAAAGGCTATTACGACACCGTTCCCATTGACCTGGAAGAAGCCGCTGAGATAGACGGCTGTTCAAAAATATCCTCTTTTCTGCGTGTGTTGTTGCCCCTTTCTACCCCGGCCCTGGCCATTGTCTTCCTGTTCAATTTTATGACCGCCTGGAATGACTTCATGCTGGCCCGCATCATGCTACAGCAAGAGGCGATGCTGACCTGGACGTTGGGTTTGCAGCGCCTGCAGGGCCAATTTCAGACCGAGTGGGGCATGTTCGCCGCCGCTTCCATCCTGGTCATGGTGCCGGTCATGTCCCTGTTCTTGTATTCCAGCAAGTGGCTGATCTCCGGTCTGACCCTGGGGGCGGTGAAGGGCTAGTCGCTGGTTACTGGCTGCTGGTCAAGTGTTGGGCATGCTCTCCCGACCGTGCCCCTGACCGGTCAGGAGACCGGCCAGAAGCGTTTTTCGGAGAAGATACCGGGAGAGATAGATGCAATCCACTCATAGCATAACCGAGACCGAAGAGCGCATCGTGCTCTGTACACCCTATCTGGAGATAGGCTTCTCCAAGAAGAACGGGGCTTTGAATCTGTTGTGTCCGCCCGGCGCCGACGGGAACTGGATCGGTCACGGCGAGCCCATCGCCACCCTGGACGCCCGATTAGGCACGCGCTGGCTGGGAACGGAACATGCGGCACGCTTCCTTGCCCACACCATCGAGCCGGTAACAGAAGGGGTGAAGTTCAGCGTTTCGGTTGAGCTGGGCCCGCTGCGCCTGCACGACGTGTACACCATCAGCGGGTCACTGATCGAGCGGCGAATCGTGGTGGAAAACGCGGGCGACGCCGAGGTGCAGCTCAACGGTGTGCGGCTCATCGTGCCCTGGGCTTGCATCAGTGCGCCGGACGGGTGTCGGTTCGAGGCTCCGGGCACGGCGGTGCGCCCCCGTCTGCCCCTGGCGGTAGCCGCGCGGGAACGGCTTGGCCGTTCACCCAGTGAGGAGTTCGCGCCTGCCGCCCCGGCACGGTGGGGGCTGGCCATGGAGGATGCCCCCGATTGCACGCCGGGGTTGCTGGCCGTGCACCATGCAGCTAGCAGCGAGACCCTTCTGTGCTGGTACTCCAGCGAGGTCGAGGCTGGTACGCCCCGCGTGGACGGCAACGGCGTCGCGGTCAGCCTGATCCACGAGCCGATCCTGGCCGGATGGCTGGCTCCGGGCCGGTCACTGGCGGGCGGCTCGCAGTTCCTCCTGTTGCATCATGGCTCGTGGGACGAAGCGCTGTCCGCCTTCCGCGCTCACTATCAGCGCGTCGGCATCCTGCCCCCGCTCTACGGCTGCCCGCCCGCCTGGGTGCGGGAGGCGGCTATTTATGAGGTACACCCAGGTCAGTTCAGCGGCTTCCGTGGCCTGGCCGAGGCCCTGCCGCGTCTGCGGGAAATGGGCATCAACACCTTGTATCTGATGCCCATCTGGACCTACGACAACCGCAACGGCCAAATCTGGGACGAGAACTGGACGGGCAGCGGCAGCCCTTATGCCATGCGCGACTTCGAGCAATTCGAGCCGACGCTGGGCAGCGGTGAGGACTTCCGCCATCTGGTGAACGAGGCCCATCGCCTGGGGATGCGCCTGCTGCTGGATTTCGTAGCCCAAGGCTGCGCCCTGGATGCGCGCTACGTGAGCGAGCATCCGGAGTGGTTCTGCCGCGACGAGGCGGGCAGCCTGGTCTCTTCCCACGGCTGGATTGACACCTACTCCTTCGATTGGGCCAATCCCGACTACCACGATTACATGCTGGGCTGGAGTCTGCGCCTGCTGTGCGAGTACGGCTTCGACGGCTATCGCGTGGATGCTCCACATGGCAAAGAGCCCAACTGGGACCGGCGTATCCCTTATCACGCCAGCGCCACCAACCTGGGCGTGTTGCGCCTGCTGGAACGGCTGCAAAAGGGTATCAAAGAAATTAACCCCCAGGCCGTGCTGCTGTGCGAGCTTTTCGGTCCGGTCTTCGTCAAATCGCACGACCTGGCCTACGATTACCTACCCTGTGTCCAGACCTACCAGCTCCTGCAGCAGCGACTCACCCCCTGGGAGTGGGGTGAGTGGGTGCGCGATCATTTCGCCTCCCTGCCGGAAGATGCGGTGCGCGTCTGTTTCGTGGAGACGCACGACACGCGAAGCTTCCAGCCACCAGCCTACGGCTGGCGCGGCTCGCAGCTCAGCCGGGCGGGGTTCGCCGCCCTGCTGCTGGCCGGATTCGTGCCCATGATCTGGAGTGGGCAGGAGCAGGGTCAGGAGGACTTCTACCGCCACCTGCTGCGGGCGCGGCGGGAATCGGTGGCGCTGCGGGAAGGGGAAAGACTGTTCAACGCTGTCGGTTGCGATAACGAATGGGTGCTCAGCATCGTCCGCCGCCACAAAAGTGAAGTGGTGTGGGGCGTGATCAACCTCTGGCCGGAGAAGCGCACCCACCGTTTTGAGTTCCCTGTAGCCGAGTTAGGATTGGACTTCCAGGCCCGTTACCGCCTGCACGACCTGGTCAGCGGGCGCGATTGGCACGAGTACGGCCAGACGGCCTGGACCGGTGAAGAACTGGCCCGCTGCCTGCTGACGCCGCAGCCGTTCGTGCCTTACTTCTTCGCCTTTGCAGGTGACCGGCACCTTGGAGGTGCCGGTCACCTGGACAGAATCAGGAGGTCGAAGCGATGAAACGCTGGTCTATACTTTTACTTGTGGGTTTGATGCTGGCCGCAAATCTGCTGGGCGGCTGCCAGCCCAAGAAGCAACCCCTGTACGTGATGCTGATGTGGCACCAGCATCAACCCTATTACGCCCCGGACGAAAACGGCGTCTTCACCCGGCCCTGGGTGCGCGTGCACGCCACCAAAGATTACTACGACATGGCTGCTATCCTCAAGGACTACCCCAAGGGGCATATTACTTTTAACCTGACACCCGTGCTCATCCGCCAACTGGACGAACTGGCCGCTGGGGCCAAAGATAACTACTGGGTGCTGGCCGAGAAGCCCGCTGCCGAGCTAACCGACGACGAGAAGCGCTTCATCCTACGCCGCTTCTTCGACGCCAACTGGGACAACATCATCGGGCGCTTCCCTCGTTACAAGGAACTGCTGGACAAACGAGGTGGCAGCGACGAGGCGGCCATCGAAGCCGCACTGTCCAGCTTCAGCGAACAGGACTTCCGCGACCTGCAAGTGTGGTTCAATCTGGCCTGGTTCGACCCTGATTTCCTGGCCGAGGAGCCGTTGAAGAGCCTAGTGGATAAGGGCCGCGACTTCAGCGAGGCCGACAAGGCGGTCATCTTCGATAAGGCGCGGGAGGTCATTGAGGCAGTTATTCCCTTGCACAAAGAACTGCAAGACAAAGGCCAGATAGAAGTGGCCATCACCCCGTATGCCCACCCCATCCTGCCCCTTATCTACAACAGCGATCTGGCCGCCATTGGCGACCCGGCGGCGGAACTGCCGGAGCGCTTCTCCTACCCGCCGGACGTGGTGGCCCATCTGACGCGAGCGGCGGAGGTTTACCAGGCCCACTACGGGCGCCAGCAGCGCGGCCTGTGGCCTGGCGAGGGAGCGGTGGCTCAGGACATCGTCAAAATGGTGGCCGAAGCTGGTTTCACCTGGATAGCCAGCGGCGAGCACGTCCTGGCCAAATCCCTGGGCCTGGACGGCTTCACCCGCGATAGCCAGGAGGTCGTTCAGGAGGCCGATGCCCTGTATCGCCCTTACTACGTGCGCTACCAGGACGGGCCGCGGGTAGCCGTCTTCTTCCGTGACCTGCGCCTCTCGGATTTGATTGGCTTCGAGTACTCCAATTGGGATGGCGAGCAAGCCGCCGACGATCTCATCGCCCGCCTGCAGGCCATCAAAGCCCGCCTGGATGAGGAGGGTGCTCAGGGGCCACACGTGGTCAGCATCATTTTGGATGGGGAAAACGCCTGGGAGTACTACCCTAACGACGGTAAGGCTTTCCTGCACGCCCTGTACGACCGGCTGGGCAACACCCCCGGCATCCAGACCATCACGCCCTCTGAGTACATCAAAAAATTCCCGCAGCAGCGCGAGATCGAAAACCTGTGGCCCGGAGCGTGGTTTAGTTCCGACTACGGCACCTGGATCGGCGAACCAGAGGAAGCTCAGGCCTGGGCTCTCTTGGGTAAGACGCGCAACATGCTGGCCGCCTACGACCTCTTCAAGCGCAAGACAGCTCCTCCCGAGGTTTTGAACGAAGCCCTCGATTGGATGTACCTGGCCGAAGGGTCGGACTGGTTCTGGTGGTACGGCGCGGACCAGGATTCGGGCCAGGACGAGTACTTCGACGGTATTTTCCGCACCCTGCAAAGGAAAGTCTACGAGACGCTGGGCGAGCCGGTGCCGGACGCTCTGGCGGTGCCCATCATTCCGGCCAAGGCTGTCCCTCCCACGCGGGGCGCGACCGGCGTCATCTCGCCAACGGTAGACGGGCGGGTCGAGCCCGCCGATGAATGGGATGCCGCCGGATATTATGAAGTGAGCGGTGGAGCGCAGGCCCGCGCCGAGGACGTGGTCAGCGCCTTGTATTACGGCTACGACGCCAAAAATCTCTACTTCCGCCTGGACACCCGCCAGAACTGGGCGGACCTGGGCAGCCCGCTTTACGCAGGGGTTTACTTTTCCGTGCCCCGCGCCGAGGCGACCATTCCCTTCTCGCGGCTGGGGGCAGCCACTGAGCCCAAGACCCTGTTGGGCTTTCAGGCCAGCCATTTGGCCGAGGTGAAAATCTCGAACGGACAGGCCGAGGCCAGCCTGTTCACCGCCGATAAGTTCGGCAACTGGGCCAGCCCGCAGGGCCTGCCGGCAGTGGCCGTGACGGGCAAAGTGCTGGAGTGGGCTGTGCCTTTCGAGCTGCTGGGCGAGGTGGAGGCCGGCGACATCATGAACCTGGTGACCATCGCCAGCCTGGGTGAGCGCGACGTGCAGAGCGTGCCCGCTACCGGCCCCGTGCAGGTGATCATCCCCGACCTGGGCAAGACCACCGTGGTTCTTTCCGTGGACGACCCGGCGAACGACGATCACGGCCCCGGCAGCTACACCTACCCCACCGACGGTGTCTTCGAGCCGCAAGTTTTCGATTTGCAGCAGTTCACCGTGGGTTACGACGAGAAGAACCTGGTATGCAAGTTCAAGATGTATGGTCCCATCAACAACGTATGGGGTTCGCCCATCAACCTCTCGGTGCAGACCTTTGACGTGTACATTGACACCGACCCTGGGGCTGGTACCGGCAGCCGCTTGCTGCTGGAGGGCCGCAACGCCGCTTTGATCGAGGGTAACGGCTGGGATTACGCCATCTGGGTGGAGGGCTGGCATCAGAAAGTGATCCGCCCCGACGCGCAGGGCAAACCGCAGGACATGAGCGGCGTGGGGATCAAGGTCATCGTGGACCCGGCCCAGCAGCAGGTAACCATCCGCGTGCCGCTGAGCGTCTTCGGCGAGGGGGCTGATCCGACAAAGTGGGGTTACGCAGCGGCGGTGCTCAGCCAGGACGGGTTCCCCTCGCCGGGGGTGCGCCGCGTGCGCGACATCCTGCCCAGCGCCGAACAGTGGCGTTGCGGCGGTGCTCCCGACGATACTAACCACACCCGCATCATGGACCTGGCCTGGCCGGCTGGGGTATCTCCCACCCAGGAGGAAATGCTCAGCACCTATCCCGCCTCGCAAGAGAAGAACATGGATGCCCTGAGCGCGGACGACTTTGCACAAGTGGAGCTCTTGAGGCCATAACAGAAAGGTGCGACGCACTTCCAAAAGTGCGTCGCACCTTTGCCTAAAGGCGTGGGGTCCTCGACTGTTCGAAAGACTAAGGTGTACAGCCAAGTAGCAAAGGCTAAATACAACCCTAGTTTACACCTTTCTAGAAATTCAGTGGCATAATCATATAGCCACTGCTTCCAATCAGGCGTCCGAGTAGGTCTCGGGGTTCGAGACTGCTCCCGGGGAAGCATACTATTTGCTCCCCAGGAGGCTAGCACTTAAGAAGTGAAAGAGTGGGGGCACGGCGCGCCGTGCCCCCACGTTTCCTTTGCTACTGTAATAACGACCTCAGTCGTTCTGAAAGCGACTAAAGTCGTTACTATGACCGCTTTTCCACTAAGTATCTTCGCGTTCTTTGCGTGCTCCGCGTGAGGATAAGGCAAGACTTCGCTAAGGCCAGGTGATTGTGGTCCGCGCCTGGATGCGTCGTCGGGCGAACCAGGCTCGCACCCGGTCGTAAATACCCACCAGCGTGCGGAAGAAACGGGCCACCACGCCGCCGACGAAGACCAGGAACGTGGACAGGGTGGCGATCACCGAGAACCAGGCGCTCAGCTCCTTGGGGTCCAGATGTATGGCTACAGTTCCCTTCCCGGTGATCTGCGGCAAGGCCCGAGTCGTCGCCGTCGAGACGCCGAAAGCCAGATTGTTCAATGAAGGCAGCAACACGCTCATCGTGACCACACCCAGCACTCCCCCCAGCAAGATAGCCACCGCGTAGGTGATTCTGGATAGCCAATTGATCCATTCCCAGTCCGAGGGGCGGAGATAATTTTCCGGCTGGCGGTCGCCGCGCACCAAATCACCCCATATCTCGGCTTGACGGGTCAGGTTCCGGTACAGAGCGCGCTCCTCATCCTCGGAAAGGGAGATCACCATCCCGCTGAGCGACCCGAATTTACGCAGTTTCAATCTGTAGCGCAGTTGTCGCGCCCAGCTAAAGCGTCGCCAGGCGAAGAGCAGCCTGTAGGAAACGCGCAACCTTCCATCGCGCCCGCGCTCTAACTCGGCGGCGATGCCCCAGCGGTCCAGGCTGTGCATTAGCGCCGAGGCCACGTTGGGTGGCAGGAATTTTTCTATCGTGCGCAAACGACTTATTAACTCTTCCGTGCGCTGCCGTGCCAGCAGATCTCGCCACGTTTCTTTGACCCGCACTACACGTTTTGTAGTTCTGCCTGGCGGCCACATATACCAATAAGTGTCGGCCAAGCTGCCGCCCAGAGAGAAAGCAGTGGCCAGGTCCTGGGAGCGGGCCGCCAGCGCAATCCACACCGAGCGGCCCCAATCCTCCAACATCGAACGCACAGTCTCCACATCGGGTAAGGGATGGACCTGCGGGTCGGTCATATAGGCGTCAATCAAGTCCGGCAGCGAAGCAATCGTCACCTCAGAAGCAGCACTTGGCTGGGGCACTGTCAATTGCAAGTTCCGAGCCAGGAGAAGCACTCGCTGGGCCGCCATATTTAAGGCGTCGCCGGGCAGCACCTCGTGGCTGCTGAAAGATAAACGGTCATAGGCTTTGGTTTTGCGCGGTGGCTGAATGCCTTGCCGCCAACGTCCCAGGATTTCGGCCAGGATCCAGCCCAGACTGAGAGCCTGCTGCACCTCTTGTACCCGGTCTCCGGACGTGACATTGTTTCCTGTCATGCCTCTACCTCTTCAAAGTGCATCGCACCTTCGTCGCACTTTTGCTACACGAGCGTCGTTTTGTAGGTGCGGAACACTTTGTAAATTTTTCCACCTAACCGTCGGGCCATGCGGTTCATCATCACGTTGTTTTCGGCTACCAACGAGAGATCAATCCACTCGTAGCCTTTGGCCAAGAGCGCTTTGGCCGTCTCGATGTAGAATAATGAGTCCAATCCTCGCGCCCGATATTCTTCCAGGACCCCCAGGATTTTGAAAGTAGCCACTTTGATCCGCCGCTTGTACCACAGGACTTTCAGCCAACCGACAGGAAATAAGCGGCCATTGACGTGACGCAGCACTTGGTTGAAATCGGGCAGGGTGATGGAAATGCCCACCGGCTTGCCATCCACCGTGGCCAGCAAAGCCAGATCGGGATCAACGACGCTGCGCAGGCTCTCGGCAAAACGTTTGAACTCCCCCTCATCCATAGGCACGTGATTACGCATGTGTCCCAGGGCACGGTTGAAGATGTCCATGGCGATGGCGACTTCGCTGTCCCACTCGTTCATCCGCACCGTGCGGATGTCAATGCGTTCCCGACGGCGCACGGCTTCAGCCACGCGCAGGATTTTGGACGGCAGATTGCCGAGGTCATTATTGAACGGCGCGGCTTCAATGCGATACGCATAGCCATCGCGATACTTTTCCAGACCAAACCGTTCCAACAGGCTGGCGTAATAGGCTGGGGTATGGCCCAGGAGCAATACCGGCGGATAATCAAAACCCTCGATGAGAACGCCAGGGCAATCATCCATAGAAAAATAGAACGGACCGCGGATCTCGGTCATCCCCTTGCTGCGCGCCCAATCGCAGGCGGTGGTCAGCAGGGCTTCAGCCGCAGGGTAATCATCCAACACCTCGAAAAAGCCGAATCCGGCGGCCTTTTCGTCCAGATAGCGGTTGGAGCGGTGATTGATCCAGCCCACAATGGTGCCCACGTCCTTTCCGGCACGGCGGGCCATGAACAGAGCTGCCTCACCATACTTGAAAAACGTCCCCCGCGCCGGGTCAAGCGTCCGCCGCCGTGAGCTGAGCAATGGGGGGACCCACAGTGGATCGTGGCGGTAAATTTGCCAGGGGAAGCGGATAAACCTCTCCCGCCCGGCTGCGTCTTCGATCTGCACTATCTCAATAGGTGTCATAATGATTTCCTCCATATGAGCGGCCACTTTGCCGTTTAATCGAGTTACATGGTAAGCACAAGCTGTTTGATTATAGCGTAATTTGCTTTCCTTGTCCAACTTTTTGTAGTACACTTAAGCTTGTCCTACGGGTGCGTTTCAGTTTCGGGGCAAGTTTGTCCCGTAGCGGCCAACCGCTGCTGCGTCCTGAGCCCGCCGAAGGGCTGCGCCCTGAGCGAAGTTGGGGT
>JANLFX010000040.1 GCA_024653325.1 Anaerolineae bacterium
ATATAGGATAACCCCGTGACTGGCCCAACGTTACGGTCTTAAGTTTACGGAAATGTATTCCCATTATACCCTGAACCGCCATCAATGACAAGGCGGGGCGGGTTGGCAACTCGACCCACGCTAGGCAAAGCACGCCGACTGTGATATAATAGATATATGATCCCCAAGGATACAGGAGAAGTGATGAGCAAGACCATAGACATGCATTCCCGTGCCGCGCCCCGGTTATTGCGGCTCCCCGCCCGCTTCTCACTCGCTATAACAATGGCTGTCGCCCTGATTTCCATCGCATTGGCCCTGACCGCCTGCAATTTGCTCACTCGCTCCGTAGCACCAGATACTCCAACAGCACCCCCTCCTACCCTGACCTTGCCACCCACATTGCCGCCCGCTTCGCCCACGCCCACCCAGCCAACAACTACAACCTTAGTGCTGTGGACTACCGGGATCTACTCCCCTTCAACAGATACGCCTGCCGGGCAGATCCTCGCTCAAGAACTGGCTGACTTTCAAGCCTCGCATCCCGGCGTGGCTGTGGATGTGATATTGAAAAATTCTTATGGCAAGGGCGGTATCCTCGATTTTCTGATGACTTCCAGCGCGGTCGCCCCTTCTATCCTGCCCGATATAGTGGTTATTGACACTGCAGAATTGGGAACGGCAGCCCGTGCCGGTATACTACAGCCCCTCGACAATCTGATCAGTGCTGAGATCAGAGAGGACCTGTTCCCCAGTGCCGTTAGGGCCGGACAGGTCGGAGAACAACTCATGGGCATCCAGTTCGAGGCTGACATTGAACATCTGGCTTACAATCTGGCCAAGATGCAAAAGCCGCCCGTAACCTGGACAGATGTCTTAACCTCTGGGATCACCTACATCTTCCCGGCGGCAGGGCGAAATGGGATGGTAAACGATGCTTTTCTGATTCAATACTACGGTGCGGGAGGAAGGTTTTTCGATGATACCGGACATCCGGCTTTAGACCAGACGATTCTGGCCGAAGTGCTCAGCTTCTATCGCGATGGGGCAGCGCTAGGCGCCATCCCCCGCGATGTCCTGGACTACAAATCCATTGCCGATTGCTGGCCGGTATACCTGTCAGCGCGAGTGTCGGCGTCTCATGTCACCTCGGCCCATTATCTGAGTGACCGGCACATGCTGCTCAGCACCGGTTTTGCTCCTATCCCTACTCGCGATGGCAAAGCAGTGACCATCAACCGGGGTTGGGCGTTGGCCCTGGTGACCAAGGACCCGGACCGCCAGGCCCTGGCCGCCAGTTTGCTGGAATGGTTGCTTGATCCAGAAAACAACGCAACCTGGAATCAGGCGGCTGGCCACCTGCCTACCCGTCGTTCCGCATTCGAATATCTGGACCAAACGGATGAGTACGTGACTTTCGCCTACCGGCGACTGGAGAACGCTCGACCATACCCGACGGAACCGGGCTTCGAGCAAATGAGCCGCGCCTTGCAGCAAGCAGTGCAGAACGTACTCAGCGGTCAGGCCACACCAGAAGAAGCCGTTGCCGCCGTGATGTCTACTATCCGGCCTTGATGTATGTAGCAAGATAATATCTTGTCCTACGGCCATTTTGACTGAGGGATGAGAATCATGTCCAAAAACGAGAGCAGACGCAAGAGTATTGCCACCATTCAAGCGGCGGCCCTGGCCGCTGTAGCCCCAGACGCAGCCGTGAAACGGCAGTTGTACCTGGAAGGGGATGTTTTGTGTGCAGGCGGACGTTCTTATCCGCTGGCCGATTACGACCGCATCTTTGTCGTCGGCGGAGGAAAAGCTGGGGCACCGATGGCTGTTGCGGTCGAGGCAGTGTTGGGCGAGCGCATCACTGCCGGGTTGGTGAACGTTAAACATGGTTACACCCTGCCTGCCACTGCGCTTTCTCGCATCCAGATAGTGGAGGCAGGACATCCGGTACCCGACGAGGCCGGGCGGCAGGGGGCTGAGCACATCGCGCAGATGCTGACTGGCCTCACCGAACGCGATCTGGTGCTGGTATTGATTTCCGGCGGCGGCTCGGCGCTGCTCACGCTGCCCAGTCCAGGTATATCCCTGTCCGATGTGCAGACACTCACCGGCATTCTGCTGCGCTGTGGAGCAACCATCAACGAGATCAACGCCGTACGCAAGCATATCTCCCAAATCAAAGGGGGACAACTGGCCCGGTTAGCTCATCCAGCGACTGTAGTCGCGCTCATTCTGTCAGACGTGGTGGGTAATCCCTTGGACGTGATCGCCTCCGGTCCCACCGTCCCTGATCCTACCACTTTCGCCGAAGCCTGGGCCGTTCTGGAGCGATATGGAATCACGGATGAGGTGCCGGATAGTATTACCTCTCGCCTGCGGGCCGGACTGGCCGGACAGGTGCCGGAGACCCCCAAGCCGGGCGATCTCGTATTCACTCGCGTGCAAAATGTCATCGTCGGCAGCAACGAGATCGCGGCCCAGGCCGTCGTGGATGAAGCCCGTGAACAGGGTTTCAGTGCGCTGCTCCTTTCGACTTTCATTGAAGGCGAGGCCCGCGAGGTGGCCCGTGTCTTCGCTGGCATCGCCAAGGGGATGGCCGAGCACGGCTGGCCGCTGAAGCCGCCCGCCTGCCTGGTGGCTGGTGGCGAGACCACGGTCACCATCCGCGGGAGGGGCAAAGGCGGACGCAATCAGGAGCTGGCTCTGGCGGCAGCCCTGGCCATTCACGGCTGGCAGAACGTGGCCGTGGTTGGTCTGGCCACCGACGGCACCGACGGCCCCACCGACGCGGCGGGAGCCATCGCCTGGGGCGATACTGTGACCCGGGCCCGCGAGCTGGGACTGGACGCAGCGGCCTACTTAGCGAACAACGACGCCTATCACTTTTTCCAGGCCCTGGGCGATTTAATCATCACCGGTCCGACGAACACCAATGTCAACGACCTGATCTTCGTCTTCGCTTTTCAATGACAGACAAGCGTAACACGGGCTTTAAGCCCGTGTTACAGGGAGATGCACAACTTGGGACAGTACAAAGACCTTCGCTTTCCAGCGGATTTCCTATGGGGCACGGCCACCGCCGCCCACCAAGTCGAGGGGCACAACACCAACAACAACTGGTGGGCCTGGGAACAGACACCGGGACACATCGAGGACGGCACGACCTCGGGCCGGGCCTGCGACTGGTGGAACCGCGCCGAGGAGGACCTGGACCGGGCAGCGGCGCTGGGTCAGAACGCCCACCGCATGTCTGTGGAATGGAGCCGCATCGAGCCCCGTCCAGGAGAATGGGACGAGACCGCCCTGACCCGTTATCGGCAGATCATCGGTCACATGCGACGGCGCGGCATGGAGCCCATGATCACCCTGCATCACTTCACCAATCCCCTGTGGCTGGAGGAGCGGGGCGCGTGGGAGAACGAGGAGACCATTGTACTCTTCAACCGCTTTGTGGAGAAAGTGGTCGAGGCCCTGGGCGACATGGTGAGCCTGTGGTGCACCATCAACGAGCCCAACGTGTACGCCTACATGGGCTGGGCCGACGGGGTATGGCCGCCGGGCAAACGGGACATCCGCACCGCCTTCAAAGTGATGCGCCACATGGCACGCGCGCACGTAGTCGCCTACCGCACCATCCACCGCCTGCAACCAGATGCGCAGGTAGGCATCGCCCACCACGAGCGCCCCTTCGATCCGTTGCGGCCGGGGTCGGCTTTGGACCGCCTGGCCGCGTCTTTGCAGAATCGCGTCTTCAACGAGTGCATCTTCGCCAGCATGTACAGCGGGCGGCTGAGCCTACCACTAGGTTGGGGGCGCGTGCCAGAGGCCGGGGACGAGAGCGAGTTCATGGACTTCGTGGGATTGAACTACTACACCCACGAGGTGGTGACCTTTGACCTGAGCCGCGCTGGAGAGCTCTTTGGCCGCCGCCTGGTACGGGACGGGGTGGAGCTTAACCTCTTCGGCGAGGAGGTTTATCCGGAGGGCATCTATCACTGCCTGAAAAAGTTCGCCCGCTACCACAAGCCGATTTACATCACCGAGAACGGCACCTCCGATCACGGCGATGACCGGCGTCGCCGCTACATACTCCAGCATCTGGTCCAGGTACAGCGGGCTATCGCCGAGGGGGTGCCCGTCCGCGGTTACTTCTACTGGACGCTGGTGGACAACTTCGAGTGGGCCAAAGGCTGGTCAACTCCCTTCGGACTCATTTACCTGGACCCCGCCAGCGGCGAGCGGAGACCTCGCCCCAGCGCTGAACTATACGCTGAGATTGCGCGAGCCAATGCTATCAGCCGCGATATCCTGGAAGCTGGTTGCTAGCTGCTGGATACTGTCAGCAGCAACCAACATTCATACCAATGGAGGCCAACCATGACAGAAGAAAAAAATCCGGTAGACGCTCAAGAGGAACTGGAGCAAATCATCAAGACGGCTCGCACGTTGGGGGTCGAGGTAGATGAGGCCGATGTCGCCCAATGGCTGACGGCTATGGCTGCATCCAGCAAAATGGAATGGCAGGTGGACGAAGAGTCTGGTATCTACGGTCACCAGATTACCCTGCTTGATTTCGATAAAGCCACCCTTGACCGTTATCGGCGTATCGCCGACATCGTCCAATTGCCCGACCTACCTAACGTCGAAACGGCCGTCAGCCTGGCCGGCAGCGCCGCTCAGGGCATCATCCAGCGCTACCCCGGCGATTGCGACTACTTCGAGCGCGTCAACATCAAGGCAGAGACACGAGAGGAGGCATGTCGCGTATTGGCCAGGCTCATGCGCGATAAGGCCTTGGACAAGTTCGAGGGTCCCAACTATAAATTGATCGAAGTCAAGTTTGGCACCTGGAAAACCGAGGTGGTCAAGGATGGCGAACGCCTCCAGGCTGGCTCGCCCATGTCCTGGAGCCCGGATGAGGTGAAAGCGGGCAAAATGCAGGTCTTCCGCGCCTCGGGTGAGCCGTGGGAGGTGGAATGGGAATACGGATGCCTGGACCCCGGCTGGTGCAAGATGGACTGGGTCATCGCCGAGCCGGAGAAGGGGCGCGTGGTCAACGCCAGCAACATGTTGGACGTGACCTGGGAAGCCCCCGACGGTTCGATCACGCCTTTGGATGGCTTCATTGACCCGTACTTTCAGGAGGTTTATCTGGAGGCGGATTCAGTGCCCCTGTTCACCAAGCTGGCTCAGCATATCTCGCCCCAGGCATTGGACGAGTACGTTCAGCAAATCACCCGCGAGGTTTATAAGTACACTCACAAACACCCCAACTATGGCAAGGCGGCCAAGCGGATATCCAATATCTTCCGTCTGACCGGTCGTCACCAGGCGGCGGCCCTGATCCGCGAACTGTTCGACGAGCCGGCCGCGCTCCTCTACCAGGTATGGTCACTGCTGGATACAATGGACGACGCGGGCAAGCCAGATTCAACCATTGACCGCGAGACATTGGTGCAGCAGACCGACGAGTTGATTAAGAATGTGATTGAGACTTGCGAGGGACCACTGGAGACAGAAATCGTGATGTCGCTTATCCGCCTGCGGGACGACATCACCGGTCGGGTGCACCTGGGTGACGACCGGGATGCGCTGATCACCAGGTCACGGGCCAAGACGGAGGAGCTGGTCAACGAGTTCTTCAGGGCCAAGCTGTTGGCCATCCCAGAGGTGCAGGAGTTTCTCGATTCGCTGGAGGAGCAATAGGACAGGCTTCGGCCTGTCCTACGTTTCATCCCGACGTAAACAACACGTTCCGCGCCTTGCGCAAGGCGGCGCCGGGGCGGCGCAGCGCTTTGCGGATCACCCGTGGGTTGAACAGGTTGATGAAAAACAGGTAATGGTTTATCTTATCCCGATAGCGTTTGACGTCATCGGGGGTGATGTACTTCAGCTTGAGCGGTGAGCGGCCCAGCAGGCTGTTCTGAGCGTTGTCGTAATCCTCGTAACTGGTCACGTTCAACAGGTCGTGCTCCACGGCATAGTCGTACAGGTCGTTGCCGGGGAAAGCAGTGGTGGTGTACACCGTCCAACTGCGGGGTTTGATGCGCTTCACCAGATCGTAGGTCATCTGCATGTCCTCAGCCGTCTCCTCTGGTGCGCCGAGCATGAGGAAGGCGTGAGGCAGGATGCCCAACTCGTGGCACCAGCGGAAGGCCCGCACGGCCTGTTCGGGGTCGGTGTGCTTGCGGTAGAACTCCAGCACGCGGGGCGAGCCGCTCTCCACCCCAAAGCTGAGCTGCGTGCAGCCGGTATCCCGCATCAACTTGAGCTTCTCGTAGGTGACTGTATCCACCCGCGAGTTGGCCTGCCAGCGGATGGATAATCCCCGTCTCTTCAGTTCCGCACCGAATTCCTCGAACCACTCCATTTTGAGCACAGTTAAAGTGTCGTCCTTGAAATAAATATCCTTGTGCCCGGCGATACTGAGCGCCCGCTCGAGGTCGTCCACCACGTTGGCCGGGGAGCGATGGCGTACCCGCTTGCCGAAAAGGTTGTCCACCATCGGCTTGCAGTACAGGCAGCGGAAGGGACAGCCGCGACTGGCGATCATGCCAATGGTCGGGTAGTGAGTGTAGTCCAGCAGATCACGGGCAGGGAAAGGCACCGTGTCCAGGTCCTCGATGAAGTCGAGGCGGGGATTGAGGCGCAACCTGCCGTCCTCCAGGCAGGCCACGCCTGGACACTCGTTGGCCCGGCCTTGGGCGAACAGCTTAACGAACTCCGCAATGGTTCTCTCGCCCTCGCCCAGCACGGCGTAGTCGAATCCGGCGCGCAGGACTTCCTCTGGCATGATGGTGGCGTGTGGTCCGCCGATGACGGTGGGCACGTCGGGAGCGATGCGTTTGACATAGGCGAGCACCGCCAGGGCCTTGCCGAACAGGGCCGAAGTGGAGGACATGCCAATCCAATCGGCGTCGCGCAGGCCCTCGTCCATCACTTCCAGATGATGGGCATAGCTCAGATCGAAGAAGCGCACCTGGTGCCCCAGTTCGCGCAGCACGGCGGCAATGTATAAGATGCCCAGCGGCTCCTCCAACCCGCCGGCCATCGGCGTTTGAAAACGGGGATAAATGAGAGTCACTTTCAACAGAGCAACCTCCCACAGGTCAATGTGGCCGACATTATACATCAGACCAGAGCGCCTGTCAATGAAGTACGCAATGGACGGAGAATTGACAAATGAGACAACCTGTGATAAAATTTCTTTGCACACGTGTGCATAGAACAGTAGCCAAACTGGGCTTCCCGCGGAGAGGCGAAGGAGCAAAAGCAATGACGGCTGCAGGCAGTGTGCGAACAGAGATGAGAGATAGGCCGTGTGGGCAGAACAGGGCAAGTTCAGCTTGTCGTGTTGCCAGCGGCCTTTTTGTTTTCTAATTGCCGGTTGCTGGTTGCGAGTGCAACTTCGAACTTGAAACTTTGCAACCTGAAACTTTACAACATGGAGGTTAAACACATGAAAGGACTAATGCTTCAGGCAAAGTGGGAGCCCCGAGCGGATTACAAGCCGTCCGCTTGGGAGCAGGAGACGGGCAAAGCGATCACCGGTAGCTCCATCTGGCGCTATCCGGAATTGAAAGTCCAGGAGGTAGAAAAACCCACTATCAAACCTGACGAAGTACTGATCAAAGTCAAGGCTTGTGGAATATGCGGTTCTGATATACACTTTTATGAGACCGACGATCAGAATTACATCCTCTATCCGGGATTGACCAAATTCCCCTCCATCCTGGGCCATGAATTCTCCGGCCAGATCGTCGAGGTCGGTTCGGCGGTTAAAGACCTTCAGGTCGGTGATATGGTCACCGCCGAGGAAATGATTTGGTGTGGGCATTGCGTGCCCTGCCGCAATGGCTTCCCCAACCACTGTACCAACCTGGAAGAGATTGGGTTTACCATCAATGGCGCCCTGGCTGAGTACATCGCCATTGGAGCCAAGTACTGCTGGAAGCTGAATGCGCTGATGGACCTTTACCACGACGAAGATAAGGTCTACGAGGCCGGGGCCACCGTGGAACCTTCCTGTGTGGCCTACAACGGCATTTTCGAGCGCGGCGGCGGCTTTCGGCCGGGAGCTTACGTGGCTGTCTACGGTGCCGGACCCATCGGGTTGGCCGCCACTGCCGAGTGCAAAGCTGGTGGTGCAGCTAAGGTTATCGTTTTTGAGGTCTCAGCACCGAGACGCGAACTGGCCCAAACCATGGGCGCCGATTACGCGTTCGACCCACGCCAGGTAGTGCCACACGAAGTGGTCATGGACCTCACCAACGGCGAGGGCGCTGATTTCCACATCGAGGCGGCGGGTGCACCACAGCTTACCGTCCCCGAAATGGAAAAGTCGCTGGCTATCAACGGCAAGATCGTGCAGATTGGCCGGGCCGCGCAGCGGGTGCCCATGTATCTGGAGACCTTCCAGGTGCGGCGCGCGCAGTTCTTCGGCGCCCAAGGTCACTCTGGACACGCCACCTTCCCCAACGTTATCCGCATGATGGCCGCCGGTCTGATAGATACCACGAAGATGATCACCGCCCGCTATAGCCTGGACGATGCAGTAGAGGCGATCAAGAAAGCATCGGAACGAACGGGGGGAAAGGTTATGGTGAAGGTGCAATAGAAGGTCGGAAAGGAGGCGACGAGGAAAGAGGAGTGGCTAGCACAATATTGCATAGTCTGTAGAACGCCCCGCGCTGAAGATTTGCGGCTTATCCGAAGGCACTACTCCTCTACAATTTGGCCTGAGAAGATACGGACAAGATTGAAAGATGCGTGGGGGCAGAGGCTGGCTGGGCAACGGATTGGCAGCAGCGCTGTCGCACCAAAAACACGCAAGGGCTCTCCCATCGTTTCTAAGTGGGCGATTCTACCGAATCCACACTGGAGGTTTGCCATGTTTTACCCAATATCTCGAGCTTTCAAGTCAGCATTAGCCTTTTGCATCGCTATAGCGCTGCTGGTCGGTTGCCTTTCTCCGACGACGCCACAATCTACTCCCACGCAAACACCGTCTGGGCAGATTGCCAATCCTGCTTCGGAAAACTGCATCAAGCAGGGCGGCACGCTGATGATTCAGAAGCGTGGCGATGGCGGCGAGTATGGGGTGTGTGTGTTTGAGGATAACAGACAATGCGAAGAATGGGCTATGCTTCGCGGGGACTGCCCGGTCGGCGGCATCAAAATCACCGGCTAAGTCACTCCAGCCGCACAGTACTGCGCTATCACCGGAGGTACGTATCAGATCACGGGTAATAGCAACACGGACCAGGAACAGGGAACTTGTACCTTCAAGAATGGCCAGTCGTGTGATGCATGGGATTATTACAACGGAAAATGCGGTCCCAATAGCGCAGAGGAGCAATCGCTATATAACGACCCCTTTGCATATTGTGCAGCAGTGGGGACCATTGACACACCAGATGAACGATACACTGGGCCCAAGATGCCGGATTCCATTATTCAAGGCATGATCGAGCAAGGGATTGTGTCGGCTGATGCACCGCCGGAATTCCAACAGAATGCGGTTTGGCGGTGTATGAATAACAGCGTGTGGGTTTGCCATTTTGGAGCCAATCTCCCCTGCCAGGAAAAAGCGGACACGTCTCAAACACCAACCCCGGCAATGGAAGATTTCTGTAAAACGAATACCACAGCGGAGAGCATCCCTGCAGCCGTGACCGGGAGAGCGACGGTGTACGAATGGAGATGCCAGGATGGGAAACCCGAGGTGGTCAGGCAACTCTTCACAGCCGATCCACAAGGGTACCTGGCCGATTTCTGGTATGAACTGACCCCGAAATAAGGGTGCAAGGAGCAAGGTTCAAATAGCCTGTAATTGGCTTTGGTTCGTCATTTGCTCGGAGGAACAACACAAATGGACAGGGTAAACATAGGTCTCATCGGCGCGGGTCGCATTGGGAGAATGCACGCCGAGCACCTGGCCTTTCGCGTTCCCGGTGCCCATCTCCTGGCAGTGGCGGATGTTTTCGTCGAAGCCGCCGAGAAATGCGCGGCCTCTTGCCAGATTCCTTCTGCTTTCCAGGATTACCATCGCATCCTGGATAATCCTGACATTGATGCGGTGGTGATCTGTTCCAGCACGGATACCCACGCACAGATTATCGAGGAGGCGGCCGCCGCCAGCAAGCACATTTTCTGCGAAAAGCCCATTGATTTCGATCTGGCGCGCATTGACCGCGCCCTGACCGCCGTGGATAGGGCGGGTGTCAAACTGCAAATCGGCTTCAACCGCCGTTTCGATCCCAGCTTCAAGCGCGCCCGCGACCTGGTCGCTGAGGGCAAAATCGGCCAGCCACACATCGTGCGCATCACCAGCCGCGACCCTCAGCCGCCGCCCATCTCGTATATCAAAGTGTCCGGGGGCATTTTCCTGGACATGACCATCCATGATTTCGACATGGCCCGCTATCTGGTCGGTGACGAGGTTACCGAGATATTTGCGACCGGCGCCGTGTTGGTTGACCCCGAGATAGGCAAAGCGGGCGATGTGGACACGGCGGTTATCACCCTGCGCTATGTGAGCGGAGCTATCGGCACCATTGACAACAGCCGGCGAGCGGTGTACGGCTACGACCAGCGGGTGGAGGTCTTCGGCTCTGCGGGGGCGATTATGGTCTCCAACAACATCCGAGATAGCGCGGTTCTCAGCGATGCCCATGGAGTCCACGGCGCATTGCCCCTGTTTTTCTTCGTGGAGCGTTACACAGAAGCTTATATCGCCGAAATGAGGGCGTTCGTCGAATGTGTGCAGCAGGATAAAACGCCGCCGGTAACCGGGATAGATGGCCGTATTCCGGTGGTAATGGGTTACGCCGCCAGGAAATCTTACACGGAGAATCGCCCGGTTAAACTAAGCGAGATTGACTAGATGGCGGGGGAGACCTCCGAGGTCTCCAAGACCTCGGAGGTCTGACAAGGCGAAAGGGGTGAATGGATGCCAGAACCGCTGGTGCGGATGGAGAAAATCTGCAAGAGTTTCGGGCCGGTGAGGGCGTTGCAAAACGTGGACCTGGTCCTGAATCCCAGCGAAGTGTTAGGAATAGTGGGCGACAACGGAGCAGGCAAGTCCACCCTGATGAAAGTGCTGACCGGCGTCTACCAGCCCGATTCGGGGCGCATCTACTTCCAGGGCCGGCCGGTGCACTTCAACAGCCCCCACGATTCGCGGGCCCTGGGTATCGAAATGGTCTACCAGGACCTGGCCCTGGCCGGCAATCTGAATGTGGCGGCCAACATCTACTTGGGGCGAGAGCCGACCAAGAAACGCCTGGGCGGTCTGGTAAAGCTCCTGGATCATAAAAGCATGGCCGATGGAGCGGCCCGCTTGTTGGAACGGCTCAAGATAGAGATTCACTCACCAACCCTGCTGGTGGAGACCCTGTCTGGCGGGCAGCGACAGGCAGTAGCCGTGGCTCGCAGTGTGGGGTTCGAGGCCAAAGTGGTGATCATGGACGAACCGACCGCAGCGCTGGCGGTCAAGGAGGTGGCGAAGGTCCTGGATTTGATCAGAGGGCTCAAGGAACACGATGTGGCCGTGATTCTCATCAGCCATCGTATGCCGGATATTTTCGAGGTCTGTGACCGGATCATGGTTCTGCGCCAGGGGGTGAAGGTGGGTGACGTATTGCGCGAGCGGACCTGTATGGACGAGATTGTGGCCCTGATCACCGGAGCGCAAGAGGAAGCATTGCAATACTGCCTGGAGGTGGTCTGATGTCCCGATCTACTGCTGCCCCTGTTTATGCCCCGGCGCGACGGTTGTCCGTTTCCGCGGTTCTGGAGCGGTTCGGCATGGCCCTGGCCCTGGTCGTTCTGATGCTCGTGTTGACCATTCTCTCGCCAGAGTACTTTCTGACCACGGACAATCTGACCAACGTGGCCAACCGCATCTCCTTCACCGCCCTGATCTCACTGGGGGAATTTCTGGTCATCCTGACAGCGGGCATTGACCTGTCTGTCGGCTCGGTAATGGGTTTCTCGTTGATCATGCTGGCCAAATCATGTCACCTCATGTACGAATGGTACGCGAGATGGTACGCCACTTCCAGCATGGCGGCCAGTCTGCCGCCACCAGCCAGCCCGGCAGCTTTGGGGATTATCAGTGCGCTGTCTATTCTGATAGCTCTGGGCACGGGGTATCTGTGTGGCTTGCTTAACGGCTGGGGGTTCACTAAGCTGGGCCTGCCGCACCCCTTTATCATGACTCTGGGTATGCTGAACATCGCCCGGGGTGCGTCTAACCTGGTCAGTGGTGGTTCGCCCATCACCGGATTGCCCGAAGCCATCCGCGTGTTCGGCGCCGGCAATATCATCCTTTTTCGCACGGCTACCAGCCCCGGGTTCAGGATACCGATAGCCTTCATCGTGGTGCTGGTCTTGTATTTCGTGTTCTGGGTTTTCTTGACCCACACCAGAACCGGACGGCATATCTACGCCGTGGGTGGTAACCCGCAGGCCACGCTCTACGCCGGCGTTAACGTGAAACGGATCCTGAACCTGGTCTATATCCTTTCAGGACTGCTGGCGGCTATAGCCGGTGTGATCTACGCTGGCCGGATAAACTCCGGGTCCCCCAAAGCGGCCATGGCCGGATACGAACTGGACGCCATCGCCTCGGTAATTATCGGTGGGGCCAGCTTTTTCGGCGGACGGGGCACGGTGATCGGCACGCTGATCGGAGTCCTGATCATGGGCTTTATCCGCAACGGGCTTAACCTGCTGAATGTATCCGTATTCTGGCAGGAAGTAGCTATTGGGTTGATCATCATCACCGCGGCGTTCATTGACGTATTGCGCCGCCGCGCTGCGCGACAGGTGTAGTCGTAACGCGGCATTCATGTCGCTTGTCAAGACTTGAGTTCATGAAGATACCTGGAAGGGAGGCTCGTTCAGCGATGAGAGGGAAGCTGTGGTTGCTGGTGGTGACGTCATTGCTGATACTCACCTCTTGCGAGATAGAGGTGCCGGGCGGTGGTTTTCTCACCGCCACCCCAGCCGAGACCGGACCGACACCTACTCCAGTCATCATTGGTCAGCCCGAAGTAAAGCCAACTGACACGCCCGTGCCCATGCCTCCCACACCGACGCCGCGTCCCACCGCCACCCCCGTGGTTGGGGAAACACCCGCAGCAACCACCCAGCCAGCGTCGGACATGGTCCTCATTCCAGCCGGGCCGTTCATCATGGGCAGCGATGCCGATGACCGGGATGAAGCTCCGCAGCGCGAGGTAGACTTGCCCGCTTTTGAGATTGACCTGTTCGAGGTGACCAATGCCCAGTTCGCGGCCTTCGTGGCGGCTACCGGCTACAAAACCGACGCCGAAAAAGCAGGGGAACCAGGCTGGCGCGGCTTTTACACCGAGGGCAAGGACAACCATCCCGTGGTCAAGGTGAGCTGGAACGATGCCGTGGCCTACTGCCAGTGGCTGGGTAAGCGCCTGCCCACCGAGGCCGAGTGGGAAAAGGCGGCGCGGGGCACTGACGGACGCATCTATCCCTGGGGCAATGAATGGGACCCCGCCCGTCTAAACAGCTACCAGTCGGGATACCGGGGGACGACGCCGGTGGGCAGTTTCGCCGAAGGAGTCAGCCCCTATGGCGTATTCGACATGGCGGGTAACGTCTGGGAGTGGACAGCCGACTGGTATCTGCCTTATCCGGGCAGCGATTATCAGGACCCGTACTTTGGCGAAGTGAACAAAGTGACCCGTGGCGGCGGTTGGTTTGAGGAGCCCCCTCAGGTACGGACCTCGAACCGGAATTGCACCTCACCTACCGCTGCCAATGATGACCTGGGTTTCCGTTGCGCGCGTTAACGGCTATCAACTGTTGCGCGTTGCGAGAATATACTGTACAATAATGCTAAGCTGACCCAGCCAATATTTATCACTCGCCTATCAGTACCGGTGGCAGCATAAGTCCTAGACTTCCACGAGTTGACTGCCATCAATTGATTCGGGCCTTGAAGCGTGCGGGCTTTGGGGAAAAAAGACAACGTGGTAGCCATCTGCACCCGCGTCGAAGTTAAACTCATCCGACCAGTGTGGTGCTTTTGTAAAGTGGAAAGGAGGGATGTATCGAGCATAGATAGTCGCTACTTCGAGGTTTGTTGCAACCGTGTGATTTTATTTCAAACCCATTTACCACAAGGAGGAGGTAGGAAATGGCTAAGCGGATTCTGTTGAGCGTGATCGTGACGATTGCCCTGCTCGCGGCGTTAGTGCCGGTGGTCAACGCGGCTCCGCCGCTGCAGGCAGGCCAGGCCTACACCGTCCAGAAAGACGACTGGATGTGGAAACTGGCCGACAAGTACCTGGGCGACAAGTACGCATACCCGGCCATCGCCATTGCCACCAATGCCAAGCACGCTGAGGACCCCAGCTACGCCTTCATATGGAACATGGACCTAATCGAGGTAGGCGATAAGCTGTATATCCCCAGCGCTGAAGAGGCGAAGACCATCATGGCCACCAAGCATACCATCCAGGTGGAGACCAAAGACATTGCCGCCAACAACCCCTTCTGGGCCGCGGTCTGGGATGGGGCGCAAAAGGCAGCCAAGAGATGGTTGGTAGACCTGGTCCTTAACGCCCCGACCTCCGAGGCCGACGTGGATGTCCAAATCGCCCAGGTGGAGGACGCCATCACCAAAGGCGTGGAAGCCCTGGTAGTCGCCCCCACCGATGCCTCGGCCCTCAACCCAACTTTCGACAAGGCCAAGGCGGCTGGCATCCCGGTGCTCATCATTGACAGCGACACCACCTGGCCCGACAAGCTGACCTTCATCGGTACCGACAACAAGGCTGGCGGCAAGCTGGCCGGCAAGTTCATCTGCGGCGAAGTCCCCGCCGGCTCTGAGGTGGCCATCATCACCGGCCACATGACCGCGCAAAGCATCGCCGACCGCGTCAACGGGGCCAAAGAAGCCTTTGCCGCCTGTGGCGCGAAGGTGGTCGCCGAGTTGAACGGCCAGCACACCCGTGAGGGCGGGCAGTCAGTGATGGAAGACATCATCACCGCCAACCCGAATGTCAAGGCCGTGTTCTGCGCCAACGACAACATGGCCTTGGGCGCGGTTGAGGCCCTGAAGGCTGCTGGCAAGCTGAAGGACGTCATCGTCGTCGGTTTCGATGCCAACCCCGATGCCGCGGCCTCCATCCTGGCCGGTGAGATGACCGCCTCCATCGCCCAGAGCCCGAGCAACATGGGTGCTTTCGGCGTGGTTTACGGCCTCGCCGCCATCCAGGGGAACAAGATTCCTACCCGCATTGACACTGGCACCACCCTGGTCACCAAAGAGAACGCAGCTCAATACAAGTAACCCTCGCATTTTGCACCCCGGTGGCCTGGGCTTGCTTTGCCCGGGCCACCGGTTCTTCACTGCAGAAGCTTCAGGTTCAGGGTTTCGGGTTCCAGGTTTCGAGTTATTGTATCAAACCTGAAGCTTTGAACCCGAAACTTTGAACGGGAAGCCCGGAGACTGGAACCCTTTGAGTGGAAAGACTGCTATGGCTGAACCTCTGCCCATCGGAGTGCTGGGCCTGGGACGGATGGGACAGATCCATGCCCGGCATCTGGCGGCTCTCCCGGAAGCACGCCTGGTGGCTGTAGCCAGCCGTCGCCCAGAGATCGCCCATGAAATAGCCTCCCAATACAACGCGCGTCCCTATGTCCACTATGACGACTTCTTCGCCGACCGCGAACTGCGCGCGGTAGTCATCGCCAGTGCCACTCATGAACATGCTGCCCATATTAAGGCCGCTGCCACTGCCGGAATGGCCATCTTTTGCGAGAAGCCTATCGCTCTGCGTCTGGAGGATACCGACGAGGTTTTGCGCGCCGTGACCAGAGCTGGGGTACTGTTACAAGTAGGGTTCATGCGCCGTTTCGATCCGGCTTTCGTGGAAGCCAAGCGCCGCATCGAGAGCGGGGACATCGGTCACCCGTTGACTTTCAAGGCTGTCAGTCGCGATCCTCAGTTGCCCACAGCCGAGGCCGAGGAGTCTCTGGTGCGCGGCAACCTGTTCATTGACCTGGGCGTCCACGATTTCGACATGGCCCGCTGGTTGATGGGGCAGGAAATCTGCCAGGTGCAGGCTGTCGGTGGGGCGCTGGTTTATCGGCGACTGGCCGAGACAGGTGGCGTGGATAACGGTCTGATCAACATGGTTTTCGCCGACGGGTCGCTGGGGAGTGTAGAACTGAGCCGCAACGCGGCTTACGGCTACGACGTGCGCACGGAAGTGCTGGGCAGCGAGGGGGCTCTGATCATTGGCAATCTGCAACAGACGCCGCTCTCGGTGTTGACACGGGCCGGCGTCACCCATGATGTGTTTCCCTGGTTCCCGGAACGCTTCGCCGAGGCTTATCTGGCCGAGATCAAGCACTTCGTGCGCTGTGTGCAGGCAGGCGAGTTCCCCACACCGAACGGTGATGACGACCGGGCAGCGTTGCAGATAGCTCTGGCCGCCACTGAGTCCCTCAAGAAAGGGGAGCCAGTCAACATTGCGGCAGTTTGATCTCACTGCAGAGCCGCCGAGAACACAATAATCCGTAGTGGCCGCTGTGGCCGCTTTCGCGGGCGGACAGGGCTTGTCCTGAGCCCTGGCGAAGGGCCGTCCCGCCGCTACGAGTAGGGCGGCTTTCCATAGCCGCCGCAATAGGCGGCAGGTTTGGAAACCTGCCCTACTATAACTGTTCTGAAGGAGATAACATGTCTGAAAGAAAAGTACCAGAAGGATTGCTCCCTACCGATCAACCCGACCTCTTTTTCGAGGATAACCCTGTTGGCCGTTTGAAGAAGGAGATATGGGAAGCCAGCGATGCCGAGATTGACGCTATCCTGGCTGAATACGGCATCCCCTCACCGGTGGAATGGGGCAAGCCCGGCTCTTATATCCAGACCACCGTGCGCTGGCAGGTAGAGGAAAACAGGCGCAAGAACGACATCGTCTTCATTCCCGTCGGCTGCACCGAACTGCATGGCCGGCATCTGGTCAGCGCCTCCGATACTCTCTACGTCAGCCAGATCTGCGAGGGTGTGCGGCGCTACACGGCCAGGCGCGGAGCGCCGGTCAACCTGGCCCTGCCGCCGCTGATGTACGGCGCCCATCCCTATCACCACCTGGGCATGCCGGGCACCGTCGTCGTCCGCGAGAACGTGGTGCGTGAGTTGATGATGGACGTGATGCTGGGCCTGTGGAACGACGGCTTCCGCAAGCAGATTATCATCAACAACCACGGCCAGTTGTGGGTACTGGAATCAGCGGTGCAGGAGTTTCAGAAGCGCTACCAGTTGCCGGGCATCTTCCGCGTCATAGACTGGCACCGCGCCGTGCGCGAGTTCTTCCGCACCAAAGAAAAGGGTGGCAAGTGGGACACCGATTTCGTTCACGCCGATGAGTCGGAAACCTCGCTGGGGCTGTTGCTCCACCCCGAGATGGTGGACATGCGCTACGCGGTGGACACGGAAAGCAAGGGCTATTTGCCGGACGGGCACTTCGACAAATCGGTGGACCCCTTCGGCCGGCCCAGCCGCTGGTCCGAGGGCGAGGGGCACTTCCCCATCGAGATCGCGGCCACACCGGAGGGCGTCGTCGGCAAGGCGACACATGGTTCGGCAGAGAAAGCCAAGCGCCCCGTAGCCGCCATCCTGCGCTACCTGACCCTGCTCAACGACCAGATTCTGGAGGCTTTTCCGGCCGGCACCGTACCACCGGTGGAGGAAGTGACTTTGCGCTCCGCCGCCGAGATGGAACCCTACCTGCGCGAGCCGTTGAGCCCTGGCTGGAAGCCGGTCTACGGTTTGCCCAAAATCGGCCAGTAGGTTGGTTCAGGTGCGACGCACTTCCAAAGTGCGTCGCACCCTGTCTTGGGTGGAGGACGGTGATGAAGTACGGCGTCTGCAACTGGATTTTCGGCGATGAGCCGCTGGAAGAGACAGCCTCCCGTTTGAGTACCTTGGACTACGATGGGGTGGAGCTGAAAGGCGACTTGGAGCTCTACGACCCCGCCCAGGTCAAAGCGCTGCTGGCCGATCACGGCCTCCGGGTTCTCTCCCTCACCCCCCAGGATGTGGACCTCCCCCATCCGGATGCTGGTGAGCGGGGTAAAGCGGTGGATTATTACCTGCGTCTGCTGGATTTCGCCGCCGCCCTTGATTGTCCCCTGGTCTGCTGCCACGGAGCGGTGGGACGGATTCGGGCCCTGACCACGTATGAGCAGGAGTACGTGAATTTCGTGGTCGGTGTGCAGCGCATCGCGGCGCGGGCGGAGGAGATGGGTCTGCGCATCGCTATGGAAGTCCTCAACCGCTACGAGTCCCACCTGCTGAACACGGCAGCTCAGGCCATGAACTTCATCGCCGACGTGGGCGCGTCTAACGTGGGCCTTTTGCTCGACGCTTACCACATGAACATCGAGGAGGCGGACCTGCGCAGTGCCATCTTGACCGCGGGTGAGCGCCTTTTCCTGTTCCACGCCGCCGACTCCAACCGGGCCAGCATTGGTCGCGGCCATACCGATTTCCTGGGCCTCATGCGCACGTTGCAAGGTATCGGCTACGATGGAGCCATCATCGTGGAGTGCACCGCCTCCGGTCCCGACCCCTTCACCCCGGTGAAAGGTGAGGGTTGGCGAGAGGAAGTGACGCAGTACGCGGCGGAATCTATCAAGTTACTGCGGTTGTATGAGGAGATGGTGCAATAATGTCAGATCAGGGTGCAGAAGTTATAGCCCCGGTTGCCCCACAAGGATTCCAACCGGTGACCCATGAGCTGCTGCAGCAGGTTACACGACGCATTGTCGAGGCTTTTAATCCGGAGAAGATAATCTTATTCGGCTCGTATGCCTATGGTACACCTACATCCGATAGCGATGTGGATATCTTGATTGTTATGGAAAGCGACGAGAAACCGGCAAAGCGTCATATGGCTGTTTCACAACTTTTTCGCAATAGACCATTCCCTATGGACATTGTTGTACGCACACCTCAAGAAATATCGCATCGCCTGGCAGCGGGTGACTTCTTTCTCAGAGAAATTATGCAGAGAGGCAAAGTGCTATATGAAAGAAATCCTGGTTGACGAATGGGTGAGAAAGGCCGAAGAAGACTATGAAAGTGCCATTGATCTGGCGCAGCGGCGGAAAAAGCCGGTGCCTAACACAGTTTGCTTTCTTTGCCAGCAATGTGTTGAAAAGTACCTGAAAGCTTTTCTGACGCTCTACGATATACCTTTTGCTAAAACCCATGACCTGATAGCATTGAAAACACTGTGCCTTCCAGTCAGTGATGATTTCGAACTGATCCACGACTTTCTGGTTGGTCTTGACCCTTATTCTGTAGCTTTTCGCTATCCTGGTGAGGAAGCCACCCCTGAGGAAGCGCAGGAGGCGGTGAAAGCTATGCAGCAGGTCCGCAAATTTATAAGAGCCAGGCTGAAACTTGAGGAGGAATAAACACGATGCTGCTAGGATTCAATGGGGCGACAACAATGAAAGCCTCTTTGCCGCAGGATATTGTCGCCGCCAGCGACGCGGGCTTCACGGCTCTGGAGATTTGGGCGGAGAAGATGGACGATTATCTGGCTGGGCACAGTGTGGCAGAGCTGAAGGCGTTGTTCGCGGCGCACGGAGTGCAGCCGGTCAGCATCAATTCTATTGAGTTCATTACCTTTCGCCCACCAGAGGAATACCAGCAGATCAAAGCCCGCTGCCGCGAGCTGTGCGAACTGGCCCAGGCGCTGGATTGTGACAAAATTGTCGTCGTACCCAGTCCTATACCAGAGGGTGGCGCGAGCGAAGAGGAAATCCGCACCGAGAGCGTGCGCGTGCTGCGCGAGCTGGCGGACATTGCCGAGCCTTATGGAGTCAATCTGGCTTTCGAGTTCCTGGGCTTTCCCTGGTGCTCGGTGCGCACCCTGGGCCAGTGTTACGACATCGTCAAAGAGGTCAATCGGTCCAACGTGGGGCTGGTGATTGACACCTGCCATTTCTACGCTGGCGGCTCGGACCGGCGCGACATCGAGCGGATCCACACGCCCAAGCTGCTCATTTTCCACATCAACGACGTGGAAGACCGCCCCAAAGAGACTATTGAGGACGCGCACCGTCTGCTGCCCGGCGAGGGAGTCATCCCGCTGGATGACATCCTGGTGCGGCTGAGTCACATCGGGTATGATGGGTTGTGTTCCATTGAGCTCTTCCGCCCCGAGTATTGGGAGCGCGATCCGACAGAGCTGGCCCGCGCGGCACGACAGGCAACGCTGGATGTGCTGAGACCGTACTTCCAGGTGGCATAGGGCCGATGGCAATGCCGTGGCTGCCCCACCTCAGATTATCATTGACAAACTGGACAAGGGATGATACACTATTAATGTCGCAGACCAACAACCAGGGATAAACAAACCGGTCTACCACTCTACCCTGCACCAGGCAATGACCGCCCAAAGAGATGAAAAGGGGGTGATGAGCAGGGAAAGAGAAATCACGGCGTCAGGCGAGGGAGAGCCTAGTAACTCTCAAAGACCAACTGTTTAACTTCTTGAAAGGAGGAGACAGAAATGCGAAGAAGCAAACTTGTCACCATCATAGGCCTGGCAGCCATCGTGGCTTTGATGCTCGCCGCCTGCCAGCCAGCCACAGTCGAGGTCACGCGCGTAGTGCAGGAAAAAGTCGAGGTCACGCGCATCGTGGCCGGCACTCCTGTGGTGGAAGTGGTCACCGCCACGCCAACGCCCAAGGTGGAACTGCCGACCGAGATCACTCTGGTGGACACCAACTCCGGAGCCAACTTCCAGTGGTACTGGCAGAACCAGGTCGTTCCAGCCATCGAAGAGCAGTTGGGGATCAAAGTAAACTACGTGGTCTCCAAAGAGGCAGAACTACTCGAGCGTATGAAGGCCTGGGAACCGGGCAAGGGTGACGCGCATCTGCTGTTCGTCAAACCAGAGACCATCCCCAATGCCTTGAGCGCAGGCATCGAACTGGAAACCCTTTACCCGGATCAGGTAGCGGCTATTCCTAACATCGAAAAGTGCCCCAAGTCCTACCTGGAGACGGTATTGGGCATCCCGATTGAGGGGAAGGGCGCGTTGTACTGGAGAAGCCAGTACGCTCTGATCTACAACTCCGAGTATATCAAGAACCCGCCTACTTCCTGGAAGGAGTTCTACGAGCGGCGCGCTGAGTGGAAAGGGCACATCGGCCTGGTCCGTCCGGATGCCAAGTCTGGCGCTTCCTACCGCATCCCCTACAGCTTCCTGAACGCCTTCGTGAAGATGACCGATGAGAATGGTAAAGCCATCCCGCTGGAGGAGCTGCAAAAGACCCCGGAATGGCAGGATGCCTGGGCCAAACTAGTGGATTTCTACTCCTACGCCAAACTGCCCATCCCGGCGGAACCGCCCAACATGTTTGAGGACTTCAATGCCGGCGATACCTGGATCAGCTTCTACGCTATGGACTATGCCTTGTGGTCCCGCCACCAGGGCACCATGCCTCCCACCATCAAAGCCGGTTTCCTGGAAGAGGGTATGGCTGCCGGTTCCGACGGCTACCTGATCGTGCCCGCCGGCATCCCGGAGGAATACAAGCCGGTGGTCTACAAGGTGATCAACTTCCTGCTCTCCGATGACCAGCAGATCCGCTTGATCACCACCATGTGGCAGTACACCGGCACCGACATCTGGGACAAGATCCCCGGCGTGGTGTGGGATACCATCCCGCCGTGGGACAAGATGGAACCGGCCCGCCTGGTGATTGCCAACAAAGAGGTATCCGACTTCATTAAGGAGAAAGGCCCCGCGCTGCTCGTGCCTAAGGAGTAGTTCCGGTCTGCGGATTATGATTTCAAGGGAGGCCCGTGCGCGGCGTTGTTGACCGCCGCGGGCCTCCCTGTCCTAAAGAAAGGTTTCTCCCAATGAAACGTGGCTCCAGGTTTCGTTCCGTATTGGTCACTTTGGCCATGCTGTCGCCTGGGCTGGCCGGTTTCTTCGGCCTATTCTTTTATCCAATGCTTGTGACAGTTGTACGCAGTCTGCGGCCAGAGGGCCAGCAGGTGGGCTGGACGTTTGAGCACTACATCACCTTTCTAAGTGAACCAAGGGCGCGGGATGTTATCTTCCTCACTTTCGAGCTTTCCATTTCCGCCACCATCTGTTCTATCCTATTCAGCGTGCCCCTATGTCTGGCGTTGCGCCAGAAACTGCGCGGACACCGCTTCTTTCGGCTGACAATGCTTGTCCCCAGAGTAGTACCCGGTCTGATCGGCGCACTAGGCCTTTTACTGTTACTTGGTTCTCGTGGCTGGGTGAATTTGTTCCTGATTCAGTTCGTCCCCTTTATCCACGAACCAGTGCGTATGAATTATACCATCCCCGGCCTTATTTTTTTCTATACCTGGTTGTACTTTCCTTTCACGGCAGTTACTACCCTGTCTACCCTGGAGAGCCTTGATCCAGCTATCGAGGAAGCGGCTGAAGTGGCCGGGGCCAACCGCTGGCAGGTGTTGCGCCACGTGATTATCCCTTTGATTATGCCTGGCATTCTGGCCGGCTCCGTGCTCACTTTTATGGCCGCCTTCGGTGCCTTCAGCATCCCCCTGGTCGCTGGCGGGAACTACCGTCCCCTGGCAGTGGAGATTTACCGGCAGATTGATTTCACCCCGGCTCGCTGGTCGGCAGCCAGCGCCAGAGCCATGATCATGGCCGCGCTGCAGGTGGCGTTCTTGACCGTGTACATGCGTATTCTCAGGAGGCCAGCCGTATGAAACTTATCCGCCAGTACCTCAAAGCCATCCTGAACGCCCGTAAATTGCTCATTTACACCTTTCTGCTGTGCTTTGTCCTGATGATCTATCTGCCTTTCCTGATGATCGCCCTCAAATCCATCGGCAAGGGGTGGTTTGGACGATTGTGGTTGCCGCCTGAGCTGACGCTGGACTGGTACAGATGGGCCATCGAGGTGACCAATATCCCTGAGATCACCAAAAACACCCTGATCATCGCCGCTTTGGCCGTGGCCATGAGCACGTTGATCGGCATCCCGACCGGCTGGGCCTTTGGCCGCCGGCACATCCCCGGCAAGGAATTGCTGATGTCCATCATCCTCCTGCCGCGCATGATCCCGCCCATCGCCTACGCCCTGGGCGTGGCCCAGATTTTCTACCGCCTGCATCTGGTCAACACCCACTTCGGGGTAGCCCTAGCCCACGTGGCTATTTGTGCCCCTTATGCCATCCTGGTGCTCTCCGCCACTTTCGAGGGCCTGGACGAGCGGGTGCTGGAGGCGGCGGCGGTGTGCGGAGCCAATTCCCTGCGCACTTTCTTCCACGTAGTCTTACCCCTGATCCTGCCGGGCATCCTATCTTCCATGATCTTCACCTTCACCACCTCGTATAACGAGTTCACGCTGACGCTGATGACCTACGGCAAGGACACTATGACTTTGCCCGTGCGCACTTACATCGCCATGGGCGAGGGCTATTGGGAAGTAACCAGCGCCATGAGCATCATCCTGGTCATACCCTCCATAATCGTCTTGTTCATGATCCAGAGACAGGTAGCGCCGGAGAAACTGGTGGGCGGCTTCAAGGGAGTGTGATGATACCCGAGCAAAGCGGCGTAGCGTTGGCAGAAAGCGAGTTGGTTTTGACTCCTAATGGCATCCCCGTCAGCCTGCGGCCTTATTTCCAGGAGTACACCCTGGAGAAGCTGGATGCAGAGCGCGACGCTTTCACCATCATTGAGCGCACCCTGGCTTTCGGATGCCAGCCTGAGGTCCGATGGCTGTTTGCCCGCTACGGACGGGAGCGGGTACGCGAATGGGTGCGTCAGGCCGGCTCGGCTCTACTGTCCCGCCGTCGCTTCCGTCTGTGGGTGAACTACCTGGACATCCGCGATTATCATCGGCGGAGGCATGGCGCATGGCCTTACTGACAACCCCCCATTGGGAGGCTGTGCCGCCCTTACTGCGAGAATTGTTGGTGGAGATTGGGCAGGAACCCTTCTCCCGCCGCTTTTATCTGGCTGGCGGCACGGCCCTGGCCTTGCGCCTGGGTCATCGCGTCTCGGTGGACCTGGACTTCTTCTCCGAGACCGACGAGGTGCTCGAAGACAGCCGGGCTGAGATCGTGGCCGCGCTACAGCAACGGCGCGTCGTGCATGTGCTGGAGGACGTTGTCGGCAACCTGCTCTTGGAGATTGAGGGCTATCGGGTGGGATTTTTCGGCTACGGCTACGCTTTACTGGAGCCGCCAGACGAGTTAGAGGGAGTGCAGGTGGCCAGCCTCGCCGATTTGGGTCTGATGAAATTGGACGCCATCGCGGATCGCGGAGCGCGCAAGGACTTCTATGACACTTATTTCATCTCACAACACATTCCCCTGGACCACCTCTTGGATCAGAGTCTCCTCAAGTATCCTTACGTGCGGGGTTTTGGAATGATGGTGTTGGAAGGGATGGTAGACTTCGAGCGCGCTGACCAGCAAGCGCCGGTGGAAACCATTCCGCCCGTGGACTGGGAGACGATCAAAGAATTCTTCGTGCAGGAGTTGCGTCGCATTGGGCGCATGTGGTTCGAGCCGAAAGGCTGAGCGAACAAAAATAAGGTGCGACGCACTTTAAAAGTGCGTCGCACCTGAAGGCGCACCTGAAGGCGCGATCACAAGGATGAGGAGTCAAGAAGACCTATGGTAGCAGAACTGACCGACTGGTTCGAGCGGGTCCCCAAGGTAGAGCTTCATCTGCACCTGGAAGGGGCCATTCCCTATTACGCCCTGTGGGAACTGATCCAGAAATACGGTGGCGACCCGGCCGTCCCCAGTCTCGAAGCACTGCAGCGCAAGTTCGCTTACAAAGACTTCCCGCATTTCATCGAGACCTGGATATGGAAGAACCAGTTCTTGCGTGAGTATCAGGATTTCACCTATATCGCAGAGGCGGTGGCCCGAGATTTGGTGCAGCAGCACATCTGGTACGCCGAAGTGTTTTACTCGTCGCCGGACTTCGCCCGCCACGGCCTGGAGACGCAGAAGATAACAGAAGCGATCCGCGCCGGGCTCGACCGCGTTCCGGAGGTGGAGGTGGCGCTGGTGGCCGACCTGGTGCGCGATTTCGGGGCGGAAAAAGCAGCCGTTACCCTTGCCAAGGTAAATGAGGTGAAGGACCTGGGCGTGATCGGCATCGGGATTGGGGGTTCGGAACAGGATTTCCCGCCGGAGCCCTTTGCAGAGGTCTACGAGCGGGCGCGGCAGTTGGGCTTTCACACCAGCGCCCATGCCGGTGAGGCGGCGGGCGCAGCAAGCATCTGGGGCGCTATTCGCAGTCTACGGGTGGAGCGCATTGGGCATGGAACTCGCGCGGAGGAAGACGAGTCCCTGCTCAACTATCTTGCCGAGCAGAGAATTCCTCTGGAGGTATGCCCTATCTCTAATATGCGTACCGGGGTGGTAAGCTCGATCAAGAAACATCCAGTGCGACGTTACTTCGAACGGGGGATAGTGGTCACCATCAATACCGATGATCCCAAGATGTTCGGCAACTCATTGGCCGAGGAGTACCGGCTGCTGGAGCAGGAACTGGGCTTTTCCCGAAATGAAATACGCGCCTTGATCCTGCAGGGTGTCCGCGCCTCATGGCTCTCGGAAGAGAAAAAGCAGCGTTTGATAGACGCCATCTGTGAGGATCCGGCCTGGCAGGAAGATGCTGCGACTGAAGACAGCGCCTGATTTTTTATCACGAATGGCACGAATTTACGAATCTCAAGGATGAGTTGAGGTACTTTTTGCCGGAGGGATGAGAAATATGACCGACTACATGATCGAGCTGCGTAACGTGACCAAACGTTACGGCAGCATTGTGGCCAATGACCACATTAACTTGAGCATCCGCCGGGGTGAATTGATGACCCTGCTGGGACCATCGGGTTGTGGCAAGACCACGGCCCTGCGCTGCATCACCGGCCACAACATCCCCGACGAAGGGCGGGTGTTCATTGACGGACAAGACATGACCGAGGTGCCTACCCACAAGCGCGAGCTGGGCATGGTTTTTCAAAATTTCGCCCTTTTCCCACATATGACCGTCTTCGAGAACGTGGAATTCCCATTGATGATCCGTGGTTTAAGTAAAGCGGAACGGCGCGAACGGGTCATGGAAGCCCTGCGGCTGATCCGCATGGAAGGTTATGAGAAGCACTACCCCCGCCAAATATCGGGAGGCCAGCAGCAGCGGGTGGGCTTGGCCCGCGCCCTGGTTTATCATCCTAAGGTCCTGTTACTCGACGAGCCGCTCTCCAACCTGGACGCCAAGCTGCGCGAAGAGATGCGTTTCGAGATCCGCGACCTGATTGATCGGCTGGGGATCACGGCAGTATACGTCACCCACGACCAGGCGGAAGCGCTGGCTCTTTCGGACCGGGTGGCGGTGATGCACGCGGGGCGCATCGAGCAGGTAGGTACGCCCGATGAGATTTACGACTCCCCGCAATCACGCTTCGTGGCCGACTTCATCGGACTGTCGGATTTCATCGAGGGCAAGGTAACAGCGGTGGACACGAATCAAGGCAGAGCAACTATCAGAGTAGATGACCTGGAGGTTGTCATTCCCGCCGGGCCAGGGATGACCTTGGGCCGGAATGTATTGCTCTTCATCCGGCCCAACAACGTGGAACTGTGGCCGGCTTCTCATCAAGGTGGAATCAACGTTTTTCCCGGCGTGGTGAGTAAGATGACCTACCTGGGTGACCGGGCGGATTACCGCATCAAGATGGGTGAAGGTCTGATCCTCCGCGTGCAGACCGATGGCAAGGTGCGCTTCGAAGAAGGGGAGAATGTAAAAATACATCTGCCTGTGAACTTCTGCCGGACTATCGTGGAGTGAATGGATAATGAACTACGACATTGCCTTCATAGGCCATTACACCAAAGATACCATTGTCTCCGCCTCGGGAACAAGAGTCGTTGATGGCGGGGCCTGCAACTACGGGGCCAATGTGGCGATTCGGATGGGGTTGAATGTAGCCGTCGTCACCCGGCTGGCCGCGGAGGATTTCCACGTGGTGGACAGGCTCAGACGGCTGGGTGTAGACGTATTCGCGCTGACCACGCCGCAATCCACCTGCCTGCGCCTGGAGTATCCCACGTCCAATGTGGACGAACGGGTCATCTACGTGACGAGCACGGCGGGGCCTTTCACGCCCGCCGAAGTTGAAGCATTGCAAGCGCGCGCCTTCGTCATCGGCGCGTCCATGCGCGGCGAGGTTGACCTGGAGGTCATCGCGGAGCTGGGGAAAAAGGACGCGCTGCTCGCCGCCGACGTGCAGAGTTTCATCCGCGTGAATAGCAACGGCGTCCTCGTCCCCGAACCGTGGCCGGAAAAGCAACAAGTGATGGCTCACCTGGACGTGCTGAAAACCGATGCCGTGGAAGCGGAACTGCTCACTGGTGAGACCGACATCCGGATTGCGGCCCAGATGATCGCCGACCTGGGCCCCAGCGAGGTAGTGATCACCCATCGGGATGGTGTACTGGTCTACGCCAGGGGACAGTTCCACGAGGCGGGCTTTTTCCCCGAAAAGTTGGTGGGTCGCAGCGGTCGTGGCGATACCTGCATCGCTTCCTACGTGGCCAGGCGACTGAGTACCTCCCCCGCCGAGGCCACTATCTGGGCAGCGGCGATGACCAGCTTGAAAATGGAAGCCGAGGGGCCTTTCTGCAGGGAGATCAACGAGGTCGAGGAGCTGATTCGCAGAAAGTATCAATCCTAGGTGCGATGCACTTCACTAGTGCGTTGCACCTCAGTATTCATAACAACTGCCGCCGATGAATTCCCGCAGGAGTGAGTCGGGCGGGATGGGGGAATCATCCTCCACGGCGGTAACAGCCTGCAACAGGCGGTGCACGCGCTCAGCCCGCATAAAGGCATCCTCACGCAACGGGTCGCCTTTGTACAGTTCCACCCACTTCTCAAAGTGATGGAACAGCCTGGCCTTCATAATCGGCAGTTCATACGGCAGGCCGCTGTTAACGATGTAATCGGTAGTGTTGATGTAAGGGATAATGTTGCGCATCTCGCTGGTGCGCACATAGTGCCAATGCTCCAGCGTTTGCTGGGGATCATAGGCCCGATAAGCGGCGTCGCGGACCATGCGCCGCATCAACCGCAGATCCGTCCAGCGCACGTATTCTCCATCCGGGCCTTTCATTTGCAGCAGTGGCTCGATATACAGTTTGAACTTCTGCTCATCGTCCACGTCCCGCGTCATGTCGGCATACAGGCCATGCAGGCTGTCAATAAGGATGATGTCTTTAGGCCCGATACGCATTGGCGTGTGGTTATCATATCGCTTGCCGGTTTTGAAATTGTAGAAAGGGATGCGCACTTCCTCCCCGGCGATCAGGCGCACCAGGTGTTCGTTGATAAGCGCTAAATCGAGGGCCTGGGGCGTTTCGAAATCGTAATCGCCGAACTCGTCCCTGGGATGGAGCTCCAGGTCGAAGAAGTAATTGTCCACAGTGAGGGGCACAAGGCTAAGCCCCATTTTCTTCAATAAATGACTGAGCTTGATGGTTGTGGTCGTCTTGCCGGAGGAGGAGGGCCCGGCGATGATGACTATCTTTACCTTGTCCCCGCGTTCCCTGATTATCTCCGATGCGGTGGTAATGTCCTCATTATAAGCCCGGTCGGCCTCACGCACGATGTCAGGAAATTCGCCCCGAGCGATGCGCGCATTTAAACGCCCCACGGTGTGCAGGTCGTGGTCCACGGCCCAGTTAAGGACCTCCCAAATCTTACGCCAGGGGATGTTCTCGGAAGGTTGAGATGAAAGCCTGGCGCGTTCCTTTCGCTTGCGGGCCCGTTCGTCGCGGTAAAGAATGTAGGCTTTGGCGGTTCTGGCATGGCCATTTTCGATCAGTACCTTTTCCACGACATCCTGAATCTCTTCGATGGTGGGGATATGGTCTGGCGGCGTGGTTTGCTCCAACATCTCCACCACTTGATCGGCCAACCTTTCCGCGATGGACCGGTCACGCCCGCCCACGGCCACTGCTGCTCGATAAATGGCGTTGGTGATCCGTTCTTTATTGAAGGGCACAACAGCCCCTGTGCGTTTGACTACGTGAGTGATCTTTGTCATCTCATTCCTCTTGCTGAACGGAGGACTGCACCCGAGACTATCCATGATCCAGCAGGAGTATTCTCAACTGCTCGTTCGTCGGGTACTATACACGAATTTAACGCTTCTGTCAATCCCCGGCCTACAAGGGGGGTGTGTTTCGGTTTCGGGGCAGGTTTGTCCCATAGCGGCCGACCGCTGCTGCGTCCTGAGCCCGGCGAAGGGCTGCGTCCTGAGCGAAGTTGGGGTAGCCGCGCTTTC
>JANLFX010000041.1 GCA_024653325.1 Anaerolineae bacterium
AATGAAACAACTGCCTACAATGTTTAGCGGTGCTCAAAATTCGCCAGACTCCAGTGAGGAAGTAGTGATGAGCAAGAAGCGTTCACAGCGTAAGCGGTCTGTCTCTCAGCATCCGCCGGTCGTTCCCGTGTCAGCGGGTGTGGTGTCCGCAGAATCGAACCAGCCCGCGTCCGTGCGAAATCTTTTCGCTTCGTGCACGCGGTGGTATATCCTGGCCCTGATCGCCATCCTGGTGCTCGGCCTGGCACTGAGGTGGCCGGGTGTGCACACCGGCTTGCCTTACCAACTCCACCCGGACGAGTCGGTGTGGTTCCTGGCGGCGAAGCACATCAGTCACGGCGGGGAGATCAGCGCGGCTCTGGCGGAGACCTCTCCGGTTTACAAAATCGCCTACAGCTATCCGCCCCTGCAGATTCGTTTCCTGGCCTGGCAGCGCTGGCTCCTGGAGACGATCTGGGGACCCGGTCTGCCGTCGGCGACCTTTTTCGTCGTAGGCCGTTCGTTAAACGTGATGCTGAACCTGCTCGGCATCGTCCTGGTGTGTTTGGTCGCCACTCTTCTGGCCGATCCACTCGCCGGGCTGTTGGCGGCCGCGTTTCTGGCAGTCAATCCCACTTTTATCGCCCACTCGTACTACGCCATAGCCGATACGCCGGTGATGACGCTGGTTATGCTCTGCGTTTTGCTCTCCCTGTTGGCAGCGCGCTTTCCACGACGCTGGTACGCCCTGGCGGGAGTGGTCGTCGGGCTGCTGGCTGTGGCCACCAAGTACAACGTCTTCGTCGTGGTTCTGTTGCCGCTGTACGTAATGGGCCGCTACCTCTACCGCGACCTCCGCCAGTTGGCCCGCAATCTGATCCCGGCGGCGCTGCTCATCGGTGGCACATTCTGGCTGCTGGCGACCCGCTATCACATGTTCGACATCGTGAACGCCCCGTATTCGCCCACCGGCAGCCTTTTCCAGAAAAGCAACGTCTTTTCCCTGGTCAGTGCCGGACCGAACCTGGCAGCCGTGGTCCCGGCTACGGGTGGCCTTATCACGCTAGGGATAGTCGCTGGTGGCCTTGTCCTTCTCGCCGCTGACGAACGGTTGAAGGCCCGCGTGTGGTGGGAAGGTATAGGGATGCTGATCGCTTTTGGCTTCCTGTTCTTCGTCATCATGTCCCTGTTCGAATTCAGCGGCGTTCGGCATTTCGTGCCCCTCATCGCCGCGATGGCGGCAGTGTGGGCCGTGGCTTTGCGGTCCATCATCCAATTCTGCGCCGATAGGGTGCCGGCCCTCCCCCGCTGGACGGCTGCTATTGCTGGCCTGGCATGTGTTCTGCTGCTGTTGCCCGGCTTCCTCGACGCATTACACGAGGCACGGGTGATCTCCCGCAAGGACACGCGGGCCATTACCGCCGACTGGTTTATCGCCAACGTGCCGGAGGGTGGCATCATCGCCGTGGAGTACGACGCCGTGGAATTTCTCCCCGACTATGGCGGCTACCCCGGCCCACAGGTTTTCCAGCCCGCCGTGGTGGAATCCATCTTACACATCCCCATTGCAGAATACCGCCAGGCGTGCGTTACCTGGTTGCCGACGAACGGGCAGCGCCGAAGGGCGGCTACTTTGCCTTCCCCAACGATCCTGATTTCAACGCCCAGGTCGAACTGGTGTTGGATATTCCCAACGAGGGGCGGCCAGGGCCGGCGCGGCGCATTTTCGTCATCAAGGACGAGTAGCTCGGCGATGTTAAATTCGGGCTTTCTGACCTCTTCTAACCCCTCCCTCTCCGCTGCGGAGAGGGAAGGGGAGGGCCGGGGTGGGGATGGGTGAGGTAGGCACTGCACGACAAATCTAACAATGTCAAGGTAGACCATGTGTGGCATCTGTGGGGTGATGAACTGGGATAGGGCGCCGGTCGAGGAGGCGGTCGTCAGGCGGATGATGGCCACGCTGGCGCATCGCGGCCCTGATGGGCGCGGCGTCTTTGTAAATGGCCCCTGCGGTCTGGGCCGCACTCGCCTGGCCGTCATTGACCTTTCCCCCGACGCCGCCCAGCCCATGGCCAACGAGGACGGCTCGCTGCACATCGTCTTTAACGGCGAAATCTACAACTACCGGGCGTTGCGGGAACAGGTGGCGGCGCAGGGACACCGGCTTTCTTCTCACAGCGACACTGAGGTCATTCTGCACCTCTACGAAGACTTTGGCCCGACTTGCGTGGACCACTTGCGCGGCATGTTCGCCTTTGCTCTCTGGGACGGCCCCCGGCAGCGGCTGGTTCTGGCCCGCGACCGGGTGGGCAAGAAGCCGCTTTTTTATTACCACGACGATCACCACTTCGTCTTCGGCTCCGAGATCAAAGCCCTGCTGGCTCATCCGCAGGTCCCTCGCCGGTTGAACACCACTGCTCTGCCGTATTATCTGATCCACGGGTACGTGCCGGCCCCGGAAACGATGTTCGCTGAGATCAAACAACTGCCGCCGGGCCACGTGTTGATTGTTGAGAATGGGAGTGTGCACGCGACGCCCTACTGGCACTGGCCGCTGAGAGGACGGGAATCGGAGGAACTGAAGGAACTCGGGGAGGGGGAGTGGGCGGAGCAGGTGCTCGACGCTCTGCGCGAGGCGGTCTGCGTGCGCCTGGTGAGCGACGTGCCGCTGGGCGCTTTCCTCAGCGGCGGCCTCGATTCCAGCCTGATCGTGGCCCTGATGTCTCAGCTCATGGACGAACCGGTGAAGACCTTCGCCATCGGCTTCAGCGGCGAACCTTCGTTCAATGAACTGGACTACGCCCGCCGGGTGGCCCAACTCTTCGGCACCGACCATCACGAGTTCGTGGTGCAGCCGGACGCGGTGGATTTGTTGCCGGCGTTGGTGCGCCATTACGATGAACCATTTGCCGACTCATCGGCTATCCCCACATACCTGGTGGCCCAGCTCACGCGCCAGCACGTCACCGTGGCCCTCACCGGTGACGGCGGCGACGAGCTCTTCGCCGGGTACGAGCGTTTTGCCGCGGCGCGCCTGGCCGCAAGCTACCGGCGGCTGCCCGGTTTCTTGCGCCGGGCCGTCAGCGGAATGGTGCACCACTGGCCGGAATCCACCGCCTATCGCGGGTTAGCCCGTCGTGTGCGGCGTTTCGTGGACGCCGCCGACCAGCCGCTGGCGGAGCGCTATCTGAGTTGGGTGGGCCTGTTCAGCAGGGACATGTGCCGCGAGCTTCTTCCTTCTTGGGGTGACCCGCCTGCTGACGGCGTGCTGGCCGATTACCAGGCCCATTTTGAGCCGGCAGCCGGTCATGGTCTGGTGGATCAACTCTTGTGCGTGAATGCGACCACTTATCTGCCCGGCGATCTGCTGGTCAAAACCGACCGCATGACCATGGCCCACGGCCTGGAGGCGCGCTGTCCCTTTTTGGATCAGGGGTTGATCGGTCTGGCAGCCGGTATCCCCCCGGCGCTCAAGTTGCGGGGAACGACCACCAAGTACATTCTCAAGCGGGCTGCCGAAAAACTGCTGCCCCGCGAGATCGTCCATCGTCCCAAACACGGCTTCGGCGTGCCGGTGGGACGCTGGTTTCGCCAGGAGCTCCGCGACTACGTGCGCGACGTGCTGCTCAGCCCACGTGCCCGGCAGCGTGGCTATTTCGACTCGGCGGTCGTCACGCGTTTGATTGAGGAACATCAGCGCGGCCGGCGGGATTGGGGACATCAACTGTGGACGCTGCTCACCTTCGAATTGTGGCAGAGAGCCTATCTGGAGTAGCGTAAACGAAAGACGGGATGTCATCCCATCCTATGCGAGTTTTTTGTTGACAACAATTGTGGTATAATAGGAATTAACACAGCATGAGCCTTGAAAGGTGGGGGAAGCGGGAGGCAGCGGATGGAGAAAATCTCATTGTTGCGTCGCGTCAGTGGCGCGCTCCATTTCGACCTGACGATGAAGCAGACTCTCTCCGATGTTCTGTCCCTGGCTGTGGCAGACCTGGGGGCAGATGATGGGAGCATTATTCTTCTGGATGACAACGGTCAGGTGGCCGATTACGTGTTGGCCCGCGAGGAACTTTCTCCCGATGAAGCGCGCCGGGCGGTGAAACAGGTACTGTCCCGGGGTTTGGCCGGCTGGGTAGTAGCTCACAAACAAGCTACCATCGTGACCGATACCCAACAGGATAAGCGTTGGATTTTGCTTCCCGGTGATACGTTACCGGTTCGTTCGGCCATCGCTGCCCCCTTGCTGTGCGGGGAAGTGGTGCGTGGCGTGTTGATCCTGGTTCATGCCGAACGTGCTCACTTCCAAGAACAGCACCTCAGCCTGCTGATCTCCATTGCTCGCCACGCGGCCATCGCTTTGCACAACTCCCTTCTCCTGGTCCAGGCTCAACGGCGTTTACACGAGCTTTCCCTCTTTAACGAGATTGGCCAGGCCATTGCCACCCTTGACCTCGATACAGTTCTCACCCTGATCACCGAAAAAGTAGCGCAGGCTCTTCAGGTAGAGCGCTGCGCGCTTTTCCTCCTGGATGAAAGTGGACAAGAGCTGGTGCTGCGCGCGGCGGATAACCCGGATTGGTCGGGAGAATTCCTGGGACTGCGCCTGCCGCTGGCCGCGCGCCCCCAGGTCGCCGATGCCATCGCCTGCCAGAAACCGGTCGAGATCCAGGACATCTTTGCTGATGAGCGGCTGCGGGATTTCTGGCCGCAAGCGCGCAGGTTGGGGCTGAAAGCCCAACTCGCTGTGCCCCTGATTGTGAAGGGTAAAGCCATCGGGGCTATCAACCTGGACCGCACCGGAGCACGTCCGCCCTTTACAGCGGAGGATGTGAGCCTTTGTCAGGCTATTGCTCACCAGGCAGCCTCGGCTATTGATAACGCTCGCCTGTACCAGGAGACCCGCCGCCGGGCCGAACAACTGCGGCTGGTCAATGACGTGAGCCGCCAGATCAGCGGTATCCTGGACATCAACCGCCTGTTGTGGGAAGTGGTGCGCCTCATTCGCCAGAACTTCGACTGCTATCATGTCAGCCTGGCCCTGATTGAAGGTGACGATCTGGTTTTCAAAGCCGATGTCGGTTCCCAATATGAGAAGGGGTTAATAGCGGGTGTTCATTTGCGCGTTGAAAACGAGGGGATTTGCGGCTGGGTGGCCCGCATGGGGACTCCGCTTTTGGTGCCGGATGTAACTCGGGACAATCGCTATTATCATCTGGAGAACTTGCCGGATACTCGTTGCGAACTGGCTGTGCCGCTCAAAATCAAAGATCAGGTGATCGGCGTCTTGGATGTGCAGAGCACCATATTGAACGATTTCGATGACAGCGATTTAGCTCTGCTCCAGGCGCTGGCTACCCAGATTGCTGTAGCTGTAGAGAACGCCCGTCTGTTCAGCACCGTCCAGGAGGAGCGGGCCAAGCTGGAGGCGATCATCAACGGCACGGAGGATGCTATCCTGGTCATAGATGACCAGGGGCGGGTGTTAATGGTTAATGCTGCCAGCCGTCAGATTCTGACCGGCAGCATGGCAGGCGAACCGGAAGGTTTGTTGCTACACCAGGTCACGGATAACGAGGCCCTGCTCGCTTTGTGGCAACGGGCCCAGACGGAGCATAGGTCATGCGGCACCGAGGTTCCCCTGGCTGATGGACGTATCCTGTATACCGCTCTTAACCCAATTGCTGGCATCGGCTGGGTGGCGGTGATGCATGACATCACCTACCTCAAAGAACTGGACAAGCTCAAGTCTGATTTTGTGTCTACCGTCTCCCACGATCTGCGCTCACCGTTGCAGACCATTCAAACCAGCGCTGAGCTGCTGCCGCGCATGGGCTATCTCAACGCGGACCAGCGGGAGGCGGTGGATCGCATCACGCGCGTGGTAAGTCGCATGGCTGATTTGGTCCGGGACTTGCTGGACATCGGGCGTATAGAGGCGGGGGTAGATATGGAAATGTCCCCCTGCTCGCTTCAGAAGGTGATCGTTCGCGCCCTGGAGAGCTGGGAGCAAGCAGCCCGGATCAAGGGACTGGCCCTGATCACTGACCTGCCACCATCCCTGCCACCGGTGATGGGTAATGCTCAGCGTTTGGAACAGGTGGTATCCAACCTGGTGGGCAACGCGATAAAATATACTCCTCGGGGGCAGGTGACTGTGCGGGCCTGTGTACAGGGCGACGAAGTGATTGTCACCGTCACCGATACCGGCATCGGCATTGCCTCCCAGCATCTGCCCCACGTGTTCGAGAAGTTCTATCGTGTGCGCACGCCAGCGACTGGAGAGGTTGAGGGCACCGGCCTGGGTCTGGCCATCGTCAAATCGGCAGTGGAACGGCATGGGGGGAGAGTGTGGGTGGAGAGCCAGGTGGGATTGGGGAGCACCTTCGCCTTTGCCCTGCCGATCCTCCGTGATGAAGAAAGCAGCGAGTTCGCGGCCTGACCTGGAGCGGGCCACGGGATAAAAAGGGAGCAGCAGGTCGTGAGTGAAACCAGACTGCTTTACGATATAAGCCAGAAATTAAACTCCGATTTGGATCTGGACCGTATCCTGGCGGACATACTGGCCCTGACTGTGCCCAGTGTGGATGCTCAGGATGGGAGCATCATGATCTTTGACGACACGGGGCAAGTCGCTCACCAGATTACTATCCGTAAGGGGTTGTCTGGGCAGCAGGCTCAGGAGGAAACTGACCGGGTGCTCAGTGGTGGTCTGGCCGGGTGGGTAGTGGCCCAACGGCGGGGGACCATTGTTAATGATACCCGGCACGATGAGCGCTGGCTACCTTTTCCCGACGACGGCCCACAGGTCGGTTCGGCCATAGCTGTGCCTCTGATGCGCCGGGACAAGGTGGTAGGCGTCCTTACCTTGATCCATCCGCAGCCCCATCACTTCGACGTTGATCAACTGGCCCTGCTTTCATCTATCGCCAACCAGGCGGCTGTGGCCGTGGAAAACGCTCGTCTGTTCCGGGTGGTTCAGGAGGAGCGGGCCAAGTTACAGGCCGTGCTCAACGAGGCCGCCGACGTCATCATGGTCACCGATGAAAAAGGGGGAGTGCTTCTGATGAACCCCGCCGCCCGGCTGGCTTTTCGCGGTGGGGCTCCTCTATCGGCTGGAACCCGGCTGGAAGACGCAGTAGATAATAAGAAGTTGGTGGATCTATTCCGGCAGGCGATGAAAACAGGAATACCCCAGGAGAAAGAGATACCGCTCCCGGATGGCCGCACCCTGTTTGCCACCCTCACTCCAGTACGGGACGTGGGGTGGGTGGCCGTGATGCAGGACATCACCTATCTCAAGACCCTGGATCAGATGAAATCCGATTTCGTGGCCACCGTTTCCCACGACTTACGCTCACCTTTGCAGATGATCTATACCTATGCCGGTCTGCTTCCTGAGATGGGGCCGATGAACGAAATGCAGTTGGAGTTTGTAGAAGGGATCAACCAAAGCGTGGAGAAGATGTCAGCCCTGATCACTGACCTGTTGGACCTGGCCAAAATCGAGGCAGGCATGGAGATGACCGTGAAAGTGTGCCAGGTGGACAACCTGATCCGGGCCGCACTGACCGAGACGTTGCAGAAGGCGATGGCGAAGAGCATATCCATTCACACCGAGATTGAAGCCCCCTTGCCCCTCGTTGCCGGTGATCCCACTCGTTTGGAGCAGGTAATGACCAACCTGTTGGACAATGCCATTAAATACACCCCCAACGGTGGACGGGTCACCGTTGCAGCCCGGTCAGGAGACCGTGAGATAATCGTCGAAGTGAGGGATACGGGAATCGGCATCTCGGCTGAGGATCAGGCTCATATCTTTGAGAAGTTCTTCCGCGTGAAAAGCCCGCAAACCGAGGGCATCGAGGGCACCGGTCTGGGGCTGGCTATCGTCAGGTCTATCATCGAGCGACACGGTGGGCGGGTATGGGTGCATAGCCGACTGGGAGTGGGTAGCACCTTCGGCTTTGCTTTGCCCATCACTTCTGGTTTGTGAAGCGACGCCAGACAATCCCTCTGCGCAGCAGGGGGTCTATGACCGTTTGCCCTTTTTACATTACTTGAGAAGCACAGGCGGCGACATAACACATCACGTCGCCGCTTGTGCTTTCGGATATGATCTCCCTGGCGAGTCGGCGAGAGAGTGGGTTCTCGCTGACTCGCGCACTCGCTCATTCACTGACTCATTGTGGACGGACAGTATACCCATGCCGGCTGACGGTGCGGATCAGGGTTGGCTGGCTAGCATTGGGTTCCAGCTTGCTCCGCAGGTTCTTGATGTGCATTCTTACCAGGGCCGGATCGCCCGTGCCCGGTGGATAGTTCCACACCTCCTGGAGCAGCCTTTCACTGGAGAATACTTCGCCGGGGTGGCTCATCAAATGGTGCAGGAGCTCGAATTCAATGGGAGTGAGTAGGACGGATCGTTCGTTGATGATTGCTTCAAAGGAGCGACAATTAAGTGAGAGAGGCCCCACGGTGAGAATGTCCGCCGAGGGTTCCGCTGGTGGTGGTTGGCAACGTCGCAAAATGGCTCTGATACGTAATTCGAGTTCCTGGATGTCAAAGGGCTTGGTGAGATAATCATCGGCCCCGGCTTCGAATCCCTCAATCTTATCTTCGATCATGGAGCGGGCGGTGAGAAAGATGATGGGTATGGATTTGGTTTTCTCGTCCGCTCGTAATCGGTGACAGACCTCAATGCCGTTCATGCGCGGCATCGAGATGTCCAATATGATAAGATCGGGGTGCTGGTCCTGAACCAGGCCCAACGCTTCGATGCCGTTGTAGGCGGTGGCAACTTCGTAGCCTCGTTTTTGCAGGCCACGTTGCATCGTGTCGGCAACGTACACATCGTCATCTACAACCAGAATTAGTGCCATGGACTCTCCCCCATGTTCTTGTAGATCAAGCGCTGTGCATATCTTTTTACATTATACCACGTTTTGCTAACTTGACAAGCGTTTGACGCGACCAATATTTGAGCGTATAATTACAGAAAGCTGGAGTTCTTTACCCATCCTCGCGTCACTTAACAAGGGGGCAGGTATGGCCGGGCGAAAAGGGAAGTATACCACTATCAGCATCCCACGCGAGTTGTATGAACGGGTGGAACGGATTATCGAGGATACCGGGTTCCGCAGCCCGACAGAATATATTGTTTATCTTACCCGGCAGGCGGTAACGGCCATAGAATCCGACCGGCGGCTTATTCACTCGTTGCCTTACATGGTCTCTTCTGGAGAAGAGGAAACGTGAGGACATGAAGCGTGAAGGCGTGAAATGCGTGTTGGGCGGCAATGGCATGCAACGCAATAGTGGTGTACAATTGTACGAAGAACTTGAGGAGTGGTTACGCCTGTACTTTGGATTGTAAGATGAGCAATTTACCTGTTCCGCGACCTTTCCTAAAATGGGCTGGTGGTAAGACGCAATTGGCAGATGCGTTGTTGGAACGCATGCCACTTGTGTTTAACGTTTACCACGAGCCATTTGTAGGAAGTGGTGCTCTTTTCTTCCGCTTATATCGTGAGCAGAGAATACGGCATGCCATTCTCTCCGATCTTAACGCTGAATTGATCGATACATACCGGGCCATTCGTGACTGCGTTTCGGAGGTCATCAGACTTCTTTCTGAATTTCCTTATGACAAGAGTTTTATTATTCCATTCGCGGAAAAGACCCCTGGCAGTTAAGTCTCCCAGAACGAGCGGCCCGCATGATCTATTTAAACAAGACGGGTTACAATGGCTTGTATCGCGTTAATCGCCAGGGGAAATTCAACGTTCCCTTTGGACGTTACAAGTCCCCAAAGTATTTGGACCGAGAGAATTTGCTCGCAGTTTCTCGGGCATTGCAGGACGTTGATATTCTGTGCGCGCCATTCGAAACTGTGTTGGAAAGAGTGTCCCCAGGTGATTGGGTATATTTCGATCCACCATATGTGCCCATCTCGCAGACGGCCAATTTCACCTCATATCATGCAAATGGCTTTGGGCTGTCCGATCAAGAACGACTGCGTGATGTCTGTGTTGAGTTGAGCAAACATAAAGTGTACGTGATGCTGTCCAACTCTGATACCGAAACTATCCGATCCCTTTTATGATCTACCTTATTTTACTGTAGATGAAGTGTTAGCAAATCGTGCCATCAATTGCAATGGTGCGAAACGTGGCAAAATCACGGAACTGGTCATTACAAATTATCCCGTCGAAAGGGCAGTTCAATTACGTCTACTTGAGCAGCGTGCTCCATATCTCGTACTGAATGTTGTGTAGAATGCCGCCCAACACCCGCTGTAACCGACAGCACTTCGCGCTCGCCTTCGGCTCGCGCTCGCGCTGCGGCTAAGCTCCGCCGATGGGGTGAAGGCGTGAAGCGTAAGATTTCTGACACGAAGCCTTACGCTTCACATTTTAGGAGCGTGTTTTAATGCACACGAAAGCCAACCGACGAAAAACGCTGGTCATCGGGGCTGACGGGGCCGACCCAATAATTCTGCGGCGTTTGCTGGAGGCTGGCAAGTTGCCCCACTTGGCTCGCCTGGCTTCAATGGGCTCGTTTTGCTCGCTGGAAACCACTTTTCCTCCCGTCTCGCCCGTGGCCTGGGGCTCGTTCCTGACCGGGGTCAGCCCGGCCCGGCACGGTATCCGCGATTTCGTGACCAAAGCGGCCCAAACTTACCGTCCGACTATCGGATTGTTTGATATTTCGGTGGGCGTTGCCGGCCTGCCCGTCTATACCAGCCGACGGCGTGCTCCCACCCTGGCTCAAGTGCTGGGTGACAATGGTCGCGTGAGCTTTTTATTGAGGGTTCCCGGCACATTCCCACCCGATCCCGTTCCCGGTGGCACGCTTGCTGGCCTGGGTATGCCCGACCTGCGGGGTTCATTCGGCACCGCAGCATTGTACACCACCAATTCTGACCGAGAACGCGCAACGCCCTCTGGTGAAGAGCTGCCTATCCACATCCTGAAGCCAGATGGCGTGGGAACATGGCACAGCATTGTTGAAGGGCCTGGCCAGGAGATGGTGACGATGCGTTGCCGGGTGACCGATGGGCGGTTGTCCATTACCCTGGGCGAGGCCCCTCGCCCGGCCGTGGTTCTGCGGCCTGGCGAGTGGAGCGGGTGGTTACGCGTTCCCTTTCCTGTAGCGGGGCGGGGAGATGTCCCAGGCTTATGCCGTTTCCGGGTGATAGCCCTAAATGCCAATCGTGTGGAATTGTATCGCACTCCCGTGCAGTGTGCGCCGGAAGCGCCCCTTTTCCCCCTGAGCGAGCCCGCCGCCTTTGCCGCTGAACTCGCGGCCCGGCTGGGGCCTTTTACCACTCTGGGCTTGCCCGCCGACGAGGCCGGTCTGCGCCAGGGTTTGATTGAGCCGGAGGTCTTCCTGGAGGACGCTTATCACGGCTGGGAGGAGCAGGCCGCCATCGTGGAGACGGTGGTGAAGGAGCGGGACTGGGATTTGTGTGTGGCTCATTTCTTCACTGTGGACAATATCCAACACCTTTTCTGGCATTATCAAGATGAGCAGCATCCGGCTTTCACCTGGGAAGGCGCGCAGCGTTTCGGCGGTGAGTTGGAGCGGGCCTATCGCTGGATTGATGCGCAGGTGGGCCGTTTGCTGAATCTGGTGGACGAGGACACGGTGGTGATAGTCCTCAGCGATCACGGGGGCACTCCCATCTACCGCCACGTGTACCTCAACGCCTGGTTGCAGAGTCAGGGCTACCTGCAAGCTGCTGATCCGCCGTCTCCTCCCACCGGACCCCGCAAAGGGTCCCGCGTGGCCTGGGAGCGCACCCGGGCCTGCATGTTCGGCACGGGAGGCATCTGGCTCAACGTGCGAGGCCGCGAGCCCCGGGGCATAGTTACGCCGGGACCGGAATACGAGGCGCTGCGCCAGCGGATCAGCGATGAGCTGCTGGCCTGGCGCGATCCGGAAACGGGCCAACCGGTGGTCAAAGCTGTGGTGCGAGGTGAAGAGGTCTACGGCGAGTCGGCGCGCGTGGAAGGGCCGGACCTGATCCCGGCCCTGCATTTGGGGTACGGCCTGGGACGTGGGGAGTCGCTGGGGCGGGTGGTGAGCGGCGCGCCTCTGGTGGAAGCGAACCGCAGTCAATGGTCGGGGGGACACGAGGGCCCGTATTTGCCCGGTGACGTGCCCGGCGTGTTGCTCGCCGCGGGGCAGGGAATCGCCCAAGGGGTGGAAGTAGAGGGGGCGCGGATCATTGATGTGGCCCCCACCATTTTGCACCTGCTGGGAGAGTCTGTGCCGCCCATCATGGAAGGCCGGGTTTTGACCCGGTTGCTGGCTGGTGATGAGTGAGGGCAAGGATTTCACCAGAACAAATATAATCAGTGCGCTGGTGACCCGCATCTGGCGCGGATTGAATTCGCTCCGTCTGGCGGCCTTTCTGCTGGCCCTGTTCGTGGTTGTGGTTTTGCTGGGTACGGTCGTCCCCCAGATGCCCCCGCCAGTCGCGGAAAATGCATCGGCCCAAGCTGAGTGGCTGGCTGTGGCCCGGGAGAGGTTCGGCGCGCGGGCCGCATTGTACCAGTGGTTGGGATTGTTCACCGTTTATCGCAGCCCCGTTTTTGTCCTCGTTGTTGTCCTCCTGGCCCTCAATACCCTGGTTTGTACTGTGAACCGTTTCGGCGTCGTTTGGCGGGGTATCGCGGCCTCACCGCGCGTGGTTCAGCCTGATGCATTCTACGCCCAGGCTCGATTTCGCGCCACCATCCCCGCGGACCGGGCCGCCGCCGACCGGGTGGGCCGTGTGCTGACGCGACGGCGCTATCGCGTGATGCAAGTCGCGCGCGAAGGCGTCACCTACTTCTACGCCGACCGGGGGCGCTGGAGCCATCTGGCCATGCCTCTGGTGCACTTGGGGGTCTTGGTGGTGATCCTGGCTTTCGCCGCTACCCGCTGGGCCGGCTGGCGCATGCCGGATGTGGTTCGGCCTCCGGGGCAGGTGGTCCCTGTGGGACAGGGGTGGGCGCTGTGTAGTGAGGATTTTGCCGTCGAGCGCGCCCCGGATGGGGGATGGGATTACGCGGCCACCATAGCGGTTTTGGCGGACGAGGTCGAAGTCCAGCGGGAGACGGTGCGGGTCAACGCGCCACTGAGGTACGGCGGTGTGTCTTGCTACTTGACCTCCTACGGTCCGGCGGTGCGGGTGAAGGCACAGGATGAGCAGGGTGCGGCGGTAGTTATGCGCGTGGAATCCACTGCGCAGGAGGCGCGGGGCCAGATGGTGATCTCTTTTGCCGGTGCGGGCGCGGGTGAGGAGCTCATCGTCCCGGAGTATGATCTGGCGCTAGACCTGGTACATCACGCCCAGGAGCCGCCTCTGTTCGTTCAGGTGCGCCGCCTGGACGACGGCCAGCTTCTGGCCCAGGGTTACCCTGATGAGGGTGAAGAGGTCGAGGTGGGCGGGGTGCGGTTCACTTTCACCCGTGAGTATTATCCGGTGCTGGAGTTGGTGCACGATCCCGGCTTTGGTCCGGCGGTCGCTGGGGCCTCTGTGATGGTGATAGGATTGCTGCTGGCCTTCTTCGTTCCGCGCCGGCGTTTGTGGCTGCGCGTGGCGGAGGATGAGATTTGCCTGGTTGGACAGGTCAGACGGAGCACGCCGGGGTTCGAGGAGGAGTTTACGCGCGTGGTGGAGGCTTTAGGACAGGCGGTGAGGGATAGCGATGCCCGATGACAGGCTTTTCATCCTGGCCTTCTGGGGACTGCTGGCGACGGTGATCGCTTATGCGGTGCAATTTTTCGTCTATCGCCGCTGGGTGGGCGGGCTGGCCAGCGGGTTGGCCGTGGTGGTTTTGCTGGCCCAGGTGGGCGGACTGGTCGCGCGCGGACTGCGGGCCGGGCGTTGGCCGCTGACCGATGTCTATGAGTTCACCCTGGCTTTCGTGGCCGCGACGCTGCTGCTGTGGTTGCTGTTAGAGCGATGGACGCGGGTGCGGGCTGGGGGTGCCTTTGCCTTGGGCATCGCTTTTCTGCTGGATTGTTATCCCCTTCTCCGCGTCCCTGCTGCTCGACGGGCTATTCACCCGCTGGTGCCCGCTTTGCGTTCCGCCTGGTTGCCGTTACACGTGGGCACGGCGGCGCTGGCTTACGGGGCCTTTGCCGTGGCCGCCGGCGCTGCGTTGCTCCTTCTGGTCCGTTGGGCGGTGGAGCGCCGCCGCCAACGCTTGATGTTGCCCGAAACCCCGCTCGAAGCCGATCCCTGGCCCGTCCTGGAGGTTTGCGATGCCGTCCTCTACCGGGCGGTGGTGCTGGGCTATCCCTGGATGAGCCTGGCTTTGCTGTGTGGGGCCGTTTGGGCGCAGATGGCCTGGGGCCGGTATTGGAATTGGGACATCAAGGAGACGTGGTCACTGATTATTTGGTTGGTCTATACCCTGTTTCTGCATTTGCGCTTGAGGCGTGGCTGGCGGGGGCCCCGATTGGCGCTGATGGCCCTCCTCGGCTTCGGGACAGTGCTTTTCACCTTGTGGGGCGTAAGTGGGCTGGCGCGGGCAGTCGACTTGCAGAGCCTGCACGTGTATTAGATCGCGCTATGGAAAGCGCGGCTGCGGAAAAGGAGCATGCGGCTGCTTTTTGGTGCGGTTCAGACGGTGGGGTGGAGGTTGGTGAAGATGAGCGGGATGACGAGACGAGAGTTTTTGAAGAGTATGGCCGGGTTCGGTTTGTGTGCGCTGGGTGGCGGGACGCTGTTCGCGGCAGGAGGATGCGCGGCGCAGACCGGCGCTGAACCGACTCTAGGGCCCCTGCCTTCTTACGCCCATGAAGCTCTTTACTACACCAGCGTCGGCGAGGCCGGGGCCCTGGATTGCGCCTCCTGCCATAGTGGGGACGAACCCTCGCGAGTGTTGTACTGCCATGTGCCTCACCAGGGGGAATATGTTAAGTGTCAACTCTGCCCGCGTGGCTGTGTCATCTCCGAGGGGCATCGCGGCGAGTGCGGCGTGCGCGAAAATCGCGGTGGCAAGCTCTACACCATGGTCTACGGCAACCCCTGCGCCTTGAACAACGATCCCATCGAGAAGAAGCCCTTTTACCACTTCCTGCCGGGCACGCTGGCTTTTTCGATAGCGACGGCCGGATGCAATCTGCACTGTCTTTATTGCCAGAACTGGGACATCTCCCAGAAACGCCCCGAGGAGACGGTGAACTACGACGCTCCGCCGGAGACGGTGGTCTCCGCCGCTCTGAGCCGCCAGAGCACCTCGGTGGCCTACACTTACTCCGAGCCCACGATTTTCTACGAATACATGCTCGACACGGCGCATCTGGCCCGCATCAACGGCCTGCGCAATGTGGTTATCTCGGCGGGATATATCAACCCGGACCCGTTGCGCCAGCTCTGCCGCGTGGTGGACGCCATCAAGATTGACCTCAAGGGGTTCAACCGGGAGTTCTACCGCCGGGTTTGTTCCGCCGAGCGGGACCCGGTGCTGGAGAGCATCAAGACTATCCATCAAGAGGGTGTGCACCTGGAAATCGTCAATCTCGTCGTGCCCACGCTCAACGACGACCTGGACGAACTGCGCGAACTGGCTCGCTGGGTGCGGGATAACGTCGGGCCGGATGTGCCGCTACACTTCACCCGTTTCCACCCGATGTACAAGCTGACCAATCTGCCCCCGACTCCGGTGGAGACTCTGGAGCGGGCCTATAATGCAGCCAAAGAGGAAGGGCTACACTACGTTTACGTGGGCAACGTCCCCGGCCATCCCGGCAACAACACTCTCTGCCCCCAGTGCGGACAGCTTCTCATCGCCCGCACCGGCTTCTCGGTGACGGAATACAACTTGCGGGACGGGAAGTGTCCGGCGTGCGGCACGGCCATACCGGGAGTGTGGGTTTAGGGGTGAGAAACGAAGGTGCGACGCACCTCAAAGGTGCGTCGCACCTGGCACCAGGAAATCGAGGTGTGCGCTATGCGTGTCAAGGGCCTGTTGCTATGCGTGATGTTGGTTCTACTCAGTGCTTGCTTTGCGCCACAGAAACCGCCGACTGCCAGCCCGGTGGCGTCCACTGCGCCCACGTCTGGGGCGACGGAAATCCGCCCCGCCGACGGCGCGGGCCGCTGGTATCCCGATGACCCCGAAGAACTGGCCAAAATGGTAGATGCTTACCTGGAGCAGGCCGGCGAGCCCGTTCGTCCCGATGAAAAGCCGGTGATTATCATCGTGCCCCATGCCGGATACATCTACTCTGGAGCGGTGGCGGCCCACGCCTTCAAGCAGGTGCAGGGGCAACGTTACGACACGGTGGTCATCATCGGCGATACCCACAGCGGTAACGGCACGGCCCAAATCGCCGTGTATGCCCAGGGCGCGTTCCAGACCCCGTTGGGTGTTGTGCCCATTGATGAAACGACGGCCCAGGCGGTGATCAATGCCGCGCCCGAGGTCATCTCCTTCGACCGGGCCGCTTTCCAGTCTGAGCATCCGGTGGAGAACCAGATTCCCTTCCTTCAGCGCACACTGGGCGATTTCCAGATCGTGCCCATTGTCATCCGCGAGGGGACGCTGGCAAACGCGCAGGTGCTCAGCCAGGCGCTGGTGCAGGCCCTGGCCAGCAAGGACGCGCTCATCGTGGCCAGCACCGATCTGGCGCATTATCCGCCCTACGATGACGCCCGTCGCGTGGACGCCGCTACCCTGGCCGCCATCGAGGACATGGACCCACAGGCTCTGCTCGACACTGCCGAGCAGCAGATGAGCGCGGGCGTACCCAATCTGGTGACCTGCTTTTGCAGTCCGGGAGCGGTGCTCACTGCCATGCTCACCGCCCAGGCGTGGGGCGCACAGCCGACCGTGCTTTACTATGCCAACTCCGGCGATACCCCTTTCGGCGATCATACACAAGTGGTCGGCTACGGGGCAGTGGCTTTCTGGCCAGGGAAGGGTGGGAATCCCGGCTTCGCTTTGCCAACATTGCCCAGCCCGCCGTCCCAACCTGTTTTCCTGGACCAGGAGGAGCAGCGCGAGCTTCTGGCGCTGGCCCGGCGAACCATAGTCGAATACCTGGATAGTGGCACCGTGCCCGTCTACAAGCCGGAAACGCCGGGGTTGATGCAGCAACGTGGTGTGTTCGTCACCCTGGAGAAAAACGGTGAACTGCGGGGCTGCATCGGTAACCTGGTCGCCGAGCGACTGCTGTACCTGACGGTGCAGTACGCGGCGCTGGCCGCGGCCTTCTCCGACCCCCGTTTTCCGCCCGTCACCGCCGAAGAGCTGCCAGAGCTCACCCTGGAGATTTCGGTGCTTTCTGACCTGGAACCGGTGGCCAATCCAACGACCATCGAAGTGGGACGTGACGGGCTGCTCATTGTCCGCGGAAAGCAGCAGGGGGTGCTTTTGCCGCAGGTGCCCGTCGAACAGGGATGGAACCGCGAGGAATTTCTGCGCCAGGTGTGTCTTAAAGCCGGCTTGCCGGACGATGCCTGGCAAGATCCGCAGGCTCAACTCTATCGCTTCACCGCACAGGTGTTTGGAGAATAAGGATAATCTGATGGGGCTTATCTTGTTGATCGTACTGCTTATTCTCCTGATAGTCGGGAGTGTGGTGCTGGGCGTTGGCCTCTATGGGGCCAACGAATTGGTCAGACGCCGCACGCCCAATGTGCGCACCGATCCCGCCGACTACGGCCTGGCCTATGAGAACGTGGAGTTTACGGCCCGCGATGGCACAGGCCTGCGCGGGTGGTTCATTCCCGCCAACCGGGCCCCAACGAAGGGCACGGTGATTTTCTGTCACGGCCACGCGGGCAGCATGGACCCCGACATCCAGTATGCGCCCTGGTTTCACCAGGCAGGTTACAACGTGCTGATGTTCGACTTCCGAGGTCACGGGCGCAGCGATGGCCAGCGGGTCTCGATGGGTTTCCTGGAGCGGCTGGATTTGTTGGGGGCGGTGGATTATTTACGCGGGCGGGGAATCGAGCGCGTAGGGGTGTTGGGATTTTCCATGGGCGGGGTGGTAGCCATGAGTACCGCGCCCCACTGCGAAGCCATCGCCGCCGTGGTCAGCGATGGTGGGTTTGCTCGTCTGGAGCGAGCAGTGGCGGCGGGAGCACGAGAGCGGGGATTTCCCGCCTTTCTCACCCCGTTCTTCGGGCGGGTGGTGGTCTGGCTGGCCGGGCTGCGCCTGGGCCTGCGTCTGGCCGAGGCTGATCCTGTTCGCTGGGTAGATAAAATCGCGCCACGGGCGCTGTTCATCATCCACGGCGGACGCGACCCCTACGTCTCGGTCGAGGAGGCCCGCAAACTCTACCAACGGGCTGGCGAACCAAAGGAGCTGTGGATCGTGCCCGAGGCTCCGCACCGCCAGGTGGATGTGCATTGTCCTCAGGAGTACCGCCAGCGGGTGTTGGGCTTCTTCGACCGCTGGCTGTAGGGGCGCAGCATGCTGCCCTCTCTACGAGTTCTGAATCCACTGCAGAAACCACAAAGGACACGAAGGAACACAAAGGTTTCTTTATTGCCTTCGTGTCCTTTGTGTCCTTCGTGGTGAAAGACCTTTTTGCAGTGGAATTATTTTTTGGTTACCCCGTGCGGCGGCGCAGCGTCGCGTACCCGGCCAGGGACATAAGCCCGCCACCTAACAGGAACAGGGTCAGCGGTTCAGGAATCTCTGGCGGTGGTGACAGCGGTGCGGGCCCAGGTGTGGTAGGCGAAGGGGTGGGAGTCACCGTTTCCTCCGGCGGTTCCTCGAGTATCTCGATGATCACAATCTCCGAGTCTATTTCCTCGCCCTCGTTGAAGTCAAGATGAGCCTGGTTCTCGATGGTCAGGGGGAGGGGAGTGGCCGTCTCATTGACCACCGTATCAATGATGATGGTTACTTGCTCGGCGGGAGCCAGCGTGCCGATGTCCACTGTCACCAGGCGGGAGACGTTGTTCCAGGAAGCGGTGCCCTTGCTGGTTGTCACCTGAGTGATGTCCAGGTAAGACTCGATCTGGTCGGTGACCTGCACGCCGGTTGCCGGGCTGTTTCCATCGTTGCGGGCGACGAGGGTGAAAGTCACCGCATCGCCGATGTGGGCCTGGCTCGGAGTGCCGCTCTTGTGGATGCGTGGCAGGGGTTCGGTCTCGGTGACAATGGCCACATCGGCGCTATCAGTCTGCTCCGGCAACTGTTGCCCCTGCTCGTCCATCGCCCCGCTGACCGTGGCTGTGTTGATCGTCACTCCGCCAGCGGTGCTGGCCAGGGCGGTGAAGTTCAGGGTGATGGTCACCGACTGGCCGGGCAAGAGCCCGCCTGCTGGAGCCAGGTTGTTCCAACCCAGCGTGCCCGTTGTCTCGTTTACGGAGTTTGGCGCCGGCGACGCTGACACGTAATCCAGATAAGCCGGGTCATACGAGTCCTCCAGAGGCAGCAGGGTGATGGCCGTTTCCCCGTTGTTGGTGATCGTGATGTTGAAACTGACCGTTCCGCCCACCGGCACTGGCGACGGGCTGATGCGCGTTTTACTCAGCGAGAAGCTGGCAGCGACAATGGCCACGTCATCACTGGCCGTCTGCTCCGGCAGCGAGTGACCGTTGTCATCCACTGCGCCGCTGGAGGTCGCCGTGTTGACCGTCACCCCGCCAGCAGTGCTGGCCAGGGCGGTGAAGTTCAGAGTGACCGGCACCGACTGACCGGGCACCAGCCCGACCGCCGGGGCCAGGTTGTTCCAGCGTAGCGTGCCCGTGGCCTCATCCACGAAGTCTGGAGCCGGTGATGCCGACTGGAAGTCCAGGTAAGCCGGGTCGTAGGTGTCCTCCAGGGGGAGCGTGGTGATGGCCGTCAACCCGGTGTTGGTCAGCGTCACATTAAAGCTCACCGTCCCGCCCACCGGCACGGGTGAAGGAGTGGTGCGCACTTTGGTCAGGCCCACGTTGGCCGCCAGATAATCGGGCTTGTCCACGTACATGGGCAGCCCTTCCACCTCGACCAGGATCTGGTTGTTGTTGTAGCAGCCGTGGAGCTGAATCTGCCACCAGCCGAACTCGGTGGGGACGGTGTCTCCCACGCGGCCAGGCACTGGCTGTGGCCACCCGCTCCCCTGGCTCGGATCGTTCCAAGAGGTAGGACCGGACATGGTGCCAACATAGTGTATGCCGCTGGGAGATACGTAAGTGAGCGATGCATCCCCCGTCATAAGCCCAGGGTAATCGAAATCGAAGTTGTGCAGGGTGATGGTCGGCTGCGCCCAGTCGGTAGGCACGTAGAACCAGAAGGTGTGATCGTTCGAGTTGGACGGTGGGGTCGTGGGCGGGTCAAACTGGTGGGTGATGCGCATGAAGGGTGTGCCGATCTCGTTGCCGTTGGGGATGCCGTCTGGATCGTCGGGGTCAACGCGGATGCGCCAGGTGTTGTCATCGTTGTCGGCGGTGGTTATGCGCAACTCATAGTTTCCCGTCCCGTAGGTTGCCGTGTTGAAAGTGGCAAAGACCACCCACTGCTGATCGGTGGCTGCTGCAGGGGCGTAAGTGGTATCTTGCACTACCGTGACGCCATCCGGAGCTAGCAAAAGGAAATGAGTGGTATCTGCAGCGTCACGTATCTCGTCGTAGATTTGTCCGCCGGCATTGTAGCACTCCGGGTCGTACAACTGGATGGTAATGTCCTGCGTGGCCGGATAGGTATCCGGCACCGGAATGATGAGCATATGGTAGGTGTTGTCCCCGGTGACACTAGAATACCAGTCTCCGATTCCAAGCGGGGTGGTGGGGCCGCTGGTCTGGATTTGCAGTGGATCGCCGGGTTGCGGCACCTCCACTGCCTTGCTGATCTGCGGGTAGCGACCCAGTACCAGAGCAGCCACAAGGACCACTGCCAGGCCCAGAGCTACCCGCTTGAATGTATTATTTTTCATATAGCTAACCTCCTGAATTTTTCAAGTTCCTGCGGCGGCTAATCCCTCCCCCGAATAAAATTTGCGAATGAGCGAGTCAGCGAGCCACTTATTCGCTGATTCCCCATTCGCCATTTCATAATCATTTTACATTTTTAATTTTACACTGATAAGCGCCCGGAGTCAATTAGAGACTTCCTAAAAATTGGGAGAATGTGGTAAGAATGAGGCCTGACGAAAGCTCTAAACCTTCGTCAGGCCTCCTTGAACTATAACGCAATCCTCCTGAAACTACGTCGTGGCCCCGGTCGTTTCTTCCGCCGGAGCTACGGTTTCCAGGGGCACCGGTTCTTTCTTGTTGAACACCAGCCCCTCCTGGCCAACGTCCACGACCACCACGTCACCGGAAGCGAACTCGCCTTGTAACAAGCGCAAGGCCAGTGGGTTCTCTACCCGCCGCTGGAGGGTACGGCGTAGCGGGCGCGCGCCGAACTGCGGATCGTAGCCCTCATTGGCTAGCCATTCTCGCGCGGCGTCGGTCAGCTCAATGCTCAGTCCTTGTTCTGCCAACCGGCCCTCGATCTCTTTCATCTGCAAATCCACGATTTGCAACACGTGTTCTCTGGTCAAGGTGTGGAAGATGATGACTTCGTCAATCCGGTTCAGAAACTCCGGGCGGAAGGTTTTTTTCAGACCATCTTCGATCTGTCGCCGGGCTTCGCGCATATCTTCGCTCTCATCCTCCCGGCTGCGAATGAAACCCAGGGTGCCGCCTTTGCTGGCGTACTTGGTGCCGATGTTCGAGGTCATGACGATCACCGTGTTGCTGAAATCCACGGTATGGCCCTGCCCATCGGTCAGGCGGCCCTCCTCCAGAATCTGCAACAGCGAGTTCCACACTTCCGGATGCGCCTTTTCGATCTCGTCGAAAAGCACCACCCGATAGGGCCGCCGGCGCACGGCCTCGGTGAGCTGTCCGCCTTCGTCGTAGCCCACATAGCCCGGCGGGGCACCGATCAGCCGGGAAACGGTATGTCGCTCCTGGTACTCGCCCATGTCCACGGTGATCAGGGCGTCCTCGTCGCCGAAGAGGAATTCGGCCAGGGCCTTGGCCAGCTCGGTCTTGCCCACTCCCGATGAGCCCAGGAAGATAAAGCTGCCGATGGGCCGTTTGGGGTCCTTGAGCCCGGCCCGCGCCCGGCGGATAGCGTTGGCCACAGCTTTAATGGCTTCGTCCTGACCGACAATGCGCTCGTGCAATCGCTCTTCCATGTGCACCAATTTCTCCGCCTCCGTCTCCATCATTTGTGAGACCGGGATGCCCGTCCACGAAGCCACAACCTGAGCGATGTCGTTTTCATCAACGACTTCGTCCAGACCCTTCTCCCGTCGCCAGGCCTCCCGTTCGGCCTGGAATTCCTGCTCCAGCTTAATGCGCTGAATCTTGAACTCGGCGGCGCGTTCGTAGGCGCGGGCTATACCGGCCGCTTCTTCCTCGGCCAGAAGCCGCTGTATCTCTTTTTTCTTCGCCTTGAGGGCTGGCGGCATCTCGTAGATAGCGACGCGCACTTTGGCCGCCGCCTCGTCCATAAGATCAATGGCCTTGTCCGGCAGGTGGCGGTCGGTGACATAGCGATGGGAGAGCCGGGCTGCAGCGACCAGAGCCTCGTCGGTGAAGGTGACCTTGTGGTGCGCCTCGTAACGATCACGCAGGCCGTGTAGCATTTTAATGGTCTCCTCCACACTGGGCTCTTCAACGAAGATGGGGGCGAAGCGGCGCTCCAGGGCTGAATCCCGCTCAATATAACGGCGGTACTCGTCCAGGGTAGTCGCCCCGATGCACTGCAATTCACCGCGAGCCAGCGCCGGTTTCATCAGACTGGAGGCGTCCAGGGCCCCGGAAGCCGAGCCGGCGCCCACTACGTTGTGAATCTCGTCAATGAACAGGATGATTTCCCCCTGGGAACGCTGGATTTCCTCGATGGCCGCTTTTAACCGCTCCTCGAAGTCACCGCGCAGACGCGCTCCAGCGACCATGGCTCCCAGGTCCAGGGAGGCCACGCGGCGGCCCATCAGAATCTCGGGCACGTCATCGGCGGCAATCTTCTGAGCTAGACCCTCGACGATGGCCGTTTTACCCACACCCGCCTCACCGATGAGCACCGGGTTGTTTTTGGTTCGCCGGGAGAGGACCTGGATCACGCGCAGGATTTCGGCATCGCGCCCGATAACCGGATCCAGTTTGCCTTCACGGGCCAGTTGTGTCAGGTCACGGCTGTATTTCTCCAACGCGCCGTAGCGGCTCTCGGCCGTGGGGCTGGTGATCCTTTGTCCACCCCGGATATCCTTGATGGCATCGTAGATACGGTCTTTGGTCACCCCAGCTTCGCTCAGAATCCGCGCGGCGGGTGTGTTCCGCTCACTGGCAATGGCTAGGAGGATGTGCTCCGTGGAAATGTACTCATCCCGCAGGCGGCTGGCCTCTTGATTGGCCTGGTCCAGCACTCGTTTCAGGCGGGGGGTGATGAACACCTGTCCCGTGCCTCCCCCGTAGACGGCAGCTCGCGGGCTGGCCTGCAACACACTATCCAGCCGGGCCTGCACAGCTTGCAGATCCACTCCTAACTTCTCCAACAGTTGGGGGATCACTCCTTCGGGCTGCTCCAATAAAGCCAACAAAAGATGTTCAGTATCCACCTGGTTATGGCCATAGCGTTGCAGGATTTCATAGGCCCGCATAGCCGCATCCTGCGCCCGCTCAGTAAATCTGTCTAAACGCATCATTGTTCTTTCACCTCGATTTTATTTTCCCAACAACTCTCTACCCGCTCTGGTCAACCACGTCTCTCCTCTGGCCAACATTATACTCCCTTTTCCATCCGTAGACAACCCCCATCCTTCCACCCTTCCATAACTAACGCACCAGAGTAAGCATGGCCACGATGAGCAAGACCTGTACCAACAGTGTGCCACACCACAGTAGATACGCTGCCACCTGCTCTCTGGCGCGCAGCAGCAGCCCCAGCGTCCCGTTGCCAACCCAGGCCAGCAAACCGATGGTGGGCAGAACGAACAAGCTGGCCCGCATTCCACTGCGATCCACTGCTCCACTGGCGTCGAAATGCAAGGGCACCACCGAAGGCAGCCCGGGATAGCGCCAACACAGATAAGCGAAAAGAGTGGTGTTGAGCAACAGGCCCAGGCCCAGGATAACGTGTGCCATTCGGTCGCTCCAGATGGGCCAGGAGACGAATCTGGCCTGCTGGGACTCCTGCGACCAGGGCTTAAGAGGTCCCAACTGGCGGCGCGTCTCAAAGTCCTGGATGAAGGCCTCCTGATTGTTCGGAGAGATGGCGTAGGTCAGGGTAGGGGTGATGACCAGCAGTTGTTCGTCTAAGGGGGCTGTGGCGTAAAACAAGGTGAGCCCCAGTCCGGCGAGATGGCCGTGGCCCAGCCAGCAACCAGGCCAGCGTACCCCCCACATCCGTCCCTCCAGGGCACGACCGGCACCAGGCACTATTTGTTGGATGCTGTCCATGGGGATGATTTGTTTCGCCGCGCCACAGGTGATGATTAACCCGTTGCGCTCCAGTGTGTATTGCATCCCGACCAGGCTGTATAACCAGTAAGCCATCAGCCCCAAGGCTGGCAAGCTGAGGGCCACAATCAGCCCCAGGACAAAGGTCAGCAGGTCCACGGGCCTATGGGTGATCCATATCGCCAGTAAAATATCCAGGATGGCGATACTGGCCACAATGCCGAGGCCAACGAGAAAGCCGCGCAGGCGGCGGGGTCTCCATTCCACAGAGATGTCCTCTCCTTAAACCACAAAGTAGGACAAGCTTAAGCCTGCCCTACATAAACCGGCGTACACCACTCTCGATACTTGGGCACTTTGCCGCGCACAATGTCGAAATACAACTGGCGCAGTTGGCTGACCACAGGACCGATCTTGCCATTACCGATGGGCCGGTGATCAATCTCCACGATGGCCACTATCTGCACGCCGGTGCCACAGAAAAACGCTTCGTCGGCGGTGTACAGTTCACTGCGATCAATCCGTCGCTCGGTGGTCCATATACTCATTTCCTCACGGGCGATCTCCATCACTGTGGCCCGTGTGATCCCTTCCAGGATGTCCTCTGTCACCGGCGGGGTGAGCAGCCTTCCATTCTTGAGCAGAAATAAATTTTCAGCGCTGCCCTCGGAGACGTGGCCACTTTGAGTGAGGACGATGGCCTCATCATACCCACTCAGCACGGCATCAGACTTGGCCAGCGCTGAATTGATGTAGGCTCCGGTGATCTTGGCCCGCGCCGGGATCGCGTTGTCATCCACCCGCCGCCAGGAAGAAACCCCGGCCCTGGCCCCTTCCTCCCGCTCAATGTAACGCCCGAAAGGTACAGCGAATATGGCCAGATCGTCTTCCAGGTCGTGCAGGCGCACTCCGATGCCTTCGGAGCTTTTGTAGGCCAGGGGACGGATGTATGCATCCTCCCGGTATCCTTCTTTGCGCAGCAGTTCCACAGTCAAGGCGCCGAGTTCTTCTACAGTGTACGGAAGCTTGATCTGCAATATGCGGGCAGAATGTAACAGGCGGTGGTAATGTTCCTTCATGCGGAACACGTAAAGTTCTTCGTGATCCTCATTCCAGTAGGCGCGGATGCCCTCGAAACAGCCGGTGCCATAATTGAAAGCGTGGGTCATAATGCTGACCTTGGCTTCCTCTATCGGCACGAACTGACCATGAAAAAACGCATATCTGGACATTGGTATTCCTCCTTCGAAATGTGTGAACACACGGTCACCGCTCCGTCATTGGCATGGTTGACCACCACTGCTACAGAAATTATATTCCCGTTTCACCAGCCCGTCAACATTTGAAAGCAGGACGAGACAACGTCTTGTCCTGCTTATACATAGGTGACGACCTCGTTCAGTCCTCGCCGCGTGGTCTGGCGATCTGTGGGCCTGAGTGGGTATCCGATGGGCACCATGGCCACTGGACGCAGGCGGTCAGGCAATTGCAGCGCCTGGGCTGCCGCTTTCTCGTCGAAGGCTCCCACCCAACACGAGCCCAGGCCCAATGCCGTTGCTGTCAGCAGGATGTGCTCGGTGGCGGCGGCAGTGTCTTGCAGGCAATAAAGTTGGCTACCGCGTAACCCATAACGCGCGGCGGAACGAGCTGGCTCCGCGCAAACGACGATAACCACCGGGGCCTCGGCCAGGAAACGTTGCCCCCAGGCAGCCTCGGCCAGGCGTTTTTTGACCGCGAGGTCCCGCACGACGATAAAATGCCACGGCTGACAATTACCCGCCGAGGGAGCCAGGATGGCCGCGCTCAGTATTCGCTTTATGACCTCCGGCGCTACATCCAGATTCGCGTTAAAACTCCGTACACTGTGCCTTTTCTCAATCGCTTCCCAGAAGTCCATTACCCGCTCCCCCCTACTCCCCATGTCTCTGCGTCACCTCAGCCGGATGACCAATCAGTCAGCCAACTCTCGACCTCGTTCAGCAGTTCGTACTCGGTCATATCCATCCGCAGCGGCGTGATGGAAACATATCCCTGCGCCAGGGCCCAGATGTCGGTGCCTGTTTCGTCTACCGCGCCGCCAGGCGGTTCGCCCCCGATCCAGTAATAGGGGCGACCCCGGGGATCCAGTCTCTCGATAAGCAGGTCTCGATACACCCGCCGCCCCAACCGGGTGACGCGCACGCCGGCGATCTGCTCCGCTGGCCAGGCTGGGACATTGACATTGAGCAGCGTGTGGGGTGGAAGGCCGTGTTGTAACACCAGGCGGGCCACGTTGGCGCCCACCTGCGCGGCGTAAGCGAAATCCTGAGCATCGAAAGAGTCCAGGGATACAGCGATGGCAGGGATGCCGGATATGACCCCCTCCATTGCCGCCGCCACCGTGCCCGAATAGGTGATGTCCTGTCCCACGTTCGCCCCCTGATTGATGCCTGAGACCACCAAATCGGGGAGGCGGGAGCCCAGCAGACCAAGCACTACCAGGGCGACGCAGTCCGATGGCGCGCCGGTGGAAGCATGGGCCGGGGTGCCGTCGGGGAGGGTGACGGTCTTGACCCGTAGCGGCTTGTGCATGGTTTTGGTATGCCCCGCTGCTGACCAGTTGTGGTCTGGGGCCATGATGACCACCTCGCCTACGGCGGTCAGGGCATTTTTAAGGGCCAGCAGACCGGGGTGATGAATGCCATCATCGTTGGTCAGAAGAATGTAGCTCATTTGCCTTCAATCTTGCCCACGAAACACCCAGATTTGCACGGAATTTTCTGTGTGGTCCTGTGGCTGAAAACTACCGACCACTGAGTCGGTGCACGAACTCCCAAGCGCGATGGAAGACTTCATCCTTGTCCAGGTCCTCGGTGATCACGTGGCCGCTGTTTTCCAGCCAGACCATCTCTTTGTCAGTGGAACTCACCCGTTCGTAGATGTATGGCATATTACGGGGTGGGACCTGGGTGTCGGCACGGGAATGCATCAGCAGCAACGGGACTTCCACTTCAGGCAGGTCTTCGTCCAGGTGACGCATAAAGGCCAGCAGGCTGATCGCACAGCGCATGGGCTGGCGGTCGTAGTCCACGTGCCACTGCTCTACGGTGGGATCGTGGAAGTCGCTCGGTCCTTTCTTGGCAAAGCGGATGAAGTGTTTGAGCACAGGCAACCAGGGAATGCGCCGATCGTCCACCTGGACCGGCGTGGCCATGGCCACCAGCCCTGCTACCTGATTGTGTGCGCCCAGGTGCAGAGTGAGCATTCCGCCCAACGATAGGCCCATGACGAACACCTGCTCACATCGCGTCCGCAGTTCCTCCAGTCCCGCCTTGGCCGAGGCATACCAGTCGCGCCAGCCGGTTTGCTCCATGTCGTAGATATTTGTTCCGTGCCCGGCCAGACGCACGCCGAGTACCGTTATTCCCCGCGTAGCCAGGTACTCGCCCAGACCGCGCATCTCGTTGGGCGCGCCGGTGAATCCATGGATGAGCAACGCGCCGACAGAGCCGCCTTCGAAGAAAAACGGCTCACCACCGGGCATGAATTCAGACATCTTTCTCCTCCTTCTGATTGTCCTTCTCCCGTTTGAACCGCTCCAGGAAGAAGATCCCCATTGCATAAAGCGCAGCCACCACCGGAATACCGAAGATGAATCCCCAGAAACCGATCAGCCGCACGCTGATCATCAGCGCGGCCAGAACCAAAATGGGTGACATGCCCACCATCTCGCTCATGATTCTGGGAACCAGAAAGTTCAGGAGGAATTGCTGATACAGGAAAGTGGCCAACAGCAGCCAGAGAGCTGTCGTGGGGTTCTGGAATAAAGCGATGGTCGGCGGCAGGAACATGCCAATGGGCGCGCCGATGATGGGTATCAACATGACCAACCCACTGATAATGCCCACCGCTACGGCAAAACTTGCCTGGGCGACAGTCATGGCGATAATGACGAATACACCGTATAACGCGGCCATCAGCAACTGGCCGCGCACGAACCCGCCGAAAGTGCGATCCAGGCTGCGCCCCGCAAAAGCTACTTCGTCCTGATATTCCGCTGGCACTAACTCGAAAGCCCGCTGGCCCAGCCGTCTGGCATCCAGGGTCATATAGAAACCGAGTACCAAAACCAGGAAAATATTCACTACCGCCGAGGTCACCTGGCGCACGATGAGCACCGTGTTCTGGATCACGATAGCCCCGATGGCTTCTGCTCGCTGAATGAGCGTTTTTTGATCGTAAAAAGAGCCAAGGTCAAGGCGGATGTTCCACCGCGCCAGTTCGGTTTGAGCTCCAGCCAGCAGGCCGGGTACCTGTCGGAAGTAATCGGGCAGATTGCGCCCAAGTTGGACTAGCTGAGCTGTAGTCACCGGTACCAGGTAAATGCCAATGAGCACGATAATCACCAGCAGGCCGATATAAACAGTGGCTGCCGCTATTCTGTAAGACAGATGAAAACGACTCAAGACATTGGCTGCACGCTCATTCCAATGCCGGCGGATAAAGTTTACCAGGCGGGGCGGCACGCGCAGGTTGGTGAGCCAATCCACCGTCGGACGCAGGATAAAGGCCAGCAACCAAGCCAGGGTCAGCATGACAATAATATCCCCGAAGCGGCTGACCAGCATCCATAACCGCTCGAAGAGAAACACGAGAGCAGCTAATGTGACTAAAGTAAGCGTGGTGCGTAGGAGGCGATTTTGTTCCATAAGTCTCCAGCGTTGGTTATCTCGACAATGTTAAATTTGACCTCTCCCCTACCCCCTGGCCCCCTTCCCCTC
>JANLFX010000042.1 GCA_024653325.1 Anaerolineae bacterium
GGTGGGGATGGGTGAGGTAGTCACCACACGGCAAATCTAACAATGTCGAGCTACTTTGCCCAAAAGGGCAAAATGTAATATACTGAATAAACGACTATCACCACGAGGTAAGACTATGTATGATGTTATCGTTGTCGGAGCAGGACACGCCGGCTGCGAGGCAGCCCTGGCGGCGGCGCGTCTGGGAGCGCGCACCCTGCTCCTGACCATGAACCTGGACTTGATCGCTCAAATGCCCTGCAATCCCAGCATAGGGGGGCCAGGCAAAGGTCATCTGGTGCGGGAAATTGACGCTCTGGGCGGGGAGATGGCCCGGGCCATTGACCGTAATTTTATCCAGATCCGCCTGCTGAACGTTTCTAAAGGCCCGGCGGTGCAGGCCCTGCGCGCCCAGGCCGATAAACGGCTTTATTCCCTGGCCATGAAACATACCCTGGAGCACACACCCAACCTGAGCTTAAAGCAGGCGCGGGTGGAACGGCTGCTGGTGCAGGGTGATCAGGTGCAAGGGGTAGTGACCCACATGGGGCGCATTTACCAGGGACAAACGGTGGTATTGACCACCGGCACGTTCCTGGCCGGACGCATTCTGGCCGGTGAGCACTCCTGGCCTGCCGGTCGGGCGGGTGAGTTCCCTGCTATCGGCCTTTCGGCTTCACTGCGCGAGCTCGGCTTCATCCTGGGACGATTGCAGACCAATACCCCTCCGCGGGTGGACGCGCGCACGATTGATTTTTCGCAGACCGTGCCCCAGTTGGGTAGCGATACCCCCCTATATTTCAGTTTCGAACCGCCAGCTCTAGACAACCCATTTCCACCGCCCAATCCCATCTACCCCATTCCCCGGCAGACTGCCTGGCGACCACAGCTCCCCTGCTACCTGGTGTACACCAACGAGCAGACTCATCGCATCGTCCGGGAAAACTTGCACCGTTCACCTATCGCTCCAGGGACCATTAAGGTTGCCGGCCCACGTTATTGCCCCTCTTTCGAGGAGAAGATTGTCCGTTTTCCAGACAAGGCCAGCCATCATCTGTTCCTCGAACCGGAGGGCTGGGCCACGAGCGAGGTATATGTGCAGGGTTTCTTCACCGCCCTGCCAGAGGACGTGCAGCTAGACATGCTGCACAGCATTCCAGCCCTGCGAGAGGCGGAAATCATGCGTGCCGGCTATGCTATCGAGTACGATTACGTGCCCTCCCATCAAATCAAAGCGTCGCTGGAAAGCAAAAGGGTGGCCGGGCTGTTCCTGGCAGGACAAATCAATGGCACCTCCGGCTATGAGGAAGCGGCAGCGCAAGGACTCATCGCTGGCATCAATGCTGCCCGCCAGGTGGCGGGCAAGCCGCCGCTGGTTCTGCGCCGGGATCAGGCTTACATTGGCGTATTGATTGACGACCTGGTGACCAAAGAAATCAACGAGCCATATCGCATTATGACCTCGCGGGCGGAGTATCGCCTGCTGTTGCGCCAGGATAATGCCGACCTGCGGTTAACGCCCATCGGCTACCAGGTTGGCCTGATTTCCAGGGAGCGCTACGAGGCGGTGGAGGCCAAGCGAGCGGCCATCGCCGCAGAGCTGGCCCGGTTAGAACATACCTGGCTACCGCCCAGCGCCGAGATCAACGAGCGGCTGGCAAAGGCCGGTCTGCCCCCTCTGTCCGATGGGGTCAATGTCCTCCAACTCCTGCGCCGACCGGAAGTTTCTTATGAACTCGTTGCTGCTTTGGCTCCCAGCCCGTTATTCTTGACAGAAGAAGCCATCGAGCAAGTGAACATCGAGGCCAAGTACGCCGGATACATCACCAAACAGCAACGAGAAATCGAACGCCTACGCCGTTTAGAAGAGCGACCCATCCCTCCAGATTTTGATTACAATGCCGTGCTCGGTTTGCGAAATGAGGCTCGCGATAAATTGATGCTTTTCCGCCCGGCCACCGTGGGTCAGGCCTCCCGATTGCCGGGAGTGAATCCACCGGACGTCTCCATCTTGCTCATCCACCTGGAACGGGCCAAAGCCACCTCTTCCGGCTGATGTGACAAAATCGCAGGATGGTGGTATAATGAGCGCCGTTCTGTCCTGCCCGGCGGTACTGTAGATCGGGCTGCCAACCCGACCCGCAAATGTACAACTTTTACGGCGGACAGGACAGTGCAAATTTGAGATTAAGGAGAACACGAGAATGTCAATGGAAAACATCGGGGCGATTTTAACTATCATTATCGCCTTCATTGGCGCTTTCATAGCTGCGTTTTGGGTCAGTCTGGTGATCTGGACCTTCCGCGACATCCGTTCCCGTTCGCGTGACATCTTCGCCCAATTGCTGGCCTCCCTGCTGGTGTTGATTTTTGGTCCTCTGGGGCTGGGCCTTTATCTCATCCTGCGCCCCAGGGAAACCCTGGCTGAGGCCTACGAACGTTCCCTTGAAGAAGAAGCGCTGCTCCAGGACATCGAGGATCGTCAGGTCTGCCCCGGCTGCAAACACCCCACCGAACCGGATTTCATGCTCTGTCCTTACTGCCACACCAGGTTGCGCAAGCTCTGCCCTCATTGTGGACGGCTTTTACACTTGCGCTGGAATGTCTGCCCCTACTGCGGCAGCAGCGTCGCATCCTATGCTTCCCCTGCTCCAGCGGCGACAGAACCAATGGCTGGTGAGTGGGAAACAGCAGAACGCGAGGGGGCACCGGCAGAGGCCACCTCAACCCCAATCCGGTCAGAGCGCAAGGTGGAGAAACTGCCAGACGAGCAAGTAACTGAGTCGGTGTCTGTGCGCCGAACACTTGGCCGGTTGACTTTTGGTCCTCCCTCGCCCACCGCCTCATCGGACGAGCCGGAAGACCAGGGTTAATATCTGGTCGGACAATTGGACTGATCTGCGAATCAGGAGCCGAGAGCATACAACTCACTCCCCTTTCTCAGTCACTAACTGGAGTCTGGCGAATTTTGAGCATCGCTACAAGTTGTAGGCAATTGTTTCATTACCACAAGATGTAGATTCGTAGTAGCGACTTCAGTCGCTCTTTTCCGCCTGCAGACGACTAAAGTCGTCACTACAAACCCAAAACGCCAGAGTCCAGTCACTAAAAAAGCCGCCGCGCCATCGAGGCACGGCGGCTTTTTCGCGTATGGATCAGCTTACTCACCTGGACTGCCGGTAGCGAACACGTTGCCATAGTCTACTGCATTTTCCCAGTCACTCCAGGCCGACATGCTGAAAGGGCTTTCTTCCCCAGGAGCAAGCTCATCGGTATCTGGCCAACCATAAAGCACATTGACCACGTTTCCATCAGCATCGTAAAGTGTAGCATACACATATATGCCGGTCACGGTCGAATCCAGGTTGTTGCGTACAATGCCTTCCACGACGAAAGTGTCCGTCGTTCGTTCCCCGCTATGTTCCACAACCTCGATCATGGCTTCAGTGCGCTCCAGATCGGTCACTTCCAGCCACATCTCAAAAGAAGCCACATCATCCATCGTGCCGGATTCCAGATCGCTACCCCAACTGAAAGACCAGAACGAGGATTTCTCTCCTGGAGCCAGAATTGGGCGATCGGGAGATGAATAGTCCTCCAACAAGACATTGCCACTGGCATCCAAGAGGCGCCAGTACACGTCAATGTAGGTATTGTACGTCTCATCTCCCACGTTAGTCAACTCAGCCACGACCTGAAAATTGCCCTCGTCGTCAACCCAGCCACGGTAACTGCTGAACTCCAAAGCCCCTTCCACACCAGTAGCGGTGCCAGGCACTTCCCGTGACACAGGTGTTACTACTTCGGCAGTGGGCTCCTCCTGGACAACCGGTTCAAACAACTCCACGCTGCCAGCCATGGTCCGGAAGAGGTCCAGATGAGATTCCCACGCCTCAGCAACGGTCAGCCCGGCCATTACACCGGCTCGTTCTCCGCTTATTGTCACTCCCAAGAGCATATGCCAGGGCTGATCCGTGGTCTCATCCACCCAGGAAGCAGGGGCAACCAACACATCCGCTCGCAGGGTTTCGTACTCGCCAATCTCGCCTCCCTCCGGGATGAACCCCTCCCCGCCCACCAGAGCGTCCATCAATTGCTCCAACGTTTCGATGGCTCCTATCTCCGACTCGATGTCCGTCAGGGGACCGGCAAACACGGCAAACACTGGCCCTTCGGTGGGATCCATCGTGTACAAACCTGCCTCCACTTCTGAGAAGTAGGAACCATCTACGTCACTCTCCACAAACCAGGCAGCGGGATATTGGACACGGAACCCGGCTTCCTCGTTGGTGTGGAGCACCATTTCCGTAGTGACCAACGGCGGCGGGGTAGGCATAATGGAGGTAGGGGTAGGTGATGGGGGTTTAGTCAGTTCAGGAGGCACAGTTGCCACAGCTACGGTACTGGTAGGAGCAATTTGGGTAGCCAGTTTGGTGAGATTGCCCAGTTGGCAACTGCACGCCAAGGTCGTTATCGCTACTAACATAGCCAGCGAGAGGGCCATGATTCGACGTACGCTGTTCAGTTTGATTAATTCGTTCATCGTAGTTTCTCTTTCCCAACTCGACATCGTTAAATCCAGGCTCACTGACCTCACCTAATCCTACCTCAGTGGGGATGGGTGAAGTAGGCAGCGCATGGCAAATCTAACGATGTCAAACTAAAATCAGGTTAATAGTTTGGGCCGGGTCATACCATAACAATTTGTTTTCCTGCAGCCCCTACACAGCGTCCTCCCTTCTACACCCCCGACCAGGTTTAACCCTCCCGCCAGTGTCAAGTACCACAGTGGTCATTTTCTTACGCGCGGCCCAGCACCTTTTCCACGCTTTCCAGCAATTCCTGCGGGCCAAAGGGCTTGGTCACATAGTCGTCCACTTTGGCGACGTTCATCCACAGAATTTTGTCAATGGGTGCGGCTTTCGCGGTGACCACGATGACCGGGATGTCCTTCAATTCCACCTCGGCTTTCATTTGGTGAAAGACATCGCCACCATCCATCTCCGACATCATCAAGTCCAAAAGTAAAAGATCGGGACGTTCCTTGCGCATAAGTTCCAGGCCCTCCCGTCCCCCTTCGGCCCCGACGACTTCATAGCCTTTGCTTTCCAGGATGAGGCGGATGAGATCAATCATCTGCGGTTCATCCTCGATGCACAGCACTTTGACCTTATTTTTGGCCATATCAGCCTCCTCTAGGTTTCACACGCCCTGCAATCAAGGCCGGTTATCAATCTTCCCTGTTCCTCCGACGGCGGAGCACCTTCTCCACACTGGCGACCAGTTCCTCACGACCGAAAGGTTTGGTTACGTATTCGTCCACCCCGGCGACTTCCAGAGCCAGCACCACATCAATGTGCCTGTCCACCGCCGTCACCGGGACCACCGGAATATCCCGTAATTCGGGGTCGGCCCGCATCTGCTTGAAAACCGTCCAGCCGTCCACGCCCGGCATCATCAGGTCCAGGAGGACAAGGTCGGGCCTATCGCGGCGCATCGCTTGTAGTGCTTCATCTCCGCCCAGCACGCCAATCACCCGATAGCCTGCGGTTTCCAACATGACCTGGATCAGCTCAATTACTTCTGGCTCATCCTCAACGCAAAGGACGGTTCCTTTAGGCTTGGGCATATCTTTCCACCATCTGGGTGACACGGTTCAGTATTCGCGCGCTTCTTCTTCTCCGCGTAAGACCCGTAAGGCTCCCTGGGCCATAGCCAACATTTCATCCTCGCCCGGGTACACCAGCACGGGAGCGATCCATTCTACGCGCTCACGAATCCATCCTACCAACATCTCCGAGTAAGCCAGCCCACCGGTCAAGACGATGGCATCTACCTCGCCTTTCAGCACGGTAGCCATCAGCCCGATTTCTTTGGCAATCTGATAAGCCATCGCTTCGTAAATCAAACGGGCGTGCTCATCACCATTGGCAATGCGTCGCTCTACCTCGGTCGCGTCGTTGGTGCCCAGGTGAGCTACCAACCCACCTTGACCGGCTATTTTCCTGAACATCTCCTCGTAGGTATAACGGGTTTTGTCGTAGGGAGGGACAGAGTAAGCCATACGCAAGACATCGCCCACCGGTAAACCACCCGACCGCTCTGGGGAGAACGGGCCTGTGCCATCCAACGCCTGGTTGACATCCACCTGTCGCCCGCGCTTGTGTGCAGCCACCGAAATGCCCCCGCCCATGTGGGTCACTACCAGGTTAACCTCGGAGTAGGGATGTCCCAGGTCTTGGGCTGCACGCCGGGCCGCCATTTTCAGGTTCAGGGCATGGGACAGGCTGCGGCGCTCAATTTCCGGCAGGCCGGAGATGCGGGCCAGAGGTTCGAACTCGTCCACGCACACCGGGTCCACGATGAAAGCCGGCACTCCAGCCTGGCGGGCAATCTCGTCGGCGATGATCGCTCCCAGGTTGCTGGCGTGCTCCCGCTCCTTGGTGGGCGCCTGCAGCTCGGCCAGCATCCTCTCATTCACCCGATACGTCCCGCTCTCAATGGGCCGGAGAATGCCCCCTCGCCCTACGACCGCGTCCAGGGACTCCAGGGGAACCCCATATTTGGTCAACAGACTCAGCACCGCATCACGGCGGAATGCATGCTGATCAGGGATACGTGGGTAAGCAGCGAGTTCCTCATTCGAGTGGCGCACCGTTTCCACGAAAAGGGGTGTTTCGTCGTCGTAGACGGCGACCTTGGTTGAGGTGGAGCCAGGGTTGATGGTCAACACGCGATACATGCAGCCTCCTCCTCAGTGATTCGCGTATAGTTTACCACATTCTGAGATTGGTGTCCAACTACACCCTCCCGCAGACTCATAGCCTGCGGGAGGTTTTAGCCAGCTAACGGTCGAAATAGATACTTTTACCGGTAGCTGAGAGAGGGATGCCCATCACAAAGTCGGCGTCAATCAAACCCATCTCGCGGGCCACCACTCCGACGCGATACATGATGCGGTTGTCCACGTTGAGCAGGCTGGCGGTCTTCACTGCCGAGCCCAGGGCGATACCCATGTCTAATAAACGCAGGGCACAATTCGGGCCGCGAAACTCGCCCTCGAAAGTGTTGGGTTTCAGGCATTTCTCGAAACCGCAGGCCCCGCAGTTCAAGCCCAGCACTTCAGCATCCTTAAGGCCGATGAGAACCACCATATCCGAGTTGCGTACGTTGGCCCCATCGCGGTCGAAATTCTTCTTACCAGTGCGTTCTCCGAACTCGACCATTTTCTCGGCCAGGGCCTGCACTTGCGCGCCCTCAATGATCTCCACCACGACAAAATCCCGCCCTGCCGATTTGGGCGCAGTGCGTGCAGAAATAGCCATCAGTTCGGCCACCGTTCTCAGATTGCTCACTACACACCTCCCCATATTAACTTGACATTGTTAAATTCGGGCTTTTTGACCTCTTGACATTTCACCGCGTGTCTTAACCAAAAACTCCAGCATTGAACCTGGCTGTATACCACTCGATGGTCCTTCGCAGCCCTTCCTCTAACCCCACCTGGGGCTGCCAGTCCAGCAATTCCCTGACCCACAAGTTGTCGCCCACCAGGTGCCATATTTCCCCTGGGCGATAGGGCCGCGCTCCGACCACGGCCCGCACCGGGTTGTCCATCAGGGCTAGCACCTTGCCCACCACCTCCCTGACGGTGTGTTCCTCGCCTGTACACAAATTTATCGTCTGGCCGATGGCCTCATCTGCCCAGGAAGCCCGGACGATGCCCTCCACCACGTCATCCACGTACACCCAATCGCGACCCTGCTGGCCGGAGGTCATCTCGAAATCCTGACCACGCAGGGCGTGCAAGATCACCTGTGGAATAAGGGCCCTTTCGTTCTGACGGGGGCCATAGGTCGCAAAGGGGCGCACGACGGTGATGGGCCAGCCGTAGGTTCTATGGTACATCTGGCAGAAAAGCGAGGCGGCGGCCTTCGATGCAGCATAAACATTGGTTGGATCTAACGGCGTGTCCTCGCGGATGGGTGGTGGGTGGTGGCCATACTCGTAGCAAGTGCCGAGATAGATGAAACGCTCGTACTCCCACTCGGGCAACGGTTGCACCAGAGCCAGCGTCGCGCCGACGTTGAACCTGACGGCTTCTTCAGCGTCAAGCCAGGAACCGATCACCCCCGCCGCTGCCAGGTGGTAGATGATTGCTGGCCGGACGGAGCGCAGAATGCGCGCTAGACTCTCGCGATCCCAATGTTGTTCCTGGTAATAATCAATCTCGTATCGAGCTGTACCCAGCCTCAGGGCACTGGCCGGGGCCCGGCCAATGGCCGACACTTGCGCCCCTTCGGCCACCAATCGCTCCGCCAGGTGCGAACCGATGAAGCCGGTGATACCGGTGACGAGAACGCGCTTATCTTGGAGATGCATTTTCGGTTTTTCTTCATCCGGGAGCCAGGTATGGATGGGCGGCGGATAGCCACTCGCGGACATTCTGGGCAAAGGCACGAGTCTCACGAACCAATTCGTCAGCTTCGGTCTCCGAGACGTATCCCACGCCCATATAATCGGCCAGGTTGCGCTTGCGACGGCAAGCGTCAAAGTAGTCAGCCCATGCTTCCTTATTCGGAATAGTTGTTTGCCCCAGGAAACGAAAAGTTGTGTGATGGTGACCTGTCCCTGTCGAGCGATATCCTTCTGCGTAGAGCACCACAGTCGCTAACTGGAGGGCGGCGTTATAGGCAATGGCAAAGCGCCGGTCAGATGACAGGCCCGGTACTTCGGCGTCTTTCAAGTCTCGTTCCACTACGGACAGAAGGGCAGCGATCTCATCCGGATTGGTCCGGTGCGGCCGGATGACCCCCTCCTGTAACAAGCGTTCGTAGGACATCCTCATTACCGATCAGGAAAATCTTGGGACCATCCAATACGTTACGCACGAAACCATTGGCTGAGGACTGCGACAATGCCTCCACCGTGGTCAGATAGACGTTGACCTCGCGGCCAGTTGCCTCTTCCACCTGCCGCAATCTAGCCCGTAGCTCCATGCTCCCGATACCCCCAACTACGAACAGGTCAATGTCGCTTTGCCCCGACTCGCTGTCGGCAGCATAAGAACCATAGATGAAAGCCAACTGAATCTCGGGGCGTTCCCGCAATGCCTGGCCCAGCAGGGATTGCATACCTATTGTTTTGAGAAAGATGCATTTCAGGTCTGGAAAGAGAAAATGGCTTGCCTCAGCCTGATAATACACGCGGTTACCCTCGAGCGTCTGCCGCACCAGACCAACCCCCCTCAGACGTTCCATCTCTCGCTGCACGGCGCGAACGGGGAGAGCAGTCAATTCGGCGATTTGGCGCTGGTAATAGCGGCGATCAGCGTTGAGCAGCAATAAGCTTAATACTTTTACCCGCGCTGATGAGGAAAAGAGTTGCTCCAGCATCACCCATGCCTTTCCCATGCGACTACAATTTGTAGTTGATTATATACCAATTGTAGTCAAATGGCAACCCTCTTGGCGCGAATTCGCGCCAGAAAGACATGTGAGCCAATCAAGACAGACGCTTACACGTTGCGTACTCACTCGTCTGTGGCAAAGAAATCACGATACCAGGCCAATGTCTCGTGCAATCCCTCTTCCAGGCTCCACTTTGGCTCCCAGCCCAGCAGCCGTCGCGCCTTGCTGCTGTCCAGGTATTGATGCCGAATCTCGTGCGCAGCCTCGCCCAGGATCACTGGCTGCAGATCGGGACGTCCAGCTACATTGAGAATGGCCCACACCACCTCCAACACGGTTTTAGGGTCATCCAGACCGAAGTTGAAGGCCTGGCCCCGCACCTCGGGCCGGTCCAATTGCTCGGCCAGCAAGGTGTAGGCGGCGACGATGTCCTGCACATACAGGTAATCCCGGGTGAAGGTCCCATCCGAGCGGACGATAGGCCGCTGGCCGCGCAGCACACTGCGGATGGTGCCAGGCACCACGCGATCCCAATGCAAATCACCTCCGCCGTAGATGTTGCCACAGCGAGTGATGCCCACGGGCAGGTTATAGGTATGAGCATAGGCCAGGGCAATGAGGTCGGCGCAGGATTTGCTCACATCATAGGGATAACGGCCTTGCAATGGGGCCTTCTCAGTGTAAGGCAGTTTTTCCTGATCGCCGTAGGCTTTGTCCGTAGAGGCCACCACTATTCGTTGCAATTTGGGGCTACGGCGGGCGGCTTCCAGCACGCACCAGGTGCCCTTGATATTCGTCTCAAAGGTAGAAAGGGGCGCGCGATTGGCCACGGTGACCAGGGCCTGCGCGGCCAGGTGGAAACAGGTATCAATCTCATATTCGTTTAATACTCGTTCCATTAGCTCGTAATCGGTGACTGTACCATGCACGCGGGTGATGCGTCCACCGTACCCGGAGCGCCATAGCCAGGAGCGAGGATCCTCGTCATAGATCAGGCCTACCACGTTCGCTCCCCACTCGACCAAAGCCATTGTCAGCCACGAACCCAGGATACCGGTACAGCCGGTGACGAAGACATTACGGTCTTGCCAGAAATCTTTCATTCACAATCCATCCGCTTATCCATAGTCACGGGACGGGCTGGAAGTCCGCCTTACGCGGGCTGAATCCCGCTTTACGGGGCTGCCCACACTTTCCACGGTGCGCACCCCGAAAGCCACAGCTCGTTAAGCACGCGCAGGTCTGTGGGCGTGTCCATGCATTGCCAGAAACCTTCGTGCCGGTACAGGGCCAGTTCCCCATCGGCGGCCAGCCGCTCCAGCGGCTCAGTTTCCAGCACACTGTTCTCGTCCAGATAATCGAACACCCGCCGGTTGAAGACGAAGAATCCACCACTGACAAAGCCGCCGACCTGCGGCTTTTCCCTGAACTGGGTCACCAGGCCATCGTTGTTGGCCTCCACCACCCCAAAGCGGGAAAAAGGGTGTACCCCGGTTACCGTGGCAATCCTGCCGTGGGCCTGATGATAGCGCAACAGGGAATCAAGGTCAATGTCGGCCACACCGTCGCCATAGGTGGCAAAGAAAGTGTCCCCCGTGATGTATTTCTCGATACGCTTGATACGCCCTCCGGTATTGGTCTCCAGGCCTGTATCCGCCAGGGTGACGCGGAAATTTTCCTCATCGTGTTCGTCGTGGAACTCGATTTTGTGTTCATTGCCCAAAGTAATGGTGAAGTCACGGTTCATGGCCTCATAATCCAGAAAATACCGTTTAATGACCTCACTTTTATATCCCAGACACAGGATAAAATCCTTGTGGCCGTAAGCGGCGTAGATTTTCATGATATGCCACAGGATGGGCTTGCCACCTATAGTTACCATTGGTTTGGGGCGGAACTCGGTCTCGTGCTCCATGCGCGTGCCCCGCCCGCCGCAAAGGATAACGACTTGCATACTATGGAAACTCCCGCTACACTCAGCTACAGTGCAAGACTCTGTAGGACAAGCTTAAGTTTGTCCTACTACTGCTTCATGCTCCGTACCGGCGGCGCATCGCCGCCGATACCCCCGCCGTCAACTCGAACACACGCTCGGCCATTTCGGTGGTCAATGAACCAGTCCCGCAGGCCGGGGTGATCAGAGAAGCGGCCAGAATATCCTCGAAAGGGATGCCCTTGCGCACCAGGAGGTTCATCGCCCCGTGTAGTTTGTCCACCAGGCTCTCGACCGTTTCGTCCATCACCTTATCACTGTTCGGAGTGATGCCCCAGGCGATGATCCCGCCGCGCTCCAGAAAGGCGCGGACTTCCGTCGGGTAAAGGGACAGGGCCTCAGCGTATTCGTAGGCGTCCAGATTGAGGATGTCAATGGAGGTTTCCAGGAGTAGTGACCAGTCAGTATTGCCACAACAATGTACACCTTTAATGCCCTTTATGCCGGCCAGTACTTCTTCAATGAGCGCAATTGTTTGCTCTCTTCCCAAAGAAACGAAAGCTGACCCGAAAGAGGCCATGTAGGGCTCGTCCACGAACATGATGACATTGGGACACACCTTTCTCAACTCGCGCTCTTGCCAGGCGGCTTTCAGCCGCAGATGTTTGGCCACTGCATCAGCCAGCACCTCTTCGTAGAGAACAGGACGCCGATCTTGATCTACCACCATCAATCCCCAGCTAATCGGCCCGGTCACCTGGCCCTTCACCGCCACCAATGGATGGGAAAGAACGGACGCTTCCTGGATAAATCTGGAAAATCCGGCAGCGTAATCCGCGCTGATGGCCGCAAAGTCGAGTTGATTTTCCAGGTAGGCCACGTACAATTGCTCCAGACCGGGATCCAGGTCCTGGGTACGATCCACATAAATACGCCCGTCTTCCAATACCACCCCAGGGAATCTTTCGCTGAACTGGACATACATGTTTTCCAAAAAAGTCCGCCTGGGTAACTGCGGCCAGGTTGGAATTTGGGGAAAGTACTTGAAGGTAAGCCGGCAGGCCTGCAATGGATCAGTATGGGGCACACTGCCGACGTGCAAGGGCAATAACTTAGGCTCGAATTTTCTCACGATCGGTACCTCCCTCCAGGGCAAGAAAAGCCGGCCGAGACCATAGGTCTGCGGTCAGCCTGGGCCAATGGGGCCGATATGTGCACCTCACCCCTCGACTACTCGTCGCAGGTTTCGCTTGAATGGCGGATATACAATCCCGTTCTCGGTAATAATCCCGGTCAGATAACGGTATGGAGTCACATCAAAGGCTGGATTGTAGACCGGCACACCCGGTGGGGCAATGCGTGTTCCGCCAATGATAGTCACTTCCTCTGGCTCGCGTTCTTCAATAGGAATGGCATCCCCATCGGGCAGGGAAAGGTCTATGGTTGAGGTAGGGGCCACTGAGTAGCAGGGAACGCCGTTCTCTCTGGCCAGCACGGCCAGCTTATAAGAGCCGATTTTGTTCGCCACGTCTCCGTTGGCTGCTACCCGATCCGCCCCGAATAGCACCACATCCACCTGCCCGGTGCGCATCAGGTGTCCGGCTGCGTTATCCGCAATCAGGGTCATCGGGATGCCATCATGCATGAGTTCCCAGGCGGTAAGCCGGGCTCCTTGCAGGCGGGGCCGGGTCTCGTCTACCCAAACGTGGACGCGTTTGCCCTGTTCCCAGGCAGCACGAACCACGCCCAGCGCCGTGCCGTAGTCCACTGTGGCCAGGGAACCGGTGTTGCAGTGGGTCAGAATGTTATCGCCATCGGAGATAATCTCTGCCCCGTGGGCGCCCATCCGCCGGTTGATCGCCACGTCCTCGTCGGCCAGGGCCTGGGCCTCGCGCTCCAGCGCAGCGACGATTTCCGCTGGCGTCTTGAGAGCAGGGTCCCGCACCCGACCCAGCAGACGGTCAATGGCCCAGAACAGGTTCACCGCCGTTGGCCGGGTCTGGCGCAGGATGTGGGCCACGGATTCCAGTTCAGAAAGAAGCTCCGCGCGGGATCGGGCGGTGCTCTGCCGTGCTCCCAGGGCCAGGCCAAAAGCTGCCGCCGCGCCGATGGCTGGCGCCCCCCGGACAGCCATCTCGCGGATAGCCCACGCCACTTCGTGGTAATCGGTCAACTCTAAAATCACCAGCTCGTCAGGGAGACGCCGCTGATCAATCATGCGTACGGTCCCGTTGTCCCATTCGATGGTTCGCATGAGTTCTCTCCGTTAACAAAAAAGCTCCCTTTCAGGTGACAGTCACCCTGGAAGTGATTGTCACCTGACCTGAGTATACTCTAACATACAAGGGGGAATTTGTCAAACATACCAGGCGTTTGACAATCCACGCCCATTCGACGATAATAGGACTCATGAACAACACAACTATTCTCCGACGCATCTGTCACACTTTTCTACTGGCAGGGATGATTATCCTCACTGCTTGTGGGGAGAGGGTGGTCCTGCCCCCTCTTCCGCTTAAAACAGCCACTCCCGCTGCCTCCCCAACTCCCACCGCGCCACCGCCTACGGCTACATCTACCCCATCGCCTACCCCCACCCCGACCTTCACCCCGACACCTGATCCGAGTGTGATCCTGGCCGCTGCTCGCCAGCATCTGCACAATGGGGACTACACTGCAGCCATTGCTGATTATGAAAGCGCGTTGGCCTGGCTGGATCCCACTGATGAACGCTACCCCGAATCTCGCTTCCGCCTGGGGCAGTGCGCATTTCTGAGCGGTGATTATCACCGTGCCATAGCGACCTTGCAGGGTTTCGACCAGGATTATCCACAGGATAAATACCGACAGCCGGCGCTTTTCGTGCTGGCCCGCAGTTATGAAAGCCTGGATGATTGGGAACAGGCTATCGTCACCTACCGGGCCTATCTTATCAGCCCCACGCTCATCGCTGATCAAATCTACGAGCGCATCGGTGATGCGTACACCAAACTACAAGATCCGGCAGCCGCCCTGGTGGCTTACCAGGAAGCCCTGAACGCGACCAGCAGCCCTGTTCAGATGTCCCGCCTCCACGAGAAAATGGCGACAGCTTATCTGGATCAGCACGCCTACGACGAGGCACTGGCCCAGTATGAGGCTATTTTGGAACAGGCGCAAGCGGATACCTATCGTGCTCAGGTGATTTATCAGATGGGACTGGTGCATCGCCAGGCCGGGGATAATGAGGCAGCTCACAGCCGCTTTCGTCAGGCAGTGGAGAGTTATCCCAAAGCGTATGCTGCTTACCTTTCTTTGGTAGAACTCGTTCAGGACGAGGTGCCAGTAGATGAATTTCAGCGGGGCCTGGTGGATTACTATGCCAGAGCCTATGGGCCGGCGGTGGAGGCTTTCTACCGTTATATTGAGAGCAATCCGCAACACACCGGCGATGCACATTATTTTGCCGGGTTAGCTTTCCTTGCGGCTGGCAGTTACGAACTGGCCATCCACGAATTCGACCGGCTGATCGAGGGCCATCCCGCCAATGAGCGGGTGGGGCAGGCCTGGCTGGAGAAAGCGCGGGCCTATGCTACGATGGATGATTATGCGCAGGCCATGTATACCTACCGGCAATTTGCCGATACCTATCCACAACACACTCTGGCTGCGGAAGCTATCTGGCGGGCGGCGCTTTTAGCGGAAGCCCGGCGTGAATACGGTGACGCCATTGCCACTTACAGCACTCTGGTGGACCGTTATCCGGATAACACTCACGCGGCAGAAGCTTTGTTCCGTACCGGACTCTGCCATTATCGCCGGGGCGAACTCGACCGGGCGTTGACGGCCTGGCAATGGCTAATAGACAAATACCCGGCAGCCGATAACGTCCTGGCCGCCCGTTTTTGGATGGGTAAGACGTTGTTGCGCCAGGGATTCATCACCTCGGCGCAAACCGCACTCCAAGAGGTGATCCAGGCCCAGCCTGAAAGCTATTACAGCTTCCGCGCCCGTGATTTGCTCTCGACAAATTCCGCGGCCCCGGGTTGGCCTGCCCTGCCAGGCAATCTCCTGCTGCCACCCGACCAGGATCCCGAAAGCCAGGCGGAATTTGAGGAATGGCTTGCCAGTTGGGTTGATCAGTCTGCTGAAGTGCGGATCACTGCTGCTCTTCCCGACACCGTTCGCAACGATCCCTATTTGCAGCGGGGCGAGGAATTGCTGGCCCTGGGATTGCGAACCGAGGCAATGTCAGAATTCGATGCCCTGCGCAAGAAATTCGAAGACGCCCCTGCCCGCCAATACCAGCTCGCCCTGTATTTCCGTGATCTGGGATTATACGCTCCCTCGATTCGCTGTGCTCAGCGCCTGCTCAAGCTCTCTCCGGCAGACACGCTGGAAGCTGCCCCCCGTTTCCTTCAGCAACTGGCTTATCCAGTATACTTCTCCGACCTGCTGTTCGGCGAAGCTGCGGCGCAGGGGGTTGACCCCCTTCTGCTTGTCGCTCTCGCCCGCCAGGAGAGTCTTTTTGACGACGGTGCGGTCTCATGGGCTGGAGCCATTGGTTTGATGCAGATCATCCCCACTACCGGAGAGTGGATCGCCCTTAAGATGCCCTGGCCCGATTATCAACCCAATGACCTGTACCGGCCGTATTTGAACGTGAAATTCGGGGTGTGGTATCTGGCCCGCGCCTTGAACGACTTTGAAGGTAATGTCTTTGCTGCCCTGGCCGGATATAATGGCGGGCCGGGCAACGCGGTTCGTTGGTTGGAAGCCACGGAGGAGAAAGACCCCGATCTGTTCATCGAGATCATTGACCGCCGGGAGTCGGCGACATATATTAAAGAGATTTACCGCCAATACATCATTTACCGCCGCTTATACGCCGGGTAACTGAGGGGAGATTGCCTTGAAACGCCGCCGTCTGTTCAACCTGTGGCTGGGACTGGTTATCAGTGCCGTGTTCATCTTTCTGGTTCTGCGCCAGATCGATCCGCGCCAAGTGGTCAGCGAGTTGAGAAAGGCCAACGTCGTTTATCTGGGCCTGACTTTGATCTCCCTGATTATCAATTACGTGCTGCGCGCATTGCGCTGGCGGTACATCTTGCGCCCGGTGAAAACGTTGCCCCGGCGGGACGTGTTTCGGGTCTTCGTCATGGGTTTTATGGCCAACAACGTCCTTCCTGCCCGTCTGGGTGAGCTGGTGCGCGCTTACTTGCTGGGCCAGACGGGGCAGGTCAGCGCTTCCGCCGCCCTGGGTACTATTGCTATCGAGCGAGTATTCGATGTCTTGATGCTCTTGCTGTGCCTGATAGGCGGTGGAGCCGCATCAGGAGTACTGGGTTCGACGGGGCAGGGGGTGTGGTTCACCGTGGCTTTGGCCCTGGTCCTGCTGGTCTGTATCTACATCGCCTCGCGTTGGGGGGATCAGTTCGTGACGCGGGGAGGGCGTCTGTTGAGCCGTCTTTCCCCCCGACTGGCCGAGCGCGCAGTGGGTCTGGCGCGGTCCTTCGTTGTCGGCCTGCAGGCCATGCAGGGAATACGTGACATTGGGGTGGTCTTTGGCAGCTCACTCGTAGCCTGGGCCACAATTGTGGTAACCCTGTGCTGGGCGCTACGTGCTTTCAGTGTACCGCTGCCATTTCTGGCCTGTGCTTTCGTTCTAGGCGTTGGCGGGTTGGGGGTAGTGATCCCCTCGTCGCCGGGCAATGTTGGTACGCTGGAATTTTGCTACATCAGCGCCCTGGCCCTGTTGGCCGTGGACTCCAATGCAGCCTTCAGCTTTGCCATTACCTTACACGCCCTGGATTGGGGTCTGGTCACGGTTATGGGATTGGCTTTCCTGTGGAGCAGCGGCCTTTCCCTGGGCCGGCTGTGGGAAGTTTCAGGTTCAAAGTTCGAGGTTTAAAGTTCAAGGTTCAAGGCGTCCGTCGCATCCACTCCGGAACCTGAAACCCGAAACTTGAAACCTGGAACCGGTGTTTAGGACTGAGGCAGAGCGGAAAGATGTACCGCGATTTCGATCCTTCCGTCGTCCAGGCGATTCTGTTTGACCTGGATGGCACCCTTATTGACACCGACGACGCGATTATCGAAGCCTGGAGCAACCGCTTGCGTTGGATTTCCCGGGATCCCCGCCGCCTTTTGCGCCATCTGCTCATGGCCAGCGAAACCCCCACCAACGCTTTCATCACCCTGTTAGACATGCTACACATGGACGATAACCTGTTTTCGCTGAACGACCGACTGCGGCGGCTGCGCGGCCTGCGCACTCCGGCCAACTTCCTGGCCGTGGACGGCGTCGTAGACATGGTTCATACTCTATGCGAACGTTATCCTCTGTCCGTGGTCACCACCCGTTCCCGTCATGACACCTGGGCTTTCCTGGGCCAATATTGCATCCGCGATTGCTTTCGAGTGGTGACTACCCATGAGGATACCGTACGCCTCAAGCCCCATCCGGAACCGATTCGCCGCACGGCACAGATCTTGGGTGTGCCCGTGGAACATTGTCTGATGGTCGGCGATACTACAGTGGACATCTTGGCTGCCAGGCGAGCCGGAGCTATGTCCGTTGGTGTGCTATGTGGATTTGGCGAGAGGGCAGAACTGGAACGGGCCGGAGCGAACGTAATCCTGAAAAGCACAGCCGAGCTTGGTACATTGTTTGAAATGTGCTCCCAACCTGTCTTCCCTTGACCTTTCCCCTGTTTCCATGTAAAATTCTAAAGTAAAAGTACTGTCGGGGTAGCCGAAAGGCGTTGCCTCTGGCTACCCTCAGCGGGGAATGGTATCATGATGGCCAAGCGTAAGGTCGAATACGAATGGGACGCGGAGCGCATCAAAGCTCTTCGTCGCTACATGGGCATGACCCAGCAAGAGCTTTCCGAGGAACTGGGCACTCGCCAGCAGACGGTGAGCGAATGGGAGACAGGCAAATATCGTCCCCGCGGGGGAATGAACCGCTTGCTCACCCTGGTGGCCGAACGAGTTGGTTTCGTCTACAAGACGACTCCAACGGAATCCGCTGCGTCGGAAGAAAGTTCTAGGGAGCAGGAGGAATCACCCAGGAAAGATACGGACTGGGCTGCCTGGCAGAAATAGCGCCTGCCCGGGACGGTTCTCGATGGCATTGTTTACATTTGACAATTTACACGTTCACGTGTATAATAAATAGCGAGGAATCTGAGCCTCGCTGTTTATTTGTCATCTGAAACACGTTAACGTGTTAACCATCTGGGAGGGGAAATGGGTACTTATCCGCTAGAGTTTATCATCCGTGAGTGGGGCAAGGGCAACTTGACTATCGAGCAGGTGTTGGGCCAGGTGCTCCTCCTGCTCCAGGAATTGGAAGCGCGGATACGTGAGCTGGAGCGTCGGCAGCAGGAGATGCGCCGGCATGGTTAATACATGCGCCGGGCAATAGACTGGGCCAGGCGGGTAGCGTCATCCAGCAGGCGGTAATCTTTGTAACCCAGAGTGGTCACGGTCACCACGGCGTTGCGTTGGGTGAAGATCACAGTGTAAGCAATCACCTGCTGAGGCTGACCATTGGCATCCTGGACCGTGCCTTTGAGCTGATAAGCGACGGCTGCCCGCCCCACAGTGGGGGCGGCTATTTCTTGAGCTACCTGTAAGCCGGTGGTGTCCTCACCTGTAACGGCTTCCTTAAGCTCGGTCACGCGCTTCCTGTAAGCTGTCCCAGAGGCGATCTCATCCTGAAAAAGCTCGATGCGGGTGGTGACATTAAACGCACCATAGGCCACCGTATCCGGATCGTCGGTAGACCACAGACACTCATATCCGGCGACGCGCGGGGTATCAGGCACATTTCCCGGCCCGACCAAATCGTGCCCGCTTTCGAGGTGGTATTGGGGTAGATCATCCTGGGTGGGAGCCAGGATGGCTGCATCGGTGAGCATTGGAACCGTGGGCAGGGGCGGGATGGGAGATGGAACGCTTTTTCGTGCCGTCAGCCTGATCGCGATAGCTACAGACAGGCAGAGCAGGATCAGGCCAATCCCAATCCCCAGAGCAAGGAAGATTACTCGGTGCTTGTCAGCCATACGGTCCCCTCCTCCGGATGGGCGACGACCGTGCCGTCGCCCACCCATGGAGCTTATTTCCAATAGCGTTCAGTCACCAGATGGTCGAGCAAATTGCACTCGCGCAAGAACTCCCAGGCATCGCTTAGCTCTGCAACTTCCGCCGCATTATGATGGGCGTCGCTACCGATGGAGAACAGCACCTGGCTGCGGCTGAAGGCGTTCCAGAGGGCTTCGTTGTAAGGAGTGGGGTAACGATAGGGAAGCACAGGCCGTCCATCTGGAGCGAACACGGCGTTACGGCGCGCCGGGCACAGTTCGACGAAGATGGCATTATCCTCCAGTATGGCCACCAGGTCTTCCGCGTCCAGCAATAACTCAAAGTTGCGGGCCAGAGGGTTGTGGGCCAGACCTACGGGCACGGTGATCTGAGAGCGTATCACCAGTAAATCGTCCAACGGATAGCCATACCACTCGGCGTCGGCTACGTATTCGAAAAGAACGTAATCGAGTTGATTGAGCAATTGGCTGGCCAATAGCGGTTTCAAATCAGTCCGCGCGGAGAAGTCAATCTCCAGCCCGGCGAGCACTTTCATCCCGGTATACCACTTGGCTAGCAGGCGAATCTCGACGATGTAATCCAGCAGGCGATGCAAGTCTACGCACTTGTGGCCGTGGGTCAGCTTGCGAGTGAGATAATGGTCTGTGATGCCAATGTGGGTTAACCCGGCGACAGCGGCCGCCTCGGCAAGTTGCTGTGGCGTGAGGCGGCCGTCGGACCAGGTTGTGTGATTGTGCAGGTTAATCATGGCCAAGCCTAACGCTCAACTTTTGACCACGTAGCGCAAGATTATCTCGCGCTACATTACGCCTAATAGTTATAGAACCCCTTGCCACTTTTCCGCCCCAGCTGTCCGGCGAGGACCATCCGGCGTAGAAGCGGCGGGGCCGCATATCGGGGGTCTTTGTACTCTTCGTACATGGCATCGGCGATGAACAGGGTGGTGTCCAGCCCCACGAAGTCGAGCAGGGTCAATGGGCCCATCGGATGGTTAAGCCCCAGTTTGATGGCGGTATCAATGTCCTCCTTACTCGCCAGGCCTTCCTCGTAGATGCGCACTGCATCGAGGAGATATGGTACCAGTAAACGGTTGACAATGAAACCAGGGGTATCTTTGGCTATGACCATCGTCTTGCCTAAGGACGCGCCGAACTCATGGGCGATGGCCATTGTCTCATCGCTGGTGAGAATGGTACGCACAAACTCAATGAGCGGCATCACCGGCACGGGGTTGAAGAAATGAATACCCAGCACCTTGTCGCCGCGCCGTGTCACCGAAGCCATTTCGGTAACGCACAGGGAGGAAGTATTGCTGGCCAGGATAGCATGAGGGGGAAGAATGCCATCCAACTCAGCGAAGATGCTCTTTTTGATCGCCATGTTCTCGATGGCTGCTTCGATGGCGATGTCGCAAGCAGCCATATCGGATAAGCTGGTCGTGCCTTTGATGCGTTTCCAGGCAGCTTCCATCTCCTCTTGGGTGATCTTGCCCTTCTGTACCCCTTTGGACATGGATTGCTGGATGCGGCCCAGGCCCTTTTGCAGTAGTTCGTCGCTCACCTCCCGGACGACGACTTCATACCCGGCGCGGGCACAGACTTCGACGATGCCGGAGCCCATCAGCCCACAGCCTATCACACCGACTTTTTTGATCTTCATTGATCCGCTTCTCCTTTCACATTTTGACTAAAGTTATTTAAAGAAGAAATCTACGCTGGCCCTCTGAACAAAATGCAAACACAGCGGATGAGCTTCATGGATGCATTGATCATCACTCTGGCCAAGCGCACTCCTGGTGTCGAAACTTTTGTCACCTGGAATGCCCGGCACTTTCGGAATAAAACCTCGCTGATCGTTCTGTCCCCGGCCGAGTACCGCTAACGATCTTCCACCTCTACAGTCACCTCGGCGGGTGTACCGCCAGGTATTGCTCCAGGATAGCTGCGGCCTCACCGAGAATATCATAGGTTTGCCAGTCCGACGTCGTGTTGATGGCAAAGATGGCCGCACCCACGACGTAATCGTCTTTCATGAGCTCGCTATCGTACCAGGCCAGTTGCTCGACGTAATTGCCTGCCCCGTCGGTGCCCATTCCCAGTTCTGCCCAGTACTTCACAAAGTGTTGCCAGCCCTGCCCATGAGGCCCAGGCCGGCTGCCCCCCACCGTGCCGTCTATCCCGCACTCGGTAATCACCAGCGGCAGGTCCAGGCCGGCCGGGATAAGCTGTTGGCGGTACACTTTTCGATAGCGCAGGGTCAGCCAACCCTCATCCCCTTCGGTGCCGAACTGCATCACCGGGGCCGAGTATTCATGTAGTCCCAGATAGCCTCCATGCTCGCGGGCGGATTCCAGGGCTGGCCGGAAATGAGGCCAGTCCTCCAGTGGCGGCTGACCGGCGCTGAAATTGCCGATTACCGAGCGAATGCCGTATCCCGCCAGAAGCCGTACCCGCTCCGCTTCCATGTCGGCCAGTCTTTTCATTTGCTCAGCGTCAGAGGCTACAGGTTCATTGTAACCCTCCCAAGCGTCGAAAATTTCCATGCGGCGGGAATCACCAGCCACCGGCAGAAGCAGGTCCACCACCCGCCGCGCCTCGGCCGCCGGGTCTATCTTACCCAGGTCTATCTGGGGCATGAGTAAACGACCTACGAAAAGGGCCCCGGGAGACAAAGCTTTGATCTCACTCAGAAAGATGGGATCATGTTCGATGGTCTTGACCAAAGCCACGTTGCCGGTGCTCATGAGATCGTAAACCTGGGCATGGGGGCGGATGATGAAAATCCCTAGCTTGCTGGGTGGTCCTGGAGGGAATGGCGTGGGCGTGGGAGTGGGGACAGGGGTGGGCGATCCCACAGGCGAGGGCGTCGCTATAATGCCCGGAGTGGCAGTTGATCCCTGGCTGCCCACCGCCGGCAAGAAGACCTGGGTGGTGGTGGCTGGTGAAGGGGACGGCGAAGGGGAAATTGTCGGAAGGGGCTCAGGAACGGCGCGGCGGCAGGCGGACACAAAGGCCGCTAACGCCACAGCTCCGGCGCCCCGCAGAAAATCGCGGCGGCTTAACCGGCGGCCTCCCGAATCCCGTGTCCGTTTATTCCGATCCAAACTCCTATCCATCATGATCCTTCACCCAAGCTCTTTGCTCTTTACTCGTTACTTGCTACTCGTTGCCTACTACTCTTCCAACTCGATGCTCATCGCTACGGCTTCACCACCGCCCAGGCAGAGCGTGGCAAAACCGGTCTTCAATCTCCGCTGGCGCAGGGCATAAATCAAGGTCACCAGAATGCGAGCGCCGCTGCAACCGATGGGATGTCCCAGGGCAATAGCCCCGCCGTTCACGTTGACCTTGTCCCAGTCCAGAACCAGCGCTTTGCCATCGGCCAGGGTCTGGGCGGCAAAGGCTTCGTTGACCTCAATGAGGTCGTAATCATCCGCCGTGGTCCCCGTTTTCTCCCAAAGCCGTCGCACGGCAAAGATCGGCGCAGTGAAAATCTCCAGCGGCTTGACTGCCGCCTGGGCATATCCGGTTATCCGCGCCAGGGGCTTGATGTCCAGCTCCTCCGCTTTGGCACGGCTCATCACCACCACCGCCGCCGCGCCATCGGTGATGCCTGGCGAATTCCCTGCCGTCACCATCCCGTCCGGCTGAAAAGCGGGCTTGAGCTTAGCCAAAGCCTCCAAAGAGGTATCCCGCCGGGGAGATTCATCGGTATCAAAAACGATAGGGTTACCCTTGCGCTGAGGGATGACCACGGGCACAATTTCGTCCTTAAACCGGCCGGCATCAATGGCAGCGATGGCCTTTTGGTGGCTTTTCACCGCGTACTCGTCCAGTTCCTGGCGGGTCAGCCCGTACTCGCGCGCGATCCACTCCGCCGCGTTGCCCATGTGTTGGTTCTCAAAAGAACACCACAGACCATCGTGCACCGTAGCGTCGAGGAGCTGGCCATGACCCAGCCGGTAGCCAAAGCGGGCCTGGGGTAGCATGTACGGGCCGTTGTTCATGCTCTCCATACCCCCGGCGACGATGATGTTCGCGTCCCCGGCCTTGATCATCCCTGCGGCCAGCATCACTGTTTTTAATCCCGACCCGCAGATTTTGTTCACCGTGGTCGCCCCTATCGTCGGGGGAATACCCGCTTTGATGGAAGCCTGACGGGCGGGGGCCTGCCCCAACCCGGCTTGTACCACGCAGCCCATCAATACTTCGTCAATAATGGCCGGGTCAATTCCCGCCCGCTCCACTGCTGCCTTGATAGCTACCGCTCCCAATTCTGGTGCAGTCAGAGAAGCCAGGGTTCCCTGGAAGCGACCGATGGGAGTGCGCGCCGCGCTGACGATGACGGCTTCGCGATTGCGATCCATGTTCTTCCTCCTTGAAGATCATAGTAATGTCGAGCGACCTGTTCGCCAAACAACTTGGCCGTGACGCGCCTGATTGTACCAGAAAACACAAGTTTACGCCAATCACGTCACGTGAGGTGATAACCAGTAAAAGGCAGCCACGCCTATCAATCGCACCACTCCGGCAAGGATCAACGCTATGCGGATGTCCAACCAATCGGCAAGGAAAGTGCCGAGCAGGGGAGCACAGAAAGCCGCGATGTTGACCAGAGTGTTATAGATGGCCACGTAACTGGGGCGGCGGTCGTCGGGGCACACCTGAAGCATGGTGTTGAATAGCGCCAGATTCAGCCCGGCACTGAACACTCCCCCCAGTACTGCCACGCCCAACAATGGCTCCAGGCGCGGAGATAGGCCAGTTAGAGTTGGGTACAGTGTCAAACCCAGGCTGGAGATAAGCAGCGCCGGCCGGTTGCCCTGCTTCGCTGTAAAGCGTCCCCAACGAACGTAGGTGATGATGGTGGTCACGTTGTATATCGTGGTAAATAAGCCGATCCAGGCATTGGAGGCATGAAGATACTTCACCTTATAAATGCTGTACAATGCAGCCGGCATGTACAGCCCCCAGTTGTAGGTGAATGAACTCACCGAGAAACGGACGAAATCCTGGTGTCTCCATATCTCTTTCAAAGATTGAGCCAATGCGGGCCGGGGGCGCCTTGGGCGCTCGGCGATGACCGCGTCTGGGATGCGGACACGTCCCACGTGATACAGGCTGACCAACGAGGTCAGAAAAGCGACAAAAAACAGCAGTTGATAGTTCACGGGAAAGGCAACCAGGTCCAACAGCTTGCCGCCCACCAGCACGGTGAGCGTGCTTACCCCAGAGAGCAAGGTGTTGCGCATGCTGATTAGATGCGCTCTTCTGGTTGCCGGTACTGCTTCTGCCAGGAGCGAGGTAAAAGCCACACCGGCCATGGCCGATGGGAAAGCGGTGAGAGCGATTACCGCTACCAGAGCCTCTGCCCGGTAGCTGGTCAATACAAAAGGTATCAGCGCGACCAGCAAATATCCCAGGCGATGCAGAAAACCCCCGATCATAATAAGCGGCATCCGCCGTTTCTGCCGCTCGATTATGCTGGCTGACGGGATTAACCACAGCACGTTGATCAGGGCCGGCAGTGCGGATAGCCAGCCTACCAACGTGTCAGAAGCCCCCAAACCAATGGCAAACACGCTGGTGAAGGTAGTGGCCATGCCATTCAATACCCCGAACCAGGCGATGTCGAGGTAGAGATGCCAGACATTGGCGTCTTCCACCGTGTATATCTGCCGCCACGGCAGTTGCTGCACGAGACGGGGCCACAGGGCTTTCAGTTGCGGCCAACTGGAGGGTAAGTTGTGCCTGGCAGCCGCCCATCTTCGCCCCCGCATACGCCTGAATTTCATCACATTAACACTCGCAGCCGTTCGTAGGTTTGATCGAGCAATTCGGGGATAACCCGGGTTTCATCCAGGACGGGCATGAAGTTGGTATCGCCACCCCAGCGGGGGACGATGTGGATGTGAACATGCTCGGCCACGCCGGCGCCGGCTACCTCCCCGATATTTACCCCAACGTTGAACCCCTGGGGAGACATGGCCTGTCGCAGGGCACGCAGCCCTTTGTTCACCAAAAGCATGAGCTCGGTCAACGTCTCGGTATCCAGGTCTTCCAGGCTGGCGACGTGCCGATAAGGAACGGCCATCATGTGGCCGTTGGTGTAGGGGTACAGATTGAGAATCAAAAATCCTTTATCCCCGCGGTATAGGATGTAGTTCTCCCGGTCACGGGCCTCGGCTATTTTGGTGCAGAAAATGCAGCTTTTGTCTTTCTCACCAGTGAGATATTGCATCCGCCATGGGGCCCAGAGTCGTTTCATGAAAACAGCCTCCAAATAATAATTTTGGGCATTGGCGTTTTTGTTCGTAGTGAAGGCTTCAGCCGTCCAAGAGAGCGAAAAGCGGCTGAAGCCGTCACTACGAACCCCCACATCCCTATCTCCTTCCTCTCCCCGCGCCGCGAAGCGGCGATAGGGGGAATGGCACAATGGTTTGGGTGCGCACGGGAGCACGGATGCCTAGCAATTGTTCGATTTGAACCGCCAGGGTCACTGCTTCTCCGCTAGTGTAGAAAGTGACCTGGCCACAATAGTGTAAATCATTGACCAGGCCCTCTCGTTCCAGGACACGAGCGGTTTGGCGGGCCACTGCCGGCGCCGGGTCTATGACCTCCACGTTGGAGCCGGCAATACGTTCGATGCTATCCCGCACAAAGGGGTAATGCGTGCAGCCCAGCACCAGTGTGTCCACACCGGCGTCCAGCATCGGGGTCAGGCAACGGCGAAGCAAATCCTCCGTCTGCGGGTCGTGCAGTTGTCCGGCCTCTATACGCTCTACCAGGCCGGGGCACACCTGGGTGTACACATCCACCCCCACTGCGAAGCGCTCCAGCAGTCGGGCGAATAACTCGCTTTGGAAAGTGACCTGTGTGGCCAGCACGCCGATTTTTCGCGCATTGGTGCGCTCGGCAGCGGGCTTGACCGCCGGTTCCATGCCGACGATGGGCACGGGAAAGTTGGCCCGCAGGTGATGGAGAGCAGCGGCGGAGGCAGTATTGCAGGCCACGACTATCAACTTGGCCCCCTGTTCGACGAGGAAAGCGGTGATGGCAGTGGCCAGGGCCTGTACCTCGGCCAATGGGCGTGGTCCGTAAGGGCAATGAGCACTGTCGGCGAAGTACAGCACATCCTCGTGGGGCAGCAAACGGGTGATTTCCCGCAGGACTGATAACCCGCCAATGCCGGAGTCAAACACGCCGATGGGGCCATACCGCTTATGCGCTACCTGCTGGGTGTCCTTGGTGGTGACTGGAGCATAACTTTTGTGTCGCCAGGTTCGCGCTGCGGCAATGAACGCCTCGAACAGTCCCCGCCGCCCGTCCGCGTTGGCGGCCAGGTTCTCCGGATGCCACTGCACGCCAATGGCGAAAGGGTGCGTGGGCGACTCAATCCCCTCGATTGTCCCATCCGGGGCGCGGGCGACAACGACCATTCCCGGCGCGGCAGTCCGGATCGCCTGGTGATGGCGACTGTTCACGGCAGCAGTGATCACCCCCAATGTTTTCGCCAGAAGCGAATCGGGAGTGATGTCCACCTGATGAGCCAGATAGTCGCGGGGATAATCGGCTACGGGTAAGGAATGATGGAGCGCATCAGGCCGCTGAGCCGCAAGATCCTGATAGAGCGTGCCTCCAGCCGCCACGTTGAGCACCTGAATGCCCCGGCAAATACCCAGCAGCGGTTTCCCATCGGACAAAGCCAGGCGGGCCAATTCCAATTCCACTCGATCGCGTTCCTCATCCACCTCACCCAGTTTTTCGTGGGGCATCTCGCCATAGGTTGCTGGAGCGAGGTCCTCACCCCCGGCCAGGAGAATTCCATCCAGGGAGTCGTATATGGCCTTCAACATGGCCTCGCTCAGGTTCAAAGGGAGCAACAACGGAATGCCTCCGGCGGTCACGACGGCCTCAATGTATGCCCGTCCTTGAGCCTGGATCAAAGAGCCGTTCCAGCGGACGGACGAGTCATTGTAACAGGGGATTCCGATCAGAGGATAGCTCATCCTGCCCTCCTCATGCCGCAAATTCCTGCATTCCTACAATGAAAGGCGCAGGCTTCTGGCCTGCGCCCCTTGTGGAACTTTCGGTCTCTCTTCGGACTGGCGAAGATAATGCGTCGGCCAATCCCCGCACAAAAATTATTCCTGGGATTGCACTCGCTTCTCGCGGAGACGGGCTGCTTTGCCGCGGCGTCCGCGCAGGTAGTAGAGCTGAGCCCGTCGCGCATGGGCATGGCGCAACACTTCTATTTTTTCCAGCCGCGGAGAATGCAGCAAAAAAGTGCGTTCCACCCCGATGCCGTGTGAGGCGATCCGCCGCACAGTGAAAGTGGTATTGATGCCACCTCCCCGGATACGCATCACCGTCCCCTGAAAGGGCTGTACTCGCTCTCGGTCTCCCTCGATGATGCGTACATGTACCCTGACGGTGTCTCCAGGCCGGAGCGGAGGGATAGCGGGATTGGGTTCCACCCGTTCCATGGATTTCAGCAAGTCTGTCATCTCAATAACCACCCTTCTCAAAAGTTCGAGTACCCTGGTGGGCACCACGAGGGCGGATTATAGCACGAAAAGCCGCAATTGGCAAATATTTCTTGTTGACAGCGGTAAGGAGTTATGGTAAAATTCAAGCAGTGGGTGAGACATCTATCCCTGGGGGCAGCGGCATCATCGTCCACGTGCAGAATAAGGAGAGGATCACTATGGCGAAATCGCGTACGGAAATGATGGTGGATCGGCTGAGAAACCTGCAAGCAAGCACGCCGGACATAGAGGCTTCGGCTGTGGTCAGCGTGGATGGTTTAATTATGGCCTCTTCGCTGCCGGCCGGGGTAGAGGAAGACAGGGTGTCGGCCATGTCAGCGGCCATGCTGTCTCTGGGAGAGCGCATCGCCAGCGAGCTGGGTCGGGGTACGCTCGATCAGGTGTATATACGGGGAAACGGCGGGTATGTCATCCTGATGTCCATCGGCGAAGATGCTGTGCTCACCGTCCTGGCGCGCACCGACGCCAAGTTGGGCTTGATTTTTCTAGACATGAGGCGCGCGGTCGAAGATCTGGCCCGCCTGGTCTAGGAAATCTCGGCAGCATCTCCGTAAACTTAAGCTGGCGAGCGACACTTGTCTCGCTGGCCCATCAGAGCGACAGCTTGTATCAGTTGCCGAAAGAAGGTCAGCAACACCGTCTGGGTCTGGCCGAGTAGTTGTGACAGGTGGGTCAGCAAAAAGGCTTTGACCAACTCGCAGCTACGCTTGAAGCTGAAGGTTTCCAAAGGCAGGCCAGTCTGTTCAGCCGCCAAAGCAATGACAATCTGCGTCAGCAGGTACAGGATCAGCGCCGAGTAGATCTCAACCATAATCCCGTTCTCGTTGCGGGAGAAGAGATGCTCCACGTGAAGTCCATGCTTGAAGTGGTTGAAAAACAGTTCCACCAACCAACGCAAGCGATACAAGTCGAAGATGAGTTGCGGAGTGAAGGCCGGGTCGAAGATGTTGGTAATCCAGAAGCGCCACACCCCTTCGTGAAGGAGGCCGACCAGGCGTAGGTGACGTGTCCAGCGAGGCTTTTTGGCTTTCGACAACTGGATGGTGACGTCCAATTGAGACTGCCCCGCTAGCAGCGGCACCACCTCTGAGAGCCGTTTGCCAACCAAATGCGCCCATTCTGGGTGGGCCACGGCCACAATCAAGGGGTCACAACTCTTCTTCAAGCG
>JANLFX010000043.1 GCA_024653325.1 Anaerolineae bacterium
GCCGGGGTGGGGATGGGTGAGGTAGTCACCACACGGCAAATCTAACAATGTCGAGATAGTTACCCAAAACGCCAATGTCCAACCCGTAGGAGTATTGCACGTGACCACACTGGCCAGAAAAATCATCTCCCTCAACGGCGACGACTGGAAGCTGGGCGGCGTCCCGCTGGGCAACGATCCGTGGCTGGCAGACCCCCGCGAGATCGGAGCCATTGGCCAATGGCACCAGGCCACCGTCCCTGGCAATATCCGCCTGGACCTGATGCGCGCCGGCATCATCGAAGATCCGTTCTACGGGCTGAACAACCAGGCCAGCCAGTGGGTGGACACCTGCAACTGGTGGTACCTCAAGGACTTCCCTCTGGAGATAGCCCCTGGCGAGCGCGCACACCTGGTGCTGCACGGTGTGGACTATGTCTCCTGGGTTTATTTTAACGGTCACCCGCTGGGCCAGCACGAAGGGATGTTCTCGCCGCAAGTCTATGAGATCACCCCCTTTCTCAAAGCCCAGAATCACCTGGACGTGCGCATCCTGGGATCGGACGCGCTGCGCGGGCCCAGGCCCACCCTCGGCCAGCGGTGGCGGCTGTGGCTGGAGCAGCGATTCTCCGAACCAGTGAGGCGTTATCCGGGCCGTCTGCACACCGTCAAATGCCAGATGAGCTTCGGCTGGGATTTCGCCCCGCCTCTGCGGACGATGGGCATCTGGGACGACGCGGAGGTCATCATCAGCGGCCCGGTGTTTATTCGCCACCTGTTCGCCCGACCCGTGGTACACGACGACAACCAGGCCGCGGTCCACGTCTCGTTGACCCTCGACGCGGCCACGGAAACCCCCGCCGAGGTGGCCTTTACCCTGGCGGGCCTCACTTTCGAGCATCAGCCGCGCACCCACCGGCATACCGTGGCCCTGGCCCCCGGCGTCCAGGAGCTGGATTTCACCCTTAATGTACCCCACCCCCGTTTGTGGTGGTCCTGGGATCGTGGCCGCCCCGACCTGTACCTGCTGACCGCCGAGGTACGCGTCGCCGGACAGGTCTCGGATGTCGTCAGCGAGCGGGTAGGTTTGCGCACGGTGACCATGAGCCCCAATCCCGGGGCTCCATCGGATGCCGCGCCGTGGACTTTCACCATCAACGGGCAGACGGTGTTTGCCCGTGGGGCCAATTGGGTGCCGGTGGACAGTCTGCCCGGCCGGGCCACGGTGGACGATTATCGCAAACTGCTTGACCTGGCTCGCCAGGCTAACATGAATATGCTGCGCGTGTGGGGCGGCGGTCTACGCGAGAAACGCGCCTTCTACGATTTGTGCGACGAGCTGGGCATCATGGTTTGGCAGGAATTCCCCTTCGCCTGCGCTTTTTTCACTCAATATCCTGCCGACGAGGACTTCCTGCGCCTGGCAGCGGCGGAATCACGGGCCATCGTCGAGACCCTGCGCAATCACCCCAGCGTGGTTTTCTGGTGCGGAGGTAACGAGTTCGCGCCTCAGCGTCACCGCCCGTTGCTGGATGCTCTGGCCCGCGTCACCAACGAAGCCGATGGCTCCCGCCCCTTCCACCCGGTGTCGCCCAGCTTTGGCGACAGTCACTTCTGGGCCGTATGGCACGGGCAGGCCCACTTCAGTGAATATACCCGTGACCAGGCCCTCCTCGCCAGTGAGTTCGGCCTTCAGGCCCCGCCAGCAGTAGAATCGCTACGCAATTTTATCCCTCCCCGCCAACTGTGGCCGCCAGGCCAGGCCTGGACCTACCATCATGCCGAATGGGGCAAGCTGCGCCGCTATGCCGCCATATTCAATCCCGCCGACGACCTGGATAGCTTTGTCGCCGCCAGCCAGCGGGCCCAGGCCTGGGGTCTGAAAGTGGCCATCGAGCACCACCGGCGGCGCAAGTACCATTGCTCCGGTGTGTTGGTCTGGCAGTTCAACGAACCCTGGCCGGCCATCTGCTGGAGCCTGGTGGACTATTACCGCCAGCCCAAACCCGCTTACGAAGTAATCCAACAGCTCTACAACCCGCTGCTGGTCAGCCTGGCCTATCCGTTGGTCCTGTACCGGGCGGGAGGAACATTCGACGCCGAGGTGTGGCTGATCAATGATTGGCCCAGGCCGCTGCCTGGCTGCCGGGTCGAGATCGAATTACACGGCGCAGAGGGAGTGTGCCAGCGATGGGAAACGGAGATGGACGTTCCCGCCGACTCTGCGCAGATTATCGGTCACCTGGTGTGGAAACTGCCAGGGGGGACGTGCTGGCAGGTACAGGTCCGCGTCGTGCAGCAGGGACGGGTGATCTCCACCAACAGCTATGACCTGACCGCCTATGATCCCCATCCCACCCCTCGCTCCGGCCGCTTCTGGGCCTGGGTTGCCAGCAAACTGATGGGGGCATGAGACCATGCGCATCAGAACCTTGGTTCCCGCTGATTTGGAACGCCTGTCGGAGATCAATTCTACATTCATTTCAGAATCAATCCTCGTCGTCGAAAGAACGGGGGAGGGGTTAGAGGTCGGCTGGCGGCTGGCGGAGTGTCCACTGGCTGAGCCTTTTGCAAAGGGCCGGGCCTACGATTTGAGCGAAGAAGACCTGGCCCGCAGCCGTAGATTGTATGAGGCCGGCCCGCAGGAGGCCCTGCAGCTCATCGCCGAGGACCGGGCCCGGTTGGTCGGCCTGCTGGAGGTGGAGCGCTGGTATTGGAACAACAGTGGCTGGTTGTGGAACGTGATCATTGACCGGGATTATCGGCGGCAGGGGTTGGGCCGCCAGTTCGTCCACCGCGCCATTGCCTGGGGACGCCAATTGGGCCTGCGGGCACTGATCCTGGAGACCCAGACCAACAACATCAACGCCTGCCGCTTCTATCAAACGATGGGCTTTCGGTTGTGTGGCATCAATGACCACTATTACACTAACGATGACCTGAACAAAGGCGAAGTAGCTATTTTCTGGGCTCTTGAACTCATGTAACAGTCACTTCGGAGGTGACTGTCACATGATGACATGAGGGGGGAAATGCTGGAGCGACTCATAGACCCCACAGCACCGGAGGACGCGCTGACCAATTATTACGCTTTTCAGCATCCGCGGACGACGCTGCGCACTTTCAGTCGGGGAGGCGGCATCGAGGGCTTCCTGGCCATCTGCCAGACGGGGCAAGACCTCTTTGCCCCGTTGGTGGTGATGCGCGCTTTCGCGGACGATGTGCTGGAAGCACTGATGCGGGAACATCTGGACCCTCGCCGTGAGTATCTCTTCAACGTCCGCGAGGACGTGATTGCAGTACTGCGCCGCCATCTGGACATCTGGGACGAGGCCATCAGTCGCATTTACACCGTGGATCAGATGAGTTTCCGCCCGGTGGTCAACGTCCTGGTGCAGCCGGGCTTCACCGTCAATGGCCACCCGCGCTTCGAGATCCGCTCCGGTGGCGAGGTCAGCGCGGTGGCAGCGGTCAACTGGCAGTCCGACCGTTTCGCCGAGATCGGGGTGAACACTGTCCCGGCGCAGCGAGGACGGGGCTGGGGCAAGGCAGTGGTCTCAGCCTGCACGGCGGTGGTGCTGTCCGCCGGACTGACCCCGCTGTATGTCGTCGCCGAGGACAATCAGCCCTCCATCCACATTGCTGAGACATTGGGCTATCGCTTCACCGGCAAGCGGGAGTTCTCCTGCCGGGGCCGGCTGCGGGTTTAGTTTGTAGGACGCGATGACATCTCGTCCCACAATTCTGAACCTTTCAGCCGCTTTCCAAGTGTCAGTACATGGAAAATCTGGCTTCCACGGGGGTTGGTAGTAGCGACTTCAGTCGCTTTTTCCCTGTGCTGGACGACTGAAGTCGTCACTACGAACCTGAATTTCCATCTAATGAGTGTATTATGTAACAAATGCTTAGTACTACAACCGCACTTGTCATTCTGAGAATGAGATTCTTCACTCCCTTCGGTCGTTCAGAATGACATTTTTAGGCGAAGTGCGGTTGTTAGGGGCGAGCCCGAAAACTCGCCCCTATACACTTGAGTCCATGCCGATATGATGCACTCCATTGGCCGAAGTCATGAATGATAATCTGGTAACAGATCAAGATTCTACCGGTTGGCCGCCTTCCACACGACCATCCTCCCCTCAGCAGCGGGCGGCCATTTTACTGGAAAAGGGCATTGCCGCCGTTCAGGCGGGTCAACGTGAGGAAGCCTATGCTTTCTTCTGGGCAGCCAGTGAGCTGGACTCGGCCAATGCTCGCGCCTGGGCCTGGCTCGCCGAACTGGGCAACGAGCCCCATGAGGCGCTGATCTACGCTACTCGCGCTCTGTCTCTTGATCCACGCGATGAGATAGCCCGTTCTGTATTGCACCAAATCCGTCGCCGCCTGCCCAACAGTCCTTCTCTGCGTGCTACACTGAAGGCCGGTGAATTGCCTGTGCCCGCTCGTTCCGCTGCACCACTTCGACCCCAGCGCAAGGCTTCACCTGTGCCACGCCGCTCCCGCCTGGCCGCCATTTTAGATGCGGCGTTGTTCCTGAGCCAACGCATTGGTTTCGCCGCCCTCATCTTGCTGGTCATCATCTACCTTTGCTTTTTCGGTCTGGATATGGCTCGCGGTACGGCCTTCGCCTCCGCCCTGGGCAGGGGAGCTACACGTACCATCGAGTATTTAGGCCAACTGGCCCGCGCCGACCTGGGCCACACTTTTTCCCTGAGCCAGGGATTGCGCCAGGAAGCGGTAAGCGCCGTCTTGCTGCCCATTCTGCTCAAGAGCCTGGGCCTGCTGACCGTCTCCCTGGGAGTGGCTGCTATCCTGGGTGTCGGGTTGGGCACGTTGGCTGCCCGCTGGCGGCATTCGCCGCTGGCATTGGTCACCAACCTGTTCGCCACCCTGGGCGTGGCCCTACCCAGCTTTCTCGTCGCTTTGCTCCTCCAACTCGCCACCCTGTGGTACATCCGCCAGACCGGTCGCTCCTTTCTGCCGATGGGCGGCTTTGGCTGGGACAGCCACCTGGGACTTCCAGCCCTGGTCCTGGCCGCCAGACCCATCGCTCAGGTGGCACGGGTCACTTTCAACGTGCTCAGCGAGGCCTGGCAACAAGATTATGTACGCACCGCGCGGGGCAAGGGCGCGTCCGAGACCCGCGTGCTGTTCCGCCATATCTTTCGCAACGCGGCCATTCCTGTCCTCACCACTCTAGGTACCTCCCTGCGCTTCTCCCTCTCCAGCCTGCCGGTAGTAGAGCTGTTTTTCAGTTGGCCGGGGATAGGGTTCAACCTGCTCCGGGCCATTTCCCAGAAGGACGACTATCTGACCGTGGCTTTATCCATGTGCCTGGGATTTTTGTTTATTGTGGTCAACTGGCTGCTGGATGGAGCCTATCGCATCATTGACCCCCGCCTGCGCGAGGAGCAACCGGTCATCCGCGAACAGGGAATAAGCCTGTGGGACAGTGCGACAGGCATGGCCCGCGACCTGCTTACCTGGCTGACGAACAACCGCCTGGTGCGCTGGCTCACCCATCGCCGCGCTGAACCCGATCCTTTCCGCGAGGCATTGCGCCGCCGCGCCGCCGAAAACTCCCACTTCTTCGAGGTCACTCCCGCCGACTATCGTCACGAGCGACGGCGGGCCTGGCTGCGGGCCACCATGGAAAACCCCGCTCTCCTTTTCGGATTGGTGGTGGTGCTCGGGTTACTCCTCATCGTTGGCTGGGGGCCTATCCTCTCTCCCAACAACCCCTACGTGACCACTGGCCTCGTCCAGGTGAACGGCCAATGGGTAGTACCACCTTTCGCCCCCTCGGCGGAGTACCCGCTGGGCACCGACGTGTTAGGCCGGGATATTCTGGGCCTGATCCTGTACGGCGCGCGGCGCACACTTTCGATGGCCTTTCTGGTTGTTCTGGCCCGCATGGCCATTGGCACGATATTAGGAGCGCTGGCCGGACGCTTCAGTGGAAGCGGGCTGGACAAACTGGTGATGGGCCTGGCCGAGGTCATCGCTGCCTTTCCAGCGTTGCTTTTTGCCATGATCCTCATCCTGGCTCTGGGCATCCGCCAGGGGCTCAACGTGTTCGTCATTGCCCTGTGCTTTGTCGGCTGGGGCGAGGTGATGCAGTTCGTCCGCAGCGAGGTGAAAACTATCAGCGCTCAGCCGTACATTGAGAGCGCGGTGGCGGTGGGTCTGCGCGAAGGGGAACTCATTTTCAGACACGTGTTGCCCAACCTGGTGTCATCGCTCATCGTGCTCGGTGCGTTGGAGATGGGCGCGGTGATGATGCTGGTGGGCGAGTTGGGTTTCGTGGGCATCTTCATCGGCGGCGGGGCTTTCGCCGAGTTGCAAGCCTGGGTTCCACCCTATCACTACTCCGACGTGCCGGAGTGGGGGGCGTTGCTTTCCAATGTGCGGCTTTATGCGCGCAGTTACCCGTGGACGGCCTTGTACCCGTCGCTGGCCTTCTTTATCACCATCCTGGGCCTGAACCTGTTCGGCGAGGGGTTGCGGCGGATGATCGAGCGCCTGGGGGTGGGGTTCACCCGTTTGGTCAACCGCTACACCGTGGCCGCCGCCGTGTTGCTCATTCTGGTCGTGGGCTGGGTGCAGACCGGTACCGGCCCGCTGGGGGCTTATCGCCAGGCAGCCAGCCACTTCGATGGGGGTCGTGCTCTGCTAGACGTGTACACTCTGGCTGGCGAACAGATGAACGGACGGCACATCGGGCAGCCTGGAGCGGACGCAGCCGCCGATTATATTGCTCAGCAGTTCGCGGCGGCGGGTCTGCAGCCCGCTGGCGAGGATTTTAGCTATTTCCAAACGGTGAAGCGCGATTGGTTAGAGCCAACCGAAGTGCCTTACCTGGCCATAGTCGGTGACGACGGCGTGGAACAGCCCTTTATTTTCAGAAGAGATTTCAACTTCTACCCATCGCTGGACAACCCCACGGGTGAAAGCACCGCCGAAGTGGTGGCCTTGGGGCTGGGCGATTTTCCCGTGGACCGCTACTGGAGGGTTCAGGGCCTGGGTAAGATTGAGGTGCCGGGTGCAGCGGTGATGGTTCTCTCGCCCCGGGCCGAATGGCTTGCTCAGCGGATCGCAAAACAGGCTGTGCTGGTGGTCACCAACGATCCAGCAGACCTTCAACGCGGGGCAACACTTTCCACTTATGTGTATGAATGGTCCGCTGGTGGCCGGTTCGCTCAGCCCCACCCCGCGCCAGTATTTTACATCAGCGAGGAGGCAGCCAATCGCTTATTGGCTTCCAGGGGTGTCACCGTGGCCGACCTGCGAGCCGAGGAGGCGAAATTGGGCCAGCAGGAATGGTTTGGGGTGCGCACTGGGATGCGGGTGCACGCCCGGCTGGTTGGCGAGGAGCACAATAAGACGGTGGCGCGCAATGTGATCGGCCATCTGCCTGGTGTCGCCGCCGCTGGCGAGGGGGCATCGGCCTCGCAGCGAGAGGCGCAATTGGACCAAAAGGCTATCCTGGTCGTGGCTCAGTACGACGGTCTGGGCCGGGAAGTGGACGGCGCGCTTTATCCCGGCGCCAACGACAATGCCAGCGGTGTGGCGATGATGCTGGAGTTAATCCGCGCCTGGCATGAGGTGGGGTATCAGCCCAAGAGGACTTTTATCTTCGTGGCTTACGCGGGTGAGGGATACACCAGTGGTCAGATGCCCTCGCGCCAGGTAGACCCGACGACATTCCTGAAAGCCAAATACGGTTTCGCCACCTCGCTGGAGATCGAGGCCGTGGTCTATTTGCGGGGGGTAGGGGGCGGCTCCGGCAATGCCCTATCCCTGTCCACGGAGGGCAGTCTGCGCCTGGGGGAACTTTTCGCCAGAGCGGCGCAACAGAATGGATTAACCGTCCGCCGTCGTGATGAAAGCATAGACCTGGGAGTGATATTCGAAAGAGCGGCGGTGCAGGTAGGCGGCGGCGAGGCAGCACCCTACATCGTGGTCAACTGGCAGGGCTATGAGGATACCTCGCAACTGCCAACGGACACGGTGGAGATTGTGGATCCCTACAAGCTGGACCTGGTCGGGCGCAGCCTGTCCCTGGCCCTGATGACCATTGGCCGGGAAACGGTGTACTGAGTAAGGGCGGACGGCTGTCTGCCCCTCCTAAAATCGTTTCATGCGCAACAACAGCTTGCGCAACCCGGCCATTTTGGTCAATGTGTTCCACATGACTCGCCCTGCCCGCCGGGGGGTGAACGCGTAGAAACGCAGATACGCCCATTTCTTCAGCAGGTCCAGCTGGCGTGCCGGGATCACCTTCCCGGCTTTGTACACCGGCGCTTTGTAGTAATCGAACTGGGTCAAATCGCCGGCGATGAGGTCTTTGGTCTGCTCCCACAGGATGGTGCCGGGCAGCGGCGTGGTCACGTTGAAGGCCGCCTCGTCAATGGGCAAACGGGCGGCGAAAGTAATCGTCCGTCGCACCTCTTCGACCGTCTCTGTCGGCGCGCCGAGCATGAAATAGCCCCCCACGCGGATGCCCAGCTCGTGAGCCATGCTCGCGGCTCGCTCCACCTGTTCTACGGTGATGCGCTTGTGATAGATCTCATCCAGGATGCGCTGCGAACCGCTTTCGATGCCCATGTTCATCTGCACCAGACCGGCCTCGCGCATGGCAACCAAAAGGTCGCGCCGCACCAGGTCGGCCCGCACGTTGCAGCCCCACTTCAGGCCCAGTCCGGAAATACGCAATTTCTCACAGAACTCGTAGGCCCACTCCCCATTGGCGACGAAAGTATCGTCCTCAAACATGAAGGCCTGGATATTGTAGGTCGCTTTCAGGTGCTCCAGTTCGGCAATGATGTTGTCCACACTGCGGCGGCGCACCTTCCGCCCGAAGAGATGACGCAGCGTCGGCTGGCAGTAAGTGCAGGAGTAGGGACATCCGCGTGAACCGATGACCGAAGTGCCGGCCAGATTGGGATCGGCAGCGGTCAGGCTGTACCAGGCACGGATGTAGGCGTCCATAGGGATCAGGTCGCGAGCCGGGAAGGGCAGCCGCGAGATGTCGGCGATCATGGGACGAAGTGGATTGCGCACCGCCTCCCCATCGGCGCGATACCACATCCCAGCCACTTCTTGTGGATTTCCTCCGCGCTGGATCAATTCCAGGAAAGTCTCTTCCCCCTCGCCCAGGCAGATGGCATCTACTTCAGGATAGCTCATCGTTTGTTCAGGCATCACCGTGGGATGCGGCCCGCCCCATACCACCAGGGGATCATAGGCCAACCCCTTCGCCACCCGTGAGACAAAAAGTGCCTCGTTGAGCATGGGGGTCATCACCGAAATGCCCACCAGGTCGTAACGTTTCGCCTTTAGCGCCGTTTCCAGGTAGGTCAGGGGATGGCGCTCGAAGGTAGAGTCAATGACATCAATCTCACAGTCCACGTGCTGCCGCAGGTAAGCGGCTAAATAGAGAATACCCAAGGGCGGCTGCCCCGACGGGTAACGAGTTCGCGGAAAAACCAGTGCAATACGCAATAGACAGCTCCTTTCACGTTTCACTTTTCACTTTTCAGCCCCCGTGCTCCCTCGATGGCGTACAACAGGCCGCCGAGCAGTCCGGTGACGACCGTGATGGCGTAATAGGTCAGAGAAAGGGCCAGCGCCTGTTCCGGCATGACCCCTGCCTGCCCAAACAGCAGTAGGTAGGTCCCCTCACGCACGCCCAACCCACCCAATGAGATAGGCAGCGTCAACGAGAAGGAGATAATGGGTACGAACGCGAAAAAGTACCAGGGTGAGAGGTGCACATCCAGCGCCAGGGCGATCAGATAATTGACCAGGATGTTCGCCAAGTTAAAGAGCACAGAGATGACCAGCGCCCAGGCCAGAGCCCGCCGCCCGCAGCCGCCGACGGCCCGATAAAGCTTCTCCAGTTTGTTCTGAGCGGGCAGAAAAGACAGCCGCCGTCCAATGCGCCCCAGCAGGTCTCCCTGCAAAAGCAGCCATCCACCGACCACTCCACCCAGGGCCAAGATCACGATAGCCGTCGCCACCTCCGTCTCCACCAGGCGATAACTGAAAGGCAGCGCGGCCAGGGCAATGACAAATAGAACCAAAAGGCCGGTCAGACGGTCTACGAACACCGTGCCTATCGCTTCCGCCCCGTGGTGACTGTCCTGCGTGAGTTCGACCGCGCGTATCACGTCACCGCCGAAGCCGGTGGGCAGGAAGATGTTGAAGAACGTGCCCACGAAGTAAAGCCCGGTTAAACGGGCAACGGGAACGTGTACTCCTAACCCACCCAGTAAAGCCTGCCAGCGCAAGGCCCGTAGCGGCAGGGTGAGGACGAAAAGCGTGAAGGCAATAACTATGAACCCCCAATGTGCGCCACGCAGGGCATTCCAGGTCTCGGCCAGGCCGACCCTGGTCAATATAAAAGCGATCAGCCCCAGGCTGACGGCGATTTTGAGCGCGTTGAACAAACGTTGGCGGGTCATGGGATATGTCTCCTGAACCTCCCGCAGGTTTTGAACCTGCGGGAGGTTTTTCTACTTTATCTCAAGCGGATGCAAAAGCAAGCGGTCGGCAATGGCTTCCCCATTGGCCAGCACCGGTAACCGGGTCAGAGTCGCCCGGTCATACCAGCCCAGTTCCAGATAATGCGGCCCTGTTGTCGCATTGGCGGCTACGGTGAAGCGATGCACCTGGATTATGACATCGCCAGCCTGCCAGGTGGTCGCCGGCACGTTCAACACGTCCTGTCCGCCGCGCTCCTGGCTCTGCGCGTCCAGCAGATGGACGAAGATCACCAGGTCCTGCCGAAAATTGCCCTCCGCCTGCCAGTAAGTGACCAGTTCCACTACGTCGCCGGGGGCAAAGCGCGTGTCGTTGAGCCGGTAAGCCAGTAACTTCACCTGGTTGTTGAACTTCACCGGCAAGGGCAGTTCCTGGCGCACACCTGGCAGCGGGTTGTCGGCAAAGCTCACCTCCCCACTGACCCATACCGGTGATGCTTCCGCCAGGGCTGCGATCCGCCCGGCAAGGTCCGCCAGCCCTGCCCAGCGATAGATCCGGAACCAGGGGTTGAGGTCATCGGAACGCAGCCTCTGCTCGGCAATCAGCGTGGCCTCAGGCCACAGATCTTCTCCCAACGCCGTGTCCAAGTCTGCGCTGGCAGAGAACACGTAGCGCACATCCCCGTCTGTCGCCGGAAAGAGAAGGCCGCCGCGTCCATCACACCAGCGCACATCCAGGTCCTGGCGGCGCAGCACGGTCTCGAAAATGTAAGGGTCGTGCCAGAAAGTGGGATACTCTGTAGAAACCACCACTGGGCCCTGGTCAGGCTGAGCGTCCAGGTAACGGGCTATCTCGCGCAGGTTTGTATGATATACCTCGCGCACGTCGGGTTCGCTGGCCCAGACGAGAAAATAGTCATGGAGAGTGAGCCAGCCATTCCATACCAACAACAGGGCAAGGCCGATCGCGGTTGCCCAGCGCAGCCAGCGCCCGCGTCGCCAGAGCCATTTGCCCAGTTCCATCATCCCTAAGCTGACCAGCAGATAAACCACCGGCTGCATAGCCACCAGGCGTGGGATGCTGTGCTCCGCACCTGTGGCCAGGCCGGGTACCATTCCCACCGCGAACCAACCAAGCAGCAGCGCGTAACGTGGCTCTCGCCAGCGCCACAGGGCCAGCGCCAGGCCGCCGTAGAAAAATAGTGCGGTCAGCGGATCGAAAATAGGCCGCCCGGGCAGGTTATATCGCCACTGCGAATCCCCTCGAAACGAAAAAATACCCAGGCCAGAGAGAGCATTGCTCAGCAGCGGACGCAGATCACCCTGTGCCAGTGCTCGCAAGGGATCGTCCAGGTTGCTGATGCGGCTTTCCGCGCCGGGATGGGTGTGCAGATAAACGAATAATGGAGCAGCGACGACGATCATAAGGACGAAGAACAAAACGAAAGCGGGCCAGCGGTCCGATAGCCGGGCCCGATGAAACATCGCCAGATAAAGCGTGAAGACCAGAAAGAACAATGGCATTACCCGGACGGCTACGTAAGTGTAGAAAGAGGCTCCGGCCAGCACTCCTCCTACTACCAGCCATACCCGCGATCTCTGGCCAGAAAGCGATTCCAGCCCGCGCCACAGGCAGTAAGCTGCTGGCACCAATAGCAATGGCAAAGTCACCGGACGCACGCCCTGCCTACTGGTGAACACTGGCCAGAAAGAAATCGCTAACCCGGCGACCGTCGTCAGAGCTACGAGAACGCCGAACATCCGCCTGACCAGGATGTAGGTACCCAGTATCACCCCCAGCCCACAGAGGACGGTGGTCAGGCGCAGGGTGATCTCATTGACGTTACCGCCATTGAGGGCCGAGACCCCGGCTACCAGATAACAATAAAGCGGTTCGTGTCCGTAGTTGGTGGCGAAGTACAGGGGACGCCCACCGCGCAACACCCAGGCTGCGTCGTGCCCGTTGGCCGCCTCGTCATGGGTCAGGCCTGGCGGCACGCAGTCCAACCGGTGCATACGAAAGAAGGCAGCCACCACCAGGATGACTACCAGGACGACGATCTCTAGTCGGCGGACTCGACTGCCGGCATTTTCCGTTACCTCACCCATCGCAGCCACTTTCCCCTCAGCATAACGGCTTTAATCATACCTCAAATCGCACCATTTGGCAAACCGACAAGCGTCATTGTGAGGGCGCGAAGCGCCAGAAGCAATCTCCGAGGTGGTTGCCGGGAGATTGCTTCGCCGCCCTACGGGCGGCTCGCAATGACAGGCTGAACAGGGTTCTAATCGCTCATTCCTTCCCTATTCCACGGATATGTGGTATAATTTTGAGGGATGGTTCATCATTCTGGCGGAAATAGGTTTACACTTTTGAAGCCCTGAAAAAATTCTCAAGAGAAAATAGCCCCGCCTTGTGCCCAGATTCAGTGGGTAAATCAGCCCCCACTGTTTTTCCGTTCGTTTTTTGGCTTGGGCGACTTCTCGGTCAACGAATATCCAACGAATAAACGAATAGACCGCGATGCTGACCATTCGTTTATTCGTTCCACCATTCGTTGACAGTATGTTGCCCGACTAAAGTGTCAACCCATTCTGAACCATCCCAATTTTGAACATTGGAAACGGGCAAGCAATGCTCTGGAGCTAAGGAGGAGGGAGCACCATGACCGAGCGACGGTACGAGGAAAAAGAGGAAAAGCAAGAAAAAGAGAACGAGAAACAAGAAGAGAAGAATTGGGAGGAGAAATGGCGCCGTGACCCGCTTAGCGCGATCGCCTGGGCCGGGATTCTCATCTGGGCCGGGTTGGCCCTGCTGGCGGAGTCCCTGGGATTTCTGGCCCGTTTCAGACCCTTACATGCCTGGACGCTGATCTTCACTGGAGCCGGCCTCATTGTGATTTTGGAGGCCTTCGTTCGCCTGCTCGTGCCAGAATACCGACGGCCGGTCACCGGTAGCATTATCTTCGGCCTCATCCTCTTGGGCATCGGTCTGGGGAACTTGATAGGCGGCTGGGGCACCATCTGGGCTCTGGTGCTGATCGCTCTCGGCATGTCCATGCTGATTCGCGGCTTCGTGTCGCACCGCTGACCGGTAATGAAAACGTCAAACGTAATGTTTTCACGTTTTACGCTTTATGTTTTCACTGGACTCTGGCGAATTTTTAGCCCCCCTACATCTTGGGAAAATCCAATCACTCAACCACAAGATGTAGGTTCGTAGTAGCGACTTTAGTCGCTTTTTCCCCGCGCTGGACGACTAAAGTCGTCACTACGAACAAAAACGCCAGACTCCAGTTTTCACTCTCACAGCCACCCCATATTGAGGCTCATCAGTTCATCCCAGAAGTAACGCAACGGCGTCCACCACCGCTCCCGGCCAATGCAACGGAAATACGGAGGTCGGAGGGCCAGGATCAGATCGCCGATTTTGTAACGGGCCAGGATGGGCGTCGAGACGATCAAGCTGCCCATCTCGCCGGACCGCATCTCGTGTAGCATTTTGACGCCCGACCTGGTTTGTACTTCGAAGAAAAAGAGGTCGTAATTGGGCACCCACGCCCGGCATTCGTCCCGCTGCTGACCGAACATGCCTTCGGTGGTGCCGTATATTTCACGAATGGCGACCGGTCCGTAGAGGGCGGTCAGCGCTGGTTGATAGCGAGTGTTGATGCCCGGCACGCTGCCCAGAGTCATGATCTGCGTTTTCCACAGGTCCTTGGGGTAGACGCCGTGGGCGCGGCGCAGATAGCGAGCGAAAAGGATAGCCGTCGGGGCGACCCCTCCTACCAGAGTGACGTTCTCATTCTTGCATTTCTCATAGGCCAGCTCGAAACGCGCTTCCCAATCGCGGGTAGTTTTGCCTCCGCCCAGAGCGTCTATTTCTTCTTGTGACGGAACTGAGCGAATGGGGGTATGGGCCGATACGTATTTGGTGTAGATGCCGGAGCTGTAACCGTACTCCACTTCCCGCTCCCCTACCCGGACCGTTCCCACCACCGAGGGGAAGTTCAGATTCAAGTTGACCCCCTCAAACAAATCGTACCGACCACTGCTGACCACATAATTCAGCATCGCCCGCCCGGCGCTGACGCGCATGCGCAGGTCGGTGGGGGTCATGGGGATAAATTTAGATTCGCCCTTCGCCGTGCCCCGGGTGATGGCCCAGCCGACTGGGTCTTCGGTGAGGAGCAAGCGCACTTCTCCGGACATCACCCGCTGGATGAGAGGCTTGTAATCCTCATAAGTGGCGATAGGAAAAGCACGGCGGTAATCCTCAATGGTCCTGACCTGCGCGGCTCCATGCTGTACACCGTAATCAGTTTGAGCGTAGATTTGCAGGAGGTGTTGCAACACCCCCTGCTGGGCCGTCACCGGATCGTTTACGGCGGCGTGCCAGGGCTGCAAAAGGGCGGTGATCATCCCGGCCGCTGTCCGCTGCTCGCTACCTGTCATCATTACCTCCTCGTCCTGGATTGAAGCTTAAGCGGCTCGTTTGCTAGAGTCTAGCACATTTGCCTTTGGAAAGCAAGAAAGGATGGACGGCGGAGTGCAAATGGGCCCTGAAATTGACAAATGTCAGCCTTATGATATAATACGCGCCCGTGAGTGAAGGGGAGCAGGGGGTGAGAGCACCTTTCAGCCTCAGACGTGTACTCTGCACAGACTGGGCCGTGCTGGGAGCAGTGACGGCGGTGGCCTTATTGTTGCGTTTTTATGCCATTGGCCGCATTCCCCCAGGGCTCTACCATGACGAGGCATTCAATGGCCTGGATGCCCTGCGCGTCTTGGGTGGAGCGCGGCCCATATTTTTCACGGCGAACAACGGGCGCGAACCCCTGTTTATCTACCTGGTCGCTCTGAGCGTGGGCCTGTTGGGCCGTAGCCCCGGCGCCATCCGCATGGTGGCCGCCGTGTTAGGTACGCTGACCGTCCCGGCCACCTGGTTGCTGGGACGAGCGATGTTTGGACGGCGGGTCGGCGCCATCAGCGCCGTACTCATCGCCGGGCTGGTCTGGCCACTGAATTTGAGTCGCATCGGCTTGCGCGCGATAGGCTTACCTCTGTTCCTGGCCCTGTCCCTGTGGCAGTTCTGGCGTGGCCTGGATACGGGACGGAGGCAACATTACCTGGCCGGTGGCGTCTTGTACGGTCTGACGTTTTATACGTATACCGCTTCCCGGTTCACCTTGTTGGCCCTGGCCGTCTTTGTTCTTTTCCTGTTGCTCTTTGACAAAGCCCGTCTCCACTGGTCTGGCCTGCTGTGCTTTGCAGTGGCTGCTGGTCTGATACTGGCTCCGTTGTTGGTTTACGGCGCGCTGCACTGGGACGAGTTCATGCAGCGCGCTGGTCAGGTGTCCGTTTTCAACCCGGCGATCAATAACGGCGATCTGTGGGGTACCCTGGGCCGACATTTCCTGCGCGCCCTGGGATTGTTTTTCTGGCGCGGCGATTTCATCCCTCGCCACAACGTGCCGTGGCGTCCACTTTTTGATCCGCTGACAGCCGCCTTCTTCGTGATCGGCCTGGGCTTTTGCGCCCGGCGAAAGTGGCGACAACCGGCGGGCACTTTCACCCTCATCTGGGTTGCTGTCCTCCTCCTGCCAACCATCCTCGCCGAAGATACCCCCCACTTCCTGCGAGCCGTGGGCATTCTGCCTGCAGCGGTTTTTCCGGCGGCAGTGGGCCTGGAAGTGATGTGGCAGCGGTTGGCGGCACGGATGCACCCTGGTTTGGCGTTGGGGGTGGTCACCCTGGCCCTGGCCATTACTCTGGGCAGTACCATCTGGGATTATTTTGGGCAGCACGCCCGTAACCCGGAGCTGGGCTATGCTTTCGAGGCCGGCGAAGTGCAACTGGCGGTGGAAGTCAACCGCTTCCTGGGCACGGGCTGGGACGGCAGCGGGTTGACCGCGACTGTCAGCGGACCGTTGCCAGGACGCCAGGCGATACTGGTCAGCCGGCTGTGGGACCAGCGGCCCACGGTGCGTTTCCTGGTACCGGAGTCGGACGCACTGACGATAGTGCGAAAGGACAGCAGACCGCAACCTATATCTGGGGAATCGGTACTTCTGGCCCTGTGGCCATACGAGGACCTGCGTCCGTACATGGAGTGGCTCCCCATCGGCTCGCTCATCACTGTGCAGGAGGGAGCGCTGGAACGCGGGGACCTGGAAAAGACGCCCCACCTCCTGTACGTGCTCTTTACCGCCGAGCCCGCCGGGGTGAGCGTTGAGCCAGAGGTCCGTTTCGCCGAAGGGCTGGTTTTACTGGGACACGAGGTTAAGACTGAGTCTGACGGTACGCTGCTGGTGCGTCTGCGCTGGCAGGCGACGGCGAACATCGCCACCGATTACACTGTCTTCGTCCATTTGGTAGACGGAGAGCGCATCCTGGCGCAGAGCGATACCTGGCCAGGCGAAGGGTACTACCCCACGAGCTGGTGGCGTCCCGGCGATGTCCTCCTGGACGAGCATCGGCTTGCGTTGAGCGAGCCCTATAACCCGGCCCACCATCAACTCCAGGTAGGTTGGTACGAATTACAGACCATGCGCCACCTGCCGGTGCTGAAAGGCGGACAGGCGGGTGACGAGTACGTAGTATTGGAATAACTGTTCAGGCCCAAGCGGGGATGCAGGAGGCAGGCTACCCCCTTCGACAGAGCTCAGGGCAGGCCTGCCGGGGGCTCGGGGGTGTCCCCCGCTCCTTACCCACCCCCAACCCTCGGGTGGGGGCAACCCCCTGGCACCTGTGTGAAGTAACGGGCAGGAGTTGCCTGAACAGTTACTTTCCGGGTACATCTCGCTCCCATGTTTGCGATCAGTAAAATTCCACTTTGGAGGAAAGCGTTTATGAAATATAAATTGATTGGGCTCGTCAGCCTGGCAGTGATCTTGCTGATCTGTCTGCCGAAAACGACCTATGGCCAGGGGCCTAACCTGTTGCGAAACGGAAACTTTGAGGAAGGGACGGTCGGTCAGGCATGGCCTTTCCAGGATGGCATCCCAGAGGTGCAGATCGCTCCTGGCTGGCGGGCTTTCTACCTGGATGACCCACCCTCCTATTACGTTGTACCAACTTACTGTGGTGAAAACTGGAAGTGTGGGTGGGGACGGCCAGAGTTTCGGGGAACCAGCATCCATGAATTCGCCAACCGTGTACATTCTGGCGAACTCGCCCAAAAATATTTCTCCTGGAACCGACAACATGAGGCCGGTCTATACCAGCAGGTGAGTGGCATTCAGCCAGGAGCACGCCCGCGTTTCAGCGTATGGGTGCAGACCTGGTCCTGTATGCCGGCCTCATCGGCGACCTGGAACCAGTGTCCTACCGGCGATCGGTCCAACAACCCGGCCCCGATGCACGTGTGGGCGGGGATTGATCCTACCGGAGGCACCAACTGGGCGGCTTCCACCGTCGTGCGCTCACCGGAGGGCAATGCCTGGGATCAGTGGACCCTTTTTGAGGTAGAGGCTACAGCCCAATCCAGCACCGTTACCGTGTTCGTCCACACTCGCGCGGATTGGACGGAGGGGTGGCCTCGTATTAGTAACGACGTCTATATTGACGACGCCAGTCTGGTGCAGGTGGCCACTCCCACCCCCACGCCGCGCCTGCCGACGCCCACACCAAAGGCGACGAACACGCCTACCCCCACGTCGACACCAGTGGATACTCCTACCCCAACCATCACTCCCACCCCCACCGAAACCCCGACACCGACCATCACTCCCACGCCAGTAGCCGGTTCGATATGCGTGTTATCCTTTGATGACGCCAACGGCAACGGACGGCGGGACCTGGGTGAGAGCTTGCTGCCCTATGCGGTATTCACCATTTCGGACGACAGGCACGTGGTTGACACCTACTCGAGCGATGGGATCAACGAGCCCCATTGCTTCTACGGGTTGGAACCTCGTACCTACTTCGTTTCCGAGTTGAACCCGCCCGGTTACGAGTCCACTGCCCCCGACAGTTGGAGCATAGCCCTTTCCGGTGGCTCGATGGTGGATATTGAATTCGGCAACTGGCCGGCACCCTCGCCCACTGTTGCACCTTCGCCGGCCCCATCGCCCAGCCCTACACCGGTGGCTCTACTCTCCACGATGGGGTAAGCGGTCTATAGGATCAGTGGGATAGTCGTTTTCGTCATAGCTGGGGTGATTGTGGTTGGCTTCAATCTGCTGCGACGACACCCGACCTTATAATGGTAGGACAAATTGGCAATTGTCCTACCAGCTTGAAAATGGAAGGAGGAACAAGCGTGAGAATGAGATTTGGTAACCTGATAGTCACAATTCTGCTGATCAGTACTGTGCTGATACTCGGCACCCCCGTCCTGGTGCTGGCTGCCCCACCCCTGCAGAGCGGGAATCTGCTGGTCAATCCCAGCTTCGAGGGGGGCTTTCACTATCAAAATAGTATAGGTGAGCTGAAGGTGGCCGACGGCTGGGTGGCTTGGTATGTGGATGAGGGTAAGATAGAGCCCCTGTGGAAGAACAGGCGGCCCGAGTACGGACTGACCATAGAGCCGATCCGCGTTCACGACGGGTCGAAGGCCCAGCAATACGGCATCATCTACAGCACGCACCTGGCAGGCATTTACCAGCAGGTTTCGGGCATTCCCAAGGGGGCCCGTCTGCGCTTCACCATCTGGGGGCACATGTACGTCTACGATGACGACCCAAAGAAACAGCCCGGCCCGTTGCGCATGAAAATCGGCATTGACCCTACCGGCGGGACGAACGCCTTGGCCGGGACCGTCGTTTGGAGTCCGGAGGCGAATGCCACCGGCTGGCAGCAGTTCACCGTCGAAGCCGTGGCCCAGAACACGACCGTCACGGTATTCACCTTCTCCAACCCGGAGTGGGCAATGAAGTTCCTCACTGCCAACTGGGACGCGGCCAGTCTGGTGATTTTGGCGACCCCCACCCCCACGCCGCGCCCGCCGACGCCCACGCCACGGGCGACGAACACGCCTACCCCCACGCCGACACCGGTGGACACGCCTACACCAACCGTCACTCCCACTCCCACCGAAACCCCGACGCCGACCGTCACCCCCACGCCGGTGACCGCCTCGATTTGCGTGCTGTCTTTTGAGGACCTCAACGGCAACGGACGACGGGACCTGGGTGAGGGCTTGCTGCCCTATGCAGTGTTCACCATTTCGGACGCCCGCCATGTGATTGACAGCTACTCGAGCAACGGGATCAACGAGCCCCATTGCTTCTACGGACTGGAACCCGGCACATACTTCGTTTCCGAGTTGAACCCGACCGGTTATGAGTCCACCACTCCCGATAGCTGGGGCGTGGCTTTGTCCAGCGGCTCGACGGTGGACATCGAGTTTGGCAACCGGTTGAAGCCCTCGCCTACCGTCGCCCCACCAACCATTCCGTCGCCCAGCCCCACACCGGCGGCTCTTTTGTCCACGATGGGCCGGGCGGCCTACAATGCCAGCGGGATTATCGTCCTTATCCTGGCCGGCTTAATCGTGGTTGGTTTCAACCTGATGCGGCGCTCCGCCCTGTAAGATCGAATCCTGGCGAAGGTTACAAACCTTCGCCAGGATTCAAATAGGGATGAATGAGTGCGCCCCCTTTTCCGGTTTCGGAGAAGGGGGCGCTTTTATATCCCGTAGGACAAAATGGCATTTTGTCTTACAACGCCACGACCTCGATCTCACCCACTGTCAACGTGTCACCTCCACCGGTCAAAAGCAACCGCTCGCCCGTGGCCGGACTATAGATTCCCACCACGATCAGCAAGCGGGCAGGTGCATCCGAGGGCAATATCAGACCGTGGTTATCGGTGATCATCTCGCCCGGGTGCCAGCTATCCGTTGGGCGCATTTCGTTCACCGGAAAGCTATCGTGCTGGGCCACTAACCGACCATCGGGAGCGTACAGGTGCACGAATATCTTGTAGCTGGCAGGTGGTCGTTCCATGGCCTGCCAGGTCAGGCGCACGGCGACCTCGCCCCCGACCCGGGCTTGCGTGGTGAAAGCGGCCTCGCTGAGCCGGATGCCAGGCTCGAAAAGAGCATTCTGCGGTACGCCGGTCAACGGCTCTGCTGGCGACAGATAGAGAAGGTACAGCGTATCCTCGTGCCACCAACCCGCCGCTGGATAGAGGTTGGTGTCCAACCAGTATTTCAGTTCGTAGTTGGCCGCCACCGCGCCTTTGTAAAGCACAAGCCACAGCCGTCGGTGGGCCTGCGCCGCAGGTCGGATCCGCTGAGCCACGGCCTCCTCCAACGGTTCGATGCTGGGGTCCCAGCGCAAGACGTACGACCAAGGCGGATCGCCTGGCTGACGGAAGTGCTCGTAAAATCCAGCGGGACTGAGGTTATTGAAGAAAACGATGTCCTGCGGGCCGGCCTGTCCGTGCAAAGGCTCGTAGAAAGCGTGTGGATTAAGGGGATCTACCACTTCTAAAGCTTTAGCGTATACCTGACCGTTGGCGAAAGGCCAGACGGTGACCACAGCCAGCAGGCATAGGGCGGCGATGCCCAACCCGGCCCGCCGTTGCCAAAGAATGTCGCTGGCCCAGGCCAGGGCCAGGCCCAGGAAGGGACTGGCCGGTAAAAGCAGACGCGCGGCGAACATGTAGGCCCGCACGCCAAGAGCCACCCCTACCAAAACAAACGCCACCGCCAGTAGAGGCAGAAACAGACGACCCATTTCCTGCCCCCAAGGCCGGGCGAGCAGCACGCCGCTCACCAGGATCAGAATCACCACGCCTGCAGCCAGCCACCCCGGCCCGTAGGCAAAGACCAGCCCGAAGAAGCCATGTCGCAGGAGGGCGAAGAATTGGGCCGTGCTTTCCGGAGCGAAACTGAATCCGGTGCGCTCTCCCACGCGGGACAGCATTTCACCCGCTGCATAGGTTATCCAGGGCACATACAGCAGTGCCACGGCAATTCCGGAGAAAACGATGGGCCGCCCCTTGGAGGCAAGATGTACCCATAATTTTGTAGGGCAGGCTTTCAGCCTGCCATTTGACGGTGTGCAGCGGGGTACTGAAATGTACCCTAACCCGTAGGCCACTAGCGCGGCAAGCACAAAAGCGTTATAATAGAAAGTGTAGAGGGCGGCTGTGCTGATCAGGACGAAAGCAAGGTAATCCCTGATGCGCTCTTCCTCCAGCGCGCGGAGCAAGAAGTACGTGCTCAATAGGAGCAAGAGAGCGCACAGGGGATACATGCGCGCCACCTGCCCATAGTAAACCAACAATGGGGCGACAGCCATGTACAGCGCAGCCAGCCATCCCACCCGTTCGCGGCCCGACCAGCGGCGGGCCACGGCGTAGCCCAGGGGCACCAGCAGCACCCCGCCGATCACCGCGAAGAAACGCACCGAGAAACTGCTTTTGCCCAGCCACAACCAGGGCTTGAGCAGTAGGTAGAATAGCGGGGGATGCACTTCCAGAGCGGCCACGCGGGGAATCTCCGACCAACTCAGGCTGCCCAGGCCAATGCTCCATCCCTCGTCCCAGCGCAGCCAGGGCGCGTCCAGGCGGTAAAGGCGCAGGGCGAAGGCCAGGAGAACGATGGCCCACAGAATTAACGCTTTCCGCAATGAAAATTTCGGTGGCATACCCAATTCCTTTAGGACGTAGCACAGACTGAAGCCCGTGTTACGGGCTAATATACCCTTAATCACCGTCTTTGTCAAAAGACAGGGTAACCCCTGCTGTGACGTGGTCTCCTGACCATGTTACAATGCCCGGCCGGGGTAGGGCAAGGCATTGCCTTGCTCAGAGGAGCGAATCAGCGAGTGAGCGAATCGCAGAAAAATGATTCAAACAGGTTGACGTGGATCATTTTGCTGCTCGGCGGCCTGGCTGCCCTGCCCCTGTGGCTGCACGGTGGCCTGGTGAACACGCGGGGCGGCGGTGACAGCCCTTTCCTGCTGGTGCGCCTGTGGCAACTGGTGGCGAACCTGCGGGCCGGGGTCTTTCCCGTGCGCTGGATGCCCGATGCGGCCTACGGAATGGGTTACCCGTTTTTCAACTTCTACGCCGCCTTGCCCTATTACCTGGCAGCTTTATTTCACTTCCTGGGCCTCGACCTCATCTGGGCGCTCAAGCTGACGCAGACCATCGGCTTCGTCCTGGCCGGCGGGGCCATGGCCCTCCTGGCCCGCCGTCTCTTTCGCCAACCGGCGGCCGTTTTTCTGGCCGCAATCGCCTACGCCTACGCTCCCTTTCACCTGGTCAACGTCTACGTGCGCGGCGATTCCCTGTCCGAGTTCTACGCCTTTATCTTTTACCCGCTCATTGTCTGGGCATTGCTTCGCCTGCGTGAGTCGCCAACAATGGGCAACGTCGCCCTATTGGGGTTGACTTACGGTGGTCTGGTGCTGACCCACAACGTCTCGGCGTTGATTTTCAGCCCTTTCGTCCTGTGTCTGGCCCTGTTCTTCGCCTGCTGGCCGGTGGGCAAATCCAGACGGACCATCCTGACGGCGATGGCTTTGGGCCTGCTCCTCGGATTGGCCCTGAGCGCCTGGTTCTGGGGCCCGGCTCTGGGCGAGCAAAGCGCGATACGCCTGGGCGTGGAGGATATCCAGACCCAGGGATATTTCCATTATACCGGGCATTTCCGGGGATTGGACCTGGTGCAGCCCACGCTGCTGTTCGATTACGAGATGGGAGCGGGGAGCACACCCTTTGCCATGGGGCTGGTACAGGCGGCGATCACCGCTATCGCTTTACTGACCATCGTTGTCGGCTGGATCCGCCAGCGGCGGGTGGATTGGCTGAGCGCGCTCCTCGTTGCCCTCCTGGCCCTGGCCACCCTGTTAATCACCCCCTTTTCGCGCCCGTTGTGGGACCGCCTGCCGCTGCTGTCGTTCACCCAGTTCCCGTGGCGGTTTCTTTCGGTGCAGTCGTTCTTCGCCGCCCTGGTTATCGCTCACCTGGGCGAGCGCATCCGTTTCCCGCGTACCGCTGTGGTAGTCGCCGCTGTACTGCTCCTGCTGAGCGCCATGCTCGGTTTGCGCCCGGAGTTTCTGCCCATCACCCGCGCCGATCTCATCCCGCAGCGGTTGATGCTCTACGAGGTGTTCACCGGCAACGTGGGTTCCACCGTGCGCTACGAGTACCTGCCCCGCTGGACGGTGCCTCGGCCGTATGTTTCCGCCGCCTTTTTGAATGGAGGCCACAAACCGCCGCCAGTGGCCATTTCCGGTGAACTTGCCGGTGCGGAGTTGTTAAGCCAGCGGCCCACGTCCGAGGTCTGGCGCGTCAACGTGACCTCATCGCAGGCTACACTGGCTTTCGCCACCCTGTATTTTCCCGGCTGGCAGGCCAGGGTAGACGGCCAGCCAGCGGTGGTGAAGCCGGTCGAGGGCCTGGGCTATGTCAGCGTGGAGGTGCCCCATGGTGAGCATGAGGTCAGATTGTGGCTGGGACGCACGCCGCTGCGCGCTGTCAGTGAAGCCATCTCCGCGCTGGCGGGCCTCTGGGTCATAGCCATGCTCGTTGCCCGTTGGCGGCCGTTATTGGGCGGCGTGCGGCGCGCATTGTTGGGTATCGGCCTGGGACTGGCGGTGATCGCCTTGCTGGCCGGAGGGTTGCGCTACCTGCCCACGGCGGACGAGTCCGATTTGACGATGGACTTCGCCCGCGCGCCTTTCCTGCATCATAACCCAGACGGCGTTCGCTTCGGCAAGACCCTGCGCCTACGACGATACTCGCTTTCGGCAGAGGAAATCACGGCAGGGGAGACTCTGGAGGTGACACTGGAATGGGACGGCGGGGGCGATTTCCGCGCCGAGGTGCAGCTCGTCACTCCGGCGGAGGTGCTTTTCGAGGCCGGTCCCCCACCCCTGGCCCAGGCCAGCGCCCCTTTGCTGGCGACGACCAACCACCGTTTGACGGTTCCAGACGACGCGCCACGCGGATTGGCTTTGCTCAGCGTGCGCGTCTTCGAAGGCGAGCGAGAAATCACCCCCGTGGACGCACAGGGTCACGTACTGGGCACCACCTACCTGCGGCCGGTATACATCACCGGCGGGCGACGGGTGAGCGGCGAGGAGCCGGTGCTGGCTGAATTTGACCCCGTGGGAGTGCGCCTCAGCGCAGTACAGGCCACACCGGTGGAGGGAGCGTTAGACCTGACTTTGACCTGGTGGGCCATGCAGCCCATCCCCGCCAACCTGGCGATGTCGCTGCGAGCGATGGCTGCCGACGGCGCCCGCCTGGCCCAGCACGACCTGCAACCCGGTTACGGATTCCTGCCCACCAGCCTGTGGCCGCCGGGTGAACTGGTCACTGACCGGGTGCGCCTGCCGTTTCCGGAGGGGAGATCGCCCGACCAGGCCGTTACTCTGGAGATCGTGCTGTACGACCGTTACAGCGGAACTGAGTTCGGCACAGCCCGCACACCCCTGGTGGAGCGGGAGCGCGTTTATGCCGAGCCGTCCATGCAGACCCGCGCCGATGTGAACTTCGGGGGCGTGATGCGCCTGCTGGGCTACGACCTGGTGCAGAACGACGACGAACTGCAGCTCATGCTCCACTGGCAGGCCCTATCGCCGATGGCCACTGACTACCGCGTTTTCGTCCACCTCTTCGAGCCGGCGACCGAGCGCATCGTCACCCAGTTCGACGGGATGCCGCTGAACGGCGCGTATCCCACCTCGTGGTGGCTGCCCGGCGAGGTGGTCAGCGACCGGATCACCCTTTCTCTGGCCGGCGTACCCGCCGGCGATTACCGCCTGGGCGTGGGGGTATACAATCCTGCCACGGTGACCCGCCTGGAAGCCGTGGATGCGGCGGGCCATCCTCTGCCGGATAACCGTCTGATCCTGCCAATGAATAACCCTCCTGCAGGCTCGAAACCCACAGGAGGCTGACCTACTTGCCCAATTTACGAAAATCCGATAAAATTAAATCCACTGGACCGGTGGACAACGGCGCGAGGGCCCAGGCAACTGCCCTCGCCTTTTGTTGGTTTCTTGGAGAAAGGGAACATCAGTGATCAAGGATGAGCTCACCCGCCTGATTGCCCAGGCCATCAAAAAAGCGCAGCACAAGGGTGACCTGCCCAAATTCGACATACCCGAGGTCGTTTTAGAGCATCCCAAGCAGGCGGAACACGGCGATTACGCCACCCCGGTCTGCTTGCAGATGGCCCGCCTGGCCCGCATGGCTCCCGTGGAAATCGCCAAGCAGGTGGTCAAATGTCTGCCCCAGGCCGAGGCCATCGGCCAGGTGGAAGTTGCCCATCCTGGGTACATCAATATCACCCTCAGCCAGCACTGGCTGGCCCAACAGGTGGAAGATATCCTGGACACCGGCGAGACCTGGGGGAACATCAATCTGGGACAGGGGCGCCGGGTACAGGTGGAGTACGGCAGCGCCAACCCCACCGGCCCTTTGCACATCGGTTTTGCGCGCAATGTGGTGCTGGGCGATGGCCTGGCTAATGTGCTGGCCGCTGCCGGGTACGATGTGCAACGCGAGTACTACGTCAACGATGCGGGTACGCAGATGGACCTCTTCGGCGAGACGATGTACGCCCGCTACGCGCAGGCCCTGGGACGGGACGTGCCTTTCCCCGAGGGCGGCTATCCCGGTTCTTACATCGAGGATTGGGCGGCGGAGATCGCCGCTGAGGAAGGCGATAAGTACCTGCACATGCCGCGGGAAGAAGCGGTTCCCCTGCTGCGTGACCTGGGCCTGTCCAAAGTGCTGGCCCACATCCGCCAGGACGTGGAATCGCTGGGGATTCGCTATGATAACTGGTTCTCCGAACGCACCCTGTATGAGGAGGGCCACTTTGAGCGCATCATGACCATCCTGCGCCAGGGCGATCATCTGTTCACCCGCGATGGAGCGGTGTGGTTCGCCGCCTCCCGTCTGGGGGTGGACAAGGACGAAGTGTTGATCCGCTCCAACGGGGAACCGGGCTATTTCGCCTCGGACATTGCTTACCACTACCACAAATTCGTCGTGCGCGGTTTCGACTGGGTGATTGACGTATGGGGCGCAGATCACCAGGGGCACGTCCCGCGCATGCGGGCCATGATGCAGGCCCTGGGACTCGATCCCAAACGGCTTACCCTGCTCCTTTACCAACTGGTCACCCTCAAGCGCGGCGGCGAGGTGGTGCGCCTCTCCAAACGCAAGGGCGAGATAATTACTTTGCGCGAGATCATCGAGGAAGTGGGGCCGGACGCGGTACGCTTCTTCCTGCTGTCTCGTTCCGCTGATAGCCAGATGGATTTCGATCTGGACCTGGCCAAGGAGCAATCGGAGCGCAACCCGGTGTACTACGTTCAGTACGCCCACGCTCGCATCGCCAGCATTCTGCGTTACGCGGCGGAGCAGGGGGCCACAGCCGAGGGTGGCGATCTCTCGCTCCTTACCCACCCCTCAGAGCTGGCCCTGATCCGCCAGATGCTCCTTTTGCCGGAGATCATCGAGCAGGCGGTGTTGAACCTGGCTCCCCATCACCTGACCTATTACGCGCAGGATTTGGCCAGCGCCTTTCACGTTTTCTACCGCGACTGCCGCGTCGTTTCGTCCGATCCCGCCGATGCGGAGGTCAGCCGGGCGCGGCTCAAGTTGGCTCGCGCGGCCAAGACCGTTTTGGCTCGCACCTTGCACTTGATGGGCATGACTGCTCCGGAATCCATGTGAGTAGTGCGAATTGACTGTGTAGCGCGGGCTTTCAGCCCACTGACGGAGGTAGTAACCATGCGAGGATGGCCATTTGTCCCCATCCCTCCTGGCCCCCGATCGGGGGCATGATACGACGACGTGAGAACAGAGAGTAGCACAGGCTACATTGCCCACATGCGGGCATTTGCCGCGCAAATCCCCCAATAGCCATGAGGAGGATATTTCAGGAGGAGAAAACGAAATGGCCAAGAAAATAACCCCGAGGAGCAAAGACTATTCGCGTTGGTATACCGACGTAATCCAACAGGCGGAATTGGCTGATTATGCCCCGGTGAAGGGTTGCATGGTCGTCCGCCCCTACGGCTACGCGCTGTGGGAGAATATCAAGGACGGGCTGGATCGCCGCTTCAAGGCTACCGGCCACGTCAACGCTTACTTCCCGCTGTTTATTCCCATGAGCTTCCTGCAGAAAGAGGCGGAGCACGTGGAGGGTTTCTCGCCCGAGCTGGCTGTGGTCACCTATGGCGGGGGCAAGGAACTGGAAGAGCCACTGGTCGTGCGCCCCACCTCGGAAACGATCATCGGACACATGTATGCCCAGTGGGTACGTTCCTACCGGGACCTGCCCATTCTTATCAACCAATGGGCCAATGTCGTGCGTTGGGAGATGCGCACCCGTCTGTTTTTGCGCACCACCGAGTTCCTGTGGCAGGAGGGTCACACCGTCCACGCCACCTATGAGGAGGCCCAGGAAGAGACACTGCGCATGTTGGACGTGTACGCCGATTTCGCCGAAAACGACGCAGCCATCCCGGTGATCAAGGGCCGCAAAAGCGAGAGCGAGAAATTCGCCGGCGCTGACACGTCCTACTCTATCGAGGCCATGATGGGTGATAAACGGGCTCTGCAGGCCGGAACCTCCCACAATTTGGGCCAGAACTTCGCCAGGGCTTTCGAAATCAAATATCTGGATCAGAACAACGAACTCCAATATGGCTGGACGACAAGCTGGGGGGTCAGTTGGCGTATCCTGGGCGCGGTGGTCATGGTCCACGGTGATGACCAGGGGCTTGTCTTACCGCCGAAACTGGCTCCCTACCAGGTAGTGATCGTCCCCATCTGGCGCAGTGAGGACGAGAAAGCTCAGGTCTTGGAGGCCACCGGGCGGGTGAAAGCTGCCCTTACTGACGTGCGAGTCAAGGTGGACGACCGGGAGGAGTACTCGCCGGGCTGGAAGTTCAACGAGTGGGAGATGCGGGGTGTGCCCTTGCGCATTGAGATTGGGCCGCGCGATGTGGCTGTGGGCCAGGTAGTGCTCGCCCGGCGTGACATTGCTGGTGACAAGTCTGTAGTCCCCATATCGGAATTGGCCCGGCGTGTCCCGCAGATGCTGACTGTCATCCAGGCCGATATGCTGGAGCGGGCCAGACAGTTTCAAAAAGAGAATACCTACCAGCCCACCACCTACGAGGAGCTGAAGGAGGCTGTGGCTAAGGGCTTTGCCCTGGCTTATTGGTGCGGTGATCCAGAATGTGAGGCCAAGGTCAAAGACGAGACCAAAGCCACTACTCGCTGCATCCCCCTGGACCAGGGAGGCGTTGGCCCGGGCCGTTGTGCAATCTGCGGCAAAGAGGCTACCGAGAGAGCGATCTTCGCCCGCGCTTACTAAAAACGTGGCTCATATTGGCTTCGGGGTGAAATGAGGTATCATCAACATCCTCATGAAGTC
>JANLFX010000044.1 GCA_024653325.1 Anaerolineae bacterium
AATCGGGAGGATTTTGTCAATGTGCCATCTTTTTGCTATACTGGACATGAGCGTTCTCAGAAATAAGCTTTGACCACAGATGGTAGGGAAGTTCGACTACACCAAGCCATCATGGTTTCTTCATAACTTCTTCACATCTTTTCGGTACAATAGAAACTGGTTCGAGTTTGCTAAGGAGATACACGAAAAGATGAACAAACGTAAAATACTGATAGTGGACGATAACCCCAAAATCGTAGACCTGGTCCGGCTCTACCTGGAGAAGGACGGCTATCGGGTACTCGTCGCTTATGACGGCCTGACAGCCCTGGAATTGGCCCGCCAGAAGCAGCCAGATCTTATAGTGCTGGACCTGCTGTTGCCCGGAATGGATGGCCTCGACGTGTGCCGCGTCTTGCGGGCCGAATCCGAGGTGCCCATCATCATGCTCACGGCCAAAACTACCGAAGAGGATAAGCTCGTCGGCCTGGAACTGGGTGCCGACGATTACGTTACCAAACCATTCAGCCCTCGTGAGCTGGTGGCCCGCATCCGGGCGGTATTACGCCGCGCTGGCAAAGAGGCCGCTCCGGGTCCTGCAGAGATCAGCTTCGCCGACCTGGTGATTGACCGACGTTCTCACGAGGTGCGGATGAAGGGTGAACTTGTGCCCCTCACCCCCACCGAATTCAGACTGCTGGAGGTATTGGCCGAGGAGCCAGGACGGGCTTTCACCCGCCTGGAGCTTCTGGACCGGGTCTTCGGCTATGACTTCGAGGGCTTCGAGCGCACAGTAGATGTCCACATCAAGAACCTGCGCAAAAAGATCGAGCCGGACCCCAAGCAGCCGATCTATATCAAGACAGTTTACGGCGTGGGCTACAAATTTGGTGAGGATTGAGATGTTCCATTCGCTTCGTTTTCGCCTGCTGGTGGTGCTGATCCTGGTGGTGATAGTTGCCGTAGGTGGCATTGCCCTGGTTAGTACCCAGATCACAACTCGTACAGTTCAAGGCTATGAGGACCGCCGGGGGATGATGCGCGATCGGCGTTTCGAGGGCTTCCTGACCATGTACTATACCCGATACGGAGGTTGGTCCGGCGTACAGGTAGAGCTCGAGCGGATGAAGCAGATCACGGGAGAAAGGGTGATCCTGACCGATCGTTTTGGACGGATCGTGGCCGATTCCGAAGGGGAATTGATCGGGCAACCCGTAAGACAGGAGTGGGGCCCGCCAGCCGCACTGATTGTCTATGAAGGGACCCCGGTGGGTGTTATCTACGTTGGCCCGCCGGGAGGAAGCTCTGGAATCGAGGGTTTCCTGGCTTCCATCAATCGTACTCTGCTCCTGGTCGCCGTGGTCGCGGGCCTCGGGGCCGTGTTGCTCATCCTGGGCCTCTCGCGCCGCATCCTCGCCCCGGTGGAGGCCTTGACGGCGGCCGTGCGACGCATGGAGGCCGGAGACCTGAGCCAGCGAGTGGCGGTCACCTCCAAAGACGAGATCGGTGAGCTGGCCCGGGCTTTTAACTCCATGGCCGACGGGTTAGCCCGGCTGGAAGAACTGCGCCGCAACCTGGTGACCGATGTGGCTCACGAGCTGCGCACCCCTCTTTCCAACATCCGGGGCTACCTGGAAGCAGTGCAAGATGGCGTGCTCGAACCAGACCCCCAGGTCATTGGCTCCCTTTACGAAGAGGCTATGCACCTCAATCGGCTGGTGGACGACCTCCAGGAATTATCCCTGGCCGAGGCGGGAAAGCTCAGGATCCAGCGCCAGCCGGTAGCCCTGTCCGATGTGGTACACAGAGCCATCGAGGCATTTGGGGCCCGGGCTCAGGCTGGAGAGATAGAATTGCGGATTGACCTGCCGGAAGATCTGCCCCTGGTGGATGTTGATCCCCAGCGCATCGGCCAGGTATTGCGCAATCTGCTAGATAATGCCTTGACTCACACGTCGCCGGGCGGAGAGATTGTCATTGCCGCCCATGCTGACAGCCAGTGGGTCGTGGTCAGTGTGCAGGACACGGGCAGCGGCATCGCTCCAGAAGACCTGCCCTACGTCTTCGAGCGTTTCTACCGGGCCGATAAGTCGCGGTCGCGGGCTACCGGCGGAACGGGATTAGGGCTGTCCATCGCCAAACAACTGGTCGAAGCCCACGGCGGGCGGATCGAGGTACAAAGTACAGTCGGCCAGGGGACGCGGTTCACCTTCACGTTGCCGGTGGCTGAATTCTGACCGATGAGCCATGGGCGACGGCGAAAGCTCGCCCTTATCACAGCATCTACGCATTCTTTTCATCAGCCCTTCACGTTTGTATGATATGATTGGGCACAAAACAGCAGCAACGAGACATCTTCGACGAAACCAGAATATCTCTAAGGTGAAAGATTACTTCTATGAAAAAAGCAAAGTTAAATTACTGGATAGATGTAGGTATTGGCATCTCATTTGTGCTAAGCGCGATCAGCGGACTGATTTTTCTGTTGCCGATTAATTGGGCCACAGACTTTAACTCGGTTCTGGGCATCAGCTTTTCTCTCTGGAATCAACTACACACCTGGAGCAGCCTGGCCATGATCGCGGGCGTGCTGGCCCACCTGGTGTTGCACTGGAACTGGATCGTGACCATGACCAAGAAGACGCTACTGCCCGTGAGAAAATCAAAGGGGTGTACAACGTCCACCGCTAACAACGGGATGACACGACGGCAGTTTCTATACCTCGGTTCCGTAGCAGTTCTTTCTGGCGCGATTCTGACAGGCTATTGGGCAATTACCAAGGGGCAGGCTACCGATACGAGGCAGACAGACTATAGCAATGATCAATTGATGGCCGAAGCTGGACAGCCTGTACAGCAAGCAAATGGCGTCGCCTGTCCGCGAGGCCTGGTTAACGATCCTTACCCGGGGCGGTGCAGAAACTACACCGATAGAAACGGCGATGGCGTCTGTGATTATTCTGTGCCCGGCTCCGGCAGTAATTAAGTAAACCTGAGAGTTGTTAGTGAAGGAAGGGGGCAGTTAAATGAACAAGTTATCTCGAAATTTACAGAATCTGATAGTCATTTCCCTTATGTTACTGGTCGTGGGACTCGGATGCAACCTGACCAATGTCCTGGCTTTTAATCCTACTCCCACGCCGGCCATTGTGGCTCCTACGGCGACGTCGGCACCACCTGTCGTCACCGTTGTTCCTGGCGAAGTTGGCAGTGAGAGTGAAGCGGTCAACGCCCTGGAAAAACAGTTCATCGCCGTGTACGAGGCGGTCAGTCCGGCAGTGGTTAACATCACCAATCGCAGCTACACCTACGATATGTTCATGGGGACAGTTCCCCAAGAGGGAACCGGGTCCGGCTTTGTGTACGACTCGGCGGGACATATCGTCACCAACTACCACGTGGTCGAAAACGCCGAGGAACTGGTGGTCACCCTGGCCAGCGGACAGGCGTACGAAGCCAAAATCGTCGGTGTGGATCCATCCAACGATCTGGCGGTGATTCATATTGACGCCGGAGCGAACCTGCCCAAACCGGTGGTGCTGGGTGACTCGGACCAGTTGCGGGTAGGGCAGTTTGTCCTGGCCATCGGCAATCCCTTTGGTCTGGAACAGACGCTGACCACGGGTGTAGTCAGCGCCCTGGGCCGGGTCATCGAAAGCCCCGATGGCCGATTCATCGGCGAGGCGATCCAGACTGATGCGGCTATCAACCCTGGCAATTCGGGTGGGCCGCTGCTCGACCTGGAAGGGCGGGTCATCGGCGTTAATTCGCAGATCATCAGCCCCAGTGGGGCCTCATCCGGTGTCGGCTTTGCCGTGTCGGTCAACACCGTGCGGCGCGTGGTGCCGGAGTTGATCGCACGCGGGTATTATCCCCATCCCTGGTTGGGTGCCCAGATGTTGACCCTGACCCCGGCGACGACGAAGGTGCTCCGCGAGGCCGGGATGAACGTGCCCGTAGATAGCGGGTTGCTGGTTATTACCACAGTGAAGGGCAGTCCGGCAGATAAGGCAGGCATCAGGGGCGGTAGCCGCGTTGTGCGCATCGGACGCTACCAGGTCCCGCTGGGTGGCGACATCATCACTGCCATCAATGGTCAACAGGTCAAAGACTACCAGGGCCTGACGGTGTACCTGGAAACCAAAACCACCGTCGGCGATACGGTGAACCTGACCATTATCCGCGATGGGGTGGAACAGTCCATCGCGGTGACACTGGCAGAGCGACCCCAATCATGATTGCAAGGTGCTGAAACTGGTGATTCTACCAAGCTACACAATTTCTTCATCCCCCGCTCATCAAAATTTTATCGTTGTGTGATATACTTGGTCACGAAAAACCATCTATTGAGATAGGAGAGAAACCGCATGGACAAAAGAAAGAAATGGTTAATCGTCATCGGTACTATCATCCTGGTTGCGGCGGGGGGCTTCTTTGGTTACCAGCGTATCGCCTCTCGCCGACAGGTTGTAGCCGAGGAGCCGACACTGCAGACGGCCACGGTCTCCCGGGGGGACATCGTCCTCACCGCCTCGGGCAGCGGTAATCTGTTGCCCACCACCGAGGTCAGTCTGGGTTTCCGCACCAGCGGCACCCTGCTCGAACTGAACGTGCAGGTGGGCGACAAGGTGGAGGCCGGTCAGGTGCTGGCCCGAATAGACGATTCCGAAGCCCAGGCCAATGTGATCCAGGCCGAGATAAACCTGCGCCAGGCCGAGCTTGACCTGGCCGACCTGACCGCCGAGGTGGATGCGGCGGAACTGGCGGCGGCCCAGGCCAACCTCGCCTCAGCTCAGGCTGAACTGGACGATCTGACCGCACCGCCCACCAAGGAAGAACTGGAAGCGGCACGCAACAACCTGATCAGCGCGCAAGAGGCTCTGAACACGCTCCTGGCTGGCCCTGACCCGCAGGAGGTTGAGGAAGCTAAAATGGCCCTGGAACAGGCCAAGAACAGCCTGTGGGCTGCCCAGATGAGCCGCGACGCAACTCAGAACGACTTTGCTCGCAAGCAAGCCGATATACAGGTCGCCAACGCCGAAATGGCCGTCCGCAAGGCCGAGATGAACTACGAAAAGGTGTTGGCCGGGCCTACGGAGGAAGAAATCGCCGCCGCGCGGGCCAAAGTGGCCTCCGCGCAAGCTCAGCTCAACGAGCTGGAAAAAGGGCCAACCGAGGAAGAACTGGCCGTCGCCAAGGCTAAGGTGGCGCAGGCGCAAGCTGCGCTTGATGAGCTGTTGGCCGGAGCGTCGCCAGAAAAGCTGGAGCTAGCCCAACTGAAAGTGGAAATCGCCCGCAAACAACTGGCTTCGGCCCAGGCTGACCTGGAGGGCACTGTGCTCAAAGCCCCCTTCGCTGGCGTCATTACTGCCGTGGACGCGGAGGTTGGCGAGACGGTGGGCACCAGCCCCATCATCACCCTGGCTAACCTGGATAATCCGCTGGTGCGCTTCTGGGTGGAGGAAACAGACCTGAGCAGCGTCGCCGTGGGTAACCCGGTGAACATCACTTTCGAAGCCCTGCCTGACTATACTTTCACCGGAAAGATCATCCGCGTGGAGCCGACGCTGGTAACGGTGGGCAACACGTCGGCCATCCAGGTTTGGGCCAACATAGACCTCACTGGTCAGTCGGTTAACCTGCTATCTGGGATGACCGCCGAGGTCGAGGTCGTCGCCGGCGAGGCCAGAAACGCGCTGCTCGTGCCCGTGGAGGCTCTGCGGGAACTGTCACCGGGCCAGTACGCCGTCTTCGTCGTCAAATCCGACGGGGAACTGGAATTGCGCCCGGTTGAGGTGGGACTTCAGGACCTCGTCAACGCCGAAATCATCTCCGGCCTGGAACTGGGCGAGGTCGTCAGCATCGGCACGCAGACAAGCACGGAAACGACCGGGGTGCGGACGGGCACGCAGCAGCAAACGATGCCGCCTGGGGGAGCCGTCTTCTTTGGACCTTAACGAGACTGCACCTGGGGAGATAAAGTGATGACAGAACAACTTATCGAAACCACCAACTTAACCAAAGTCTACGGCACCGGCAGTGTGGCTGTCCAAGCTTTGCGAAACGTGAATTTACAGGTGAAGCGGGGCGAGTTTGTGGCCATCATGGGGCCTTCCGGTTCCGGCAAGTCCACGCTGATGAACATCCTGGGCTGCCTGGACCGGCCTACCAGCGGCACCTACGTACTGGATGGCGAGGACGTCAGCCATTTGAGCAGGAATGAATTAGCCAGAGTCCGCAACCGCAAGATCGGTTTTGTCTTCCAATCCTACAACCTGCTGCCCCGTCTGACAGCGGTGAAGAATGTGATGTTGCCCCTGTTGTACAACAGCCATAATCATCTGAGTGATAAGGAATGCTATGAACGTGCCGTCGCTGCCCTCGAGGCTGTGGGTTTAGGCGACCGGTTGCATCACCGGCCCAATGAGCTTTCCGGCGGGCAGCAACAGCGGGTGGCCATCGCCCGGGCGCTGATCAACAACCCCTCCATCATCCTGGCCGACGAGCCCACCGGCAACCTGGACACTCAGGCCAGCGAGGAGATCGTGGCCTTGTTGCACCAATTGCACGATCAGGGAGCCACCATCGTAATGGTGACCCATGAGCCCGGCTTTGCCGATCATGCCGAGCGGGTTATCCATCTCCTGGATGGGCAAATCGCCGCCGAAAAACTGAACGGGACAAGAAAGAGGAGGGGAAAGATATGAGCTTGTGGCGAACCTTCAAAACGGCCTGGGAGGGCCTGACTCTTAATAAGGGGCGGTCTTTTCTGACCACGCTGGGCGTGATCATCGGCGTGGGGGCGGTGATCGTGATGATGGCCGTCAGTGCCGGCGCCGAGGCCGAGATCGCTGACCAGATTAACGCCCTGGGCGCCAATCTGATCATGGTAATGCCCTCGTTCAGCCGGGCCGGTTTTGGCCCTGGTATGAGCGCTAGCGCCAGAAGAATGCCGGGGCTCTCCTACGATGACCTCATTGCCATCGCCAACAATGTGACCGGCATCAATGGCGTTTCTGCCGAGCAAACCACCATGCAGAACGTCAAGGCTGGCGACACGGTCCTGGAAGACATTTCGATCCTCGGCACGACCTCCGGCTTTCCCGACGTGCGCGAGTACAAAGTGGCAGTGGGACGGTTCCTGACTGGCACCGACAATGACCAGGCCCGCAAAGTAGCCGTGTTGGGGTCCGACATCGCCCAGGAACTCTTTGGCAATCCCAATGCCGCCATTGGTCAGACCATCAAAATCGGCTCTGTTCAGTTTACCGTCGTCGGGGTGATGGCGCCCAAGGGCGTGGTCGGCAATACCGACTATGACAATCGCGTGTACATCCCGATCACCGTTGTCTTCAAGAAATTCGTCAACGAGCGCTTCGGCGGCGACAGGGTGCGCACCATCTATGTCTCCGCCGAAAGTAAAGATGTGATGAACAGCGTGATGTCACAAGTGACGAACGTGCTGGTCAAGCAACACGGTGTGGACCCCGCCTCGCCTGATTTTACTCTGACAACGCAGGATAGCGTGATCGCGGCCCGGGCCTCAACGACGGCGACGTTCCGCAACCTGCTGGCCTGGGTGGCGGGGGTGTCGCTGGTGGTAGGCGGTATCGGCATCATGAACATCATGCTGGTCTCCGTCACCGAGCGCACGCGGGAGATTGGCCTGCGCCAGGCCCTGGGCGCGCGTCCCCGCGATGTGCAGCTCCAGTTTCTGCTGGAGGCGGTGATGCTGAGCCTGATCGGCGGGTTGGTGGGTGTCCTGGCGGGCGTGGGTGGGTCCTACGTCTTCAACGCCGTGGGCACCATGCGCACCGCACTGGTGCCGGCTTCTATCCCGCTGGCTTTTGTCGCTGCGGCAGCAGTGGGTATCTTCTTCGGCTACTATCCGGCCACCAAGGCGGCGCAGTTGGACCCCATCGAAGCCTTACGGCACGAGTAAGTAAATCAGCAAATCGGCAAATCAGCAAATCGGCAAATCAGCAAATCGGCAAATCAGCAAATCAGCAAATCGGCAAAAACCTTGCTGATTTGCAGATTTTGGAAAAGGAGAGAGGACAATGAAATCCTGGTATGTTGTACTGACGATAGCCCTTGTGGGAGCACTGGCTGGATGCAGTCGTGGGCAGGCAACACCGGCGAATACGAGCAGCAGCCAGAGCTATACCAGTGCTTATCTCAACACCTCCTACCCCAATGCCCTGGACGTGAGCTCTCAACTGGCGTTGGGTACAATCCAGTTGGAAGGGACAGAGAACGCCGTCACTCCTGAGCAGGCCAAAACCTTGCTCCCGCTCTGGCAGGCACTCCAGGGTGGGGTGACGGCCCAGGCAGAGATCAACGCCGTGCTGAAGCAGATCGAGAAAACGATGACCCAGGAGCAGTTGCAGGCCATTGCCGCCATGCAGCTCACTCAGGAGGATTTGCAGGCCTGGATGCAGAAACAGGGTTTGCAGATGCCTGGTGGTCCAGGATGGGCCGGTGGACCGCCAACCCCTGGAGCGATGGCCACGCGCCCGGCCTGGTCTGGAGAAGGGGAAATGCCCCCTGAGATGGCCACCCGTCGGGCGGAATTCGAAAACATGAGCGAGGAGGAACGAGCGGCCATGCGTGCCACCGCCGAGGCCAGCGGTGGTATTCCTGGCAGGTCGGGCGGTGTGAGGGGGGCTGGCGGAGGACAGCTCAGGATCCTGTTGAATCCACTGATCGAGCTGCTAAAAACGCGGGCCGGAGGATGAAATTCCCTCTATCGCCATCATCGCTGCGGGCTAAACACCATGCCCATCGCCAAAACTCCTCCTTTGACAAGAGAGGGCTGTCCAACCCAGCGGACAGCCCTCTCTGAATCTTGTATGGAAGCGGCAGCCGGTTCCAACTGGACTCTGGCGAAAATCCCATACGGGCCCTCGGCGGGTCTGTGCCCCGCCGGACGCTGGTCACAGACCAGCTTTGAGCAACGAAAATCGTTGTGAGAGGGTTAAGCCCGTGCCCCCGCCAGGTCATTCATACACCTTCTCCTCTTCCGCCTCCGCGTTGACCGCGTCCGCCTCCACATCGCGCAAGTCGGGTCTGGCGGACAGGATTTCCCGGTAGTATTCGTGCTGGATGACCAGGTCCATCACTTCGTTAGTACCCGTCCAGATCATGATCAGGCGGGCATCGCGCAGCAGCCGCTCGATGGGATAAACGTTGGTGTAACCGATGCCGCCCATGATCTGCATGGCGTGGTTGATGACCTGCCAGGCGGCGTCGGTGGCGAATTTCTTGGCCTCATGTACCAGCCGCCGTACCCGGTTCGGATCGTCGCCGTTGTCTATGCTGCACGCCGCGCCGTGTACCAGCCCGTAAGCTGCATCCAGCAGGGTGATGCTGTCCGCCACTTTGAAGCTTACTCCCTCGAAGCGGCGGATCTTCTGCCCGAAGGCGTGTCGCCGGTCGGAATAGCGGGCGGCGATCTCCAGTGCGGCGCGGGCCATGCCCATCGCCGCCGCGGCACTGGTCATCCGTTCCGGGATCATCATCTGGTAGAAGATGTCTGCCGCGCCGTGCTCCCGCCCGATGAGGTTTGCCAGCGGGACGTGTGCCTCGCGGAAGACCAGGCGACCCGTGCCGCCGCCGCGTGTGCCCATTAACCCGTACAGGTGTTCCACCTCCACCCCCGGCCCGCGCTCGACGATGAAAGCGCTGATGCTCTCGTGAGGCGGGGCCTCGGGATTGGTGCGCGCGTAAACCAGAAAGAAGTCCGCCTCCGCCGCGCCGACGATGAAGCGTTTCTGGCCGTTGAGCACGTAACCGTCGCCCGCACGCCGGGCCAGCGTCGTTGTGCCGAAGAAGTCCGACCCGCCCCGCGGTTCAGTCAGCGCTTCGGCGGAGATGAGTTCACCGCTCAGCAGCGGTCGCAGCCAGCGCTCTTTTTGCTCCGCCGTGCCGAACACGTTTAGGGCCTCGCCAACGATAGAGGGCATGGCGTAGGCGCAGCCCAGGGCCGTGCCCAGCACGCCCACCTCTTCCAGGGCGATGATCTCATCTTCCCACTTCAACCCGCGTCCACCGTACTCGACAGGGAAGCGCAGGCCCAGCAAGTGCCGCCGCGCCGCCTGGCGAACGTACTCACGGGGATAGCGCACCTTGTCGGCGTCCATGTCCAGCACCAGTTGACGAGGCACGTTTCTGACGAAATCGCGCACCTCGTTACGTAGTTCCCTCTGAGCTTCGGTCAGCAGTGCTTCAATCATCGAATTGCCTCCTCCTATCCGCTTCCTATCTGCTGCCCCCGCCGCACCCATTCCCGCTCGGCCTCGAAGGTCAGCAATGCGATCGCCTCAGTCCACGTCACCCAGGCGGGGATGAACTGACGCTCGTCATGGCGGTCGCGCACCGCGTGCCGCTCACTGCGCAGGCGCATCAAGAAGTAGTGCTCCTCACGGATGTAATGCCGCCCATCCCAGTCGAACTCCACGACCTGCAGACCCAGGTCGGCCACGATTTCCAGATCGGCGTAACCGCTTTCCTCGCTGACCTCACGTAGGGCAGCGGCATGCGGCGCCTCCTCCACCTCGATGTGACCTTTGGGCAAGCGTACCTCGCCCCGGCTGAGGCGGCGCAATACCAGCACGCGGTCGCCGTCCACCACCACTCCCCCTGCTGCCTGATAGCTCACCGTCTTTGAATCTGAAACTTCCAATTGATCTACTCCATCTCCTGGTTGTAGATAGTATACCACAAAGGACGCAAAATAACCACGAAGGACACAAAAAGACCCGAGGATTTCACTGGATGTCCTTCGTGTCCTTTGTGGTTTATGGACTTGCCTTAAATCAACCAACCAATTCTTCCAGCGCGCGGGTCAATACATCTACCCCCCGGCGAAGCTCCTCGATCTCAATGTACTCATCCGGGGTGTGATCCAGGTCCGAATCACCTGGCCCGTAGGCCACGATGGGGCAGCCCCATGCCGGGCCGACAACGTTCATGTCCGAGGTGCCCGTCTTCAGTTTGAACCGGGGCTGTCCACCCGCAGCGCGGATGGCCCGCAGGAAAGCCCGTACCAGCGGCGTGTTCTTCTTTGTCTGGAAGGGTGGCTCGCTGTAGGGGAAGGCCAGCCTCGCCCCGTCGTGCCAGGCCTGCATTTGCCGCTGCAAGCCCGCTACGTCGGCTCCTGGCGGCAACCGCAGCCCGATGCTCATCTCCACTCCCTCTTCCAGCCCGTCACCAAAAGTGTGAATGGCTCGCAGGGTGGGGTCCAGGGTATCGAAGCGCCTGGACTGGCCCTGATTCAGCGCCGCCGCGTGGGCTGTCAATCGGTTCCAGAAAGCCACGGCGGCTTCGGCTGGGGGAGGCTGTTCGCTGGCGCTGTGTCTCCTGGGCCGTGTCAGCCGGTAGTCCACGATCAGCGTGCCCTTGTAACCGAGGGTGATCCCCTGCCAACCGCTGGGCTCGCCGATGAGAACGAAATCAGGAGGCGGTACCGTGTTCACCAGGTGATGGGCACCCTGGGACTGCGCTTCCTCCCCCACTGCCCCCACCACCATCAACCGCGTGTCGCTCCTTGAGATAGCCGCCCGCGCCGCCGCCAGCACAAAGGCGGCCAGCGGTCCTTTGGCGTCCACCGCCCCGCGACCGTACAGCTTATCCCCCTCACGGCGCACGGGGATAACTCCGGGCACGGTATCCATGTGCCCCAGCAGCATCACCGTTCTCCCGGCGTCAGCAGCGCCCAGGGTGCCGATGACATTGCCCACGGCGTCGAGCTGCACCTGGTAGCCCAAAGCCGCCATCTGCTCGAGCAAATAGGCGGCGACAGCACCCTCTTTGCCCGACGGGCTGGGGATCGAAATTAACTCCTCAAGAAACACTACTTCATCCATCATTTCCTCTTTCGGCATCGCGAGTTTCGGAACTGCGCAATCGAGCATCGCACTCACAGCAGAACTCATGCCTGACTTGGAATGAGGCGTTCATAATCCTCCATGGTGCCGTTATCCATGCAGCAGGTGATGATTTCTCTGCCCAAGGGCGCGAGATCGGGGGTCATGAACTCGGCCAGGCATTTCCAGAAAAAGTCACGCAGTATCAACGCCCCCTGATCGTACGCTTCTTCCCCCACCTCGGGCTGAGTATTGACGTGCAAAAACTCCTGGGGAATGAGACGACCTTCCACCTGGAGGTGATGCAGAGTGTAGCCCAGCAGCGCACAGCGGGCCGGGCGCAGTTGTTCCGGCCTGAAGCGGGCGATACCGCGCCGCGCCAGATACTCCCGCGCGATCCATTGGGGCATAAACCCGACTTTCCACGCACCTATGTGCTGGTTGGGACACAGGATGTGGCGCATTTTGGTATACTTCTGGAATTGCTCCAACAGCAGATTGGCCTGGATCACCTTCCGACCCGTGGCAAAAGGCCAGAAAGAGCCGACCCCCTCACTGCTCATGTTCTCGGTCTTGATGATGCTGGGATTGGCATAACCGCGCGGCGCAACAAGTCGCCAGAGCCAGGCTAAAGCCGGCGGTAACAGGTGAAACAAGCCGATGATCCCATAAGTGGGATTCTCACGAGTGCAGGGCGGCGTGCGCACGCCGAAACTGCGAATGTCCACTGCCACCGGTTCATTGATGACACCGGGGAAAATCCGTCGAGGGATGATCACGCGCGGGTTAGGACACGGCACTCCCGGCTCATCCTGGACATGCTCCCAGATCAACGCCCGGCTACGCGGCACGGCGTCCACGTTCAGAAAGAGCAGTGGTTCAGGCGGTTGCGCCGTCAGTCGCTCCAGGTGCACGTCGCTGCCGTAAGAGTCAATGTGGTTGACGCGGACAAACCAGGCTTCTTCCGCATCCGTGACCCACAACTTGCCGTCGGCCTGCTGGATAGAGGGGTGACAGAGCGCCATGTCGTCGGTCACAGGACGCAGAGAGCAAGAGCGCGGAATCTCCAGGTAGTGCCGCTCGCCGGTGACGAGGTTGACCCCCAGCAAAATCCGACCATCCGGTTCGCGGTGCATCTGTTCCAGCATCTCGCTTTTGCCGCCGCCGCTGGCCCCCTCATGCATGATGGTCAGGATGTTGTCATAGGGGGTGATGACCTGCACGGTCGAGCAATGAGCGGTCACCCACCCTTCCTGCTCCCCCCAGTGGATCAAAGCACCATAGACCCCTTTCTTCGCGCTCGGTCCCGGGTACAGGTTATAAGAGAACATCTCGTAGACCTCGGGACGCCGGTTATGCACCACCACCTGTTTCCCGCCGAAAAACGTATGGCGGAACGGCGGAGCGACGTAGATGACCAGTCGGGGATGGAAATCCGGAGGTATCTCGTCGTAGGGCAGAATGCCCTGCAGCAGCGCCAATCCCAGGGCAAAGAAACCCGTGTTCGCCGGAGCGATGACCAGAGAGTCCATGCCCATGCCCGGCTGCCCGGCGGTGAAGCCGTACATCGCCAGGGGTTGAGACTTAAGCCAGGCGAAAGTTTGTTCGCGGAGAGGGGCAAAGTCCACCCCGTAACGTTCTCGGAAAGTGGGCTTGTCGGTGGGCAAATCGTCGGCGATGACCATGCACTCAGGGTCACGACGACGCATGTAAGCCTCCGTGTAATTGGCGCACACGCCATTGCGCACCCGGGCCACCGTAGCCTCCAGGACGCGACTCTTACCCTCCACCTGGTACTCCACCGCGAAATAGTCGCTGTCCGGCCCGCCACAGGCAAGGTCAATCAGCTCCTCGACGCGGCTGGCGATGACGAGGCTGGGGCACTCAGACAGAATTTCTGCGGCTTCGGCCGGGGGATTATACTTGCGCCAGTCCATAATGTACCGACGCAGGCCGGCGTTCGCGGATTCCAAGATCACAGCAAGGGTAACGACCAAGGACGCCGCGCCTCCCGTGCCGCCCAGAGGACATCGCACTGGCTGTGCATCTTGATGATATTCGCGCAAAAGACAGCATTGCCGGGCGATCCCATGATAATGGACCATTAACATCGCAACCTCCCCTTTCTCTACGAATTTTCATAGACCGGCCGTCTCTGGTGATCTCCCCTTTGAGCTCTGCTGCTTCTCTGCTCCTTTGTGTCTTACCTCCTCGGAATGAACGTCGTAGTTGCCAATCTCGGCGGTCTCCCCGCAGAGTGTTGGTGGATATTTTACCGTGGTTGGAGTAGCCGCGCTTTCTATAGCGCGACTCGAGGGTTATCGTGACCGAGATCGCGCGGTAAGAAACCGCGCCTACCATGCTACTCCTTCAACAACACTCAGGGGAAGACTACCCTGATCTCCGGATAGCCCTTGGCCCCCGCAAAGCCCGCGCAGGCAACGCATCCGGATTCCGGGCCACGGATTTGTCAGGTCAACACCTCCGCCACTCGCTCCACCACTATGTCCAGCTCTTCCGCGCTGATCACCAGCGGGGGCAGAAAGCGCATCACCGTCGCTCCGGCGGGCAGGGCCAGCACCCCCCGCTCGGCCAGGGCGGCCAGATAGGATGCGACCTTGTCCTTCAGCTCGATGCCAACCATCAACCCCAGACCGCGCACTTCCCGAACCAGCGGGGAAGGGATGGCTTGCAGATTGGCCAGGAACCGCTTACCCAGTTCTGCCGCGCGTTGGGGCAGGTTCTCGGATGCGATGTATTGAATCGTCGCCAGGGCCGCCGCGCAGGCCAGGGGGTTACCGCCAAAAGTGGAGCCGTGAGACTTCTTGGGTAGTTCGCCCACCCGCGGGCCGATGAGCACAGCACCCATGGGCAGCCCACCGGCCATGGCCTTGGCCAGGCACATCAGATCGGGCCGCAGATCGTAATACTCGCAGGCGAACATGCGTCCCGTGCGCCCGAAGCCGGTCTGCACCTCATCCACGATGAACAGCGCCCCTCGCTCCCGGCACAAGGCCTGCACGCCGCGCAGGTACTCCCCATCGCCGGGGACGACTCCCCCCTCGCCTTGTACCACCTCCAGGATGACCGCCGCCGTGTCCTGGTCCACTACCTGCTCCATGGCTTCCAGCCGATTATAGGGCACGAACTCGAAGCCGGGTACCAGGGGCTCGAAGGGCTGGCGGTACTCCTTGCGCCAGGTAGCCGAAAGCGCGCCGAAGGTCCGCCCGTGAAAGCCACGCATGGCGGCCACGATCTTCGTCCGTCCCGTGCTCAGCCGGGCGAATTTGAGGGCCGCCTCCACCGCCTCCGTTCCCGAATTGCACAGGAAGGCCCGCGTCAATCCTGGCGGAGCAATGTCTGTGAGCTGTTTTAGCAATCGGGCGCGCTGATCGTTGTAGAAGTTGTTGGAACAGACCACCAGACGTTGCACCTGCTCCGTCACTGCTTTAATCACGGCAGGGTTGGCATAACCCACGTTAGCCACGCCGTGACCGCTCGTACAATCAATGTACTTACGGCCGGCCTCATCCCAAAGCCGTGCTCCTTCCCCTCGCACCAGCACCAGGGGCTGTTTATTAGAAACCCCGCTATCGTGAGTGTTCTCCAGGGTAATAAGCTCGTCTGCAGAGATCATCAATGTCCTCCTTGGGCGCGTGTCAGTTGTAGGATATACTAGCGGATTTGGGCCACAGAACCACACAGAAGCGCACAGAAAACTCTTCACTTTTGCAGCAGTGCGAACCCTGTCAACGAATGGGAAACGAATAAACGAATGCTAACGGCCATATTCGTTTTTCGTTGCGTATTCGTTGACGTGGCTAAACCGACATGGGCCAGGATGGCCTCCGTCATCTCCTCCGTGCTCGCCTGCCCCCCCCTCCACATCCGGGGTGAGGTGTTCGCCCCGGACGGATTGGCGATACCCTGACCGGCGATGTCGGGGGCGGAACCGTGTACGGCCTCAAAGATGGCCAGGTCGTCGCCGATGTTCGCCGCCGGAGCGAGCCCCAGCCCTCCGACCAGACCGGCAGTTGGGGTAGCCGCGCTTTCCATAGCGCGGCCGACGGCCCCCAGCACCGCGAAGGCACACTGTCGTGACCGAGGGTTGCACAATAAGAAACCGCGCCTACCATATTCTGGGGGGATGGAAGAGGTCTCCGAGGCCAGGGCACAGCAGCAACTCGCCCCCAGAGTGAAATGCACCTGGTGAAGCTCAGGCAATTGACCCGATTGATTTCCTATGTTATAATCATTTTAGCGAATGGTTCAGAAAGGTTAATGAAGGATGAACACATACCAGTTTACGGTGGTCATAGAGCGCCAGCCTGAGGGTGGATATCTCGTTTCCGTGCCATCCCTGCCAGGTTGCTATACCGAAGGACGCACTCTGGAAGAAGCCCGTGAGATGGCTGCTGATGCCATTCGCGCTTACTGCGCTAGCTTGCTCAAACACGGGGAACCGATCCCTGTTGAGTCCACCGAGGAGCAGTTCATCGGCCGGTTGAGGGTGGTCCTGGAGCCCGCGTGATGCCTCGCCTGCCCACGGTAAAGCCCCATCAAGTCATCCGGGCCTTGGAACGCGCTGACTTCCAGATTGACCACCAGACGGGCAGTCACGTCGTTTTGTGGCGTGCCAGCGACAATCGCCGCGTGGTTGTACCCTGGCACGACCGTGATCTGGGGCGTGGACTGACGCTACGGATCATCAAGAGCGCCGGTCTCACCCGCGAGCAATTCATCCAGTTGCTCAAATAGCTCCTCTAAGGATGCAGGCCATAATTGCCTCCGTCATTTCTTCTGTGCTCGCCTGCCCCCCCACATCCGGGGTGAGGTGTTCGCCCCGGACGTAAAGCTCTCGGACCCCTTCCTCAATTTTCCGGGCCGCTGCCTCTTCTCCCAGGTAGGCGAGCATCATCGCCCCGGCCAGGATCACCGCCGTCGGATTGGCGATGCCCTGACCGGCGATGTCGGGAGCGGAACCATGCACGGCCTCGAAGATGGCCAGGCCTGCGCCGATGTTCGCCGCCGGAGCGAGCCCCAGCCCTCCAACCAGACCAGCAGCCAGGTCGGAGAGGATGTCACCATAGAGATTGGGACAGAGCAAAACGTCGTGCCGTTGCGGGTCCAGGACCAGGTCCATGCACAGGGCGTCTATGATGCGCTCACGATATTCGATCCCCGGATAATCCGCCGCTACTTCGCGGGCACATTGCAGGAAAAGCCCATCGGAAAGTTGGAGGATGTTGGCTTTGTGCGCGGCGGTAACTGTTTTGCGCCGCTGGCGAAGGGCGTACTCGAAGGCGAAGCGGGCAATGCGCAGGCTCGCTTCGCGGGTGATGCGCCTTATCGCCTCCGCCGTGTCGGGGTTGACCAGTCTCTCGATGCCACTGTAAAGCCCCTCGGTGTTCTCCCGCACAATGACCAGGTCCACATCCTGGTAACGGCTGGGCACGCCGGGCATACTCTTGATTGGGCGCAGATTGGCATACAACCCCAAATTCTGCCGCAACGTCACTGTCACACTGCGGAGGCCGCTATTGGGGGGAGTGGTGATGGGCCCTTTCAGGGCCACCCCGCAGCGGCGAATCTCCCCCATAGCCGCTTCCAGGGACGGCGCACCGTGGGGGCCCCAGTCTTCGGCCCCCACTTCGAAGATGCGCCATTCTATTTCCACACCAGTAGCCTCGATCACTTTCTGTGCCGCTGCCGTCACCTCCGGCCCGACCCCATCGCCGGGGATGAGCACTACGGAGTGTTTTCCCATTCGAAACCCCCACGTTTCAGGATGTGAGAAGTCAAACCCCCATCGGCCAGGATAGCTCTCATCAGGGGCGGTAGCGGATCACACGGGCGCTCCAAACCTTTGGTCAGGTTACGTACTACGCCCTTCTCCAGGTCCACCTCCACTTCGTCTCCCTTTTCGAAACCATCGGTATCACAGAGGACAGGGGCCAGCCCCTCATTCACGGCATTGCGGAAGAAAATGCGGGCGAAGGATTTAGCCAATATGGCCCGAATGCCCCGCTCCTTCAAGACCAAGGCCGCGTGCTCCCTGGATGACCCCTGGCCGAAATTCTTGCCCGCCACCACGATGTCCCCCGGCTGAGCGTGTCGGGCGAAATCGGGGTCGGCATCCTCCAAAGTATGTTCTGCCAGCGCCTGCAGATTGCCCCGCAGGTGATAGTAGCGACCAGGGGTAATATGGTCGGTACTTATTCCATCTCCAAAACACCAGGCTTTACCGCGAAGTATTTTTTCCATCATTGGCTCCTCTCGTTGGCTCGTAACCCAGGCTTCAGGCCAATGGCACTAACATTTCATGGGCTCCCGCAGTTGTTCAAGTACGCAAAGCGCCCTGTCTCTATCTCGACAATGTTCGATTCGACCTCTCTCCTACCCCCTGGCCCCCTTCCCCTCTCCGCTGCGGAGAGGGGAAGGGGGTTGGGGGATGGGGTGAGGTCCATCTTGTTGTCATGTATTTAATTTAACATTGTCGAGCTATAGATTGTTCAGGATCAAAAAGTTAGTGCCATTGGGCTTCAGGCTGTGCACCTGCGCCCCGTGATGGGCGAAGGTGTCCTCACCGAGCCCCCTTTCGCCTCGGTCGGGAGACCTTCGCGATCAGGGGGCCTGCGCCAAATGCGCTACATGGCGAATTCCCTCGGATCAGCAATCTGGCCCTTTACCGCTGTAGCCGCCGCCGTAGCGGGGGAGGCCAGGAATATCTCTCCCTGCGGATTGCCCATCCTGCCGTGGAAATTGCGGTTTTGGGTGGACAGACAACGTTCCCCATCCGCCAGGACCCCCTGGTGAACGCCCACACAGGCCCCGCAGCCGGGAGGGAGAATCACTGCCCCAGCTTCCACGAAAACCTCCAACAGACCCTCCCGCAGAGCGGCGAGGTACGTCTGGCGCGAGGCCGGTCCCACCAGGAGCCGCAGATCAGGATGAACTTTGTTACCGCGCAGAATGCTGGCCGCTACCCTGAGATCGGAGAGCCGGCCGTTGGTGCAGGTGCCGATAAAAACCTGGGAGATGGGGATGCCTGTGACTTCTTCCACGGGCTGGACGTTATCCACCAGATGCGGCAGGGCCACCTGGGGGGAGAGCTGGCTGACGTCAAGCTCGACCACGCGCTCGTAGATGGCGTCGGGATCGGGTGCCAGGGGCATGTAGTCCTCCTCGCGTCCCTGCTCCGCCAGAAAGCGGCGCGTGACCTCGTCGGCGGCACACAGACCGGTCTTGGCCCCGGCCTCGACGGCCATGTTGCAGAGGGTCAATCGCCCTTCCGTGCTCATTTTCGCGGTGGCCGGTCCGCCGAACTCCAGGGCCTTGTAGATGGCGCCATCGTCCCCTAGGAGCCCGATCAGGCACAAGATGGCATCCTTAGCCTCCACCGTGGGCGGGAATTGCCCCCTCATCTCGATGCGGTAGGACTCCGGGATTCTCAACCACGTCTGGCCCAAAGCCATGGCTATTCCCACATCGGTGGAACCCATCCCGGTGGCGAAAGCCCCTAAAGCGCCAGCCGTGCAGGTGTGTGAATCGGCTCCAATGATAATCTGGCCGGGTCTGGCCCACTGCTCAGCGACGATTTGATGACAGATGCCGGCCCCCGGCGGGTGAAAGTGCGCCCCCATCTCCAGGGCAAAAGTGCGCAGACGCTTTTGCACGTTAGAAAGCTCTTTGCGCGGCGAAGGCGCGGCGTGATCGCAGAAGAAAAGAGTAGTGGGGCCCAGGTCCTCTCTCCCCAAGGCCTCGAACTGGTCCAGGGCCAGGGGTCCCGTCCCCTCGTGAGCTAGCAGCAAGTCCACCGGGACTACAACGAAATCGCCGGCCCTGACCTCGCGCCCTATCCGTTGGGCGATGATTTTTTCTGCTAAAGTGTACCCCATTGTTCATCCCACTCCATTGGTAAGCTCTTTGTAGAGGAGCATTAATTCTTTGTCGAAAAGCGGCCTTTTCAACTCCACCGCCGCCTCCCGGACGCGCTCCAGAAGGTGATTGGCTGTGTCGGTATCCAGCTCAATGCCGAACTCCCCCGCGAACTTGTGAATCAGGGCTTTTGAGCCGGAGTGTTTACCGATGATCATTTGCCGCTCCAGGCCCACCTCCTCCGGACTGAAAGCCTCGTAGTTGGCGGGGTTCTTGAGGATACCGTCGGCATGAATACCCGATTCGTGGGCGAAAACGTTGGTGCCGATGATCGCCTTCCAGACGGGAATAGCCCGCTGGCTGGCCCCGGCCACGTACTCGGCGACCTCCCGAAAGCGCGATGTGTCTATGCCTAAATCAACCCCGTGGAGGTACTTCAGGGCCATCACCACTTCTTCGAGGGGAGAGTTACCGGTACGCTCTCCCAGCCCGCCGATGGAAGCGGCCACCGAGCCGGCCCCGGCGCGCAGTCCCGCCAGCACATTGGCCGTGGCCATTCCGAAATCGTTGTGCATGTGCATCTCGATGGGCAGGGCAATCGCCTGACCAATGCGCCTGATGCGTCCGTAGGCGCTGAAGGGGTCGTCCACTCCCAGGGAATCGCAGTAACGTACCATCTTCGCCCCCAACTTCTCGGCCAGGCGATAATACTCTATCAGGAAAGACAGGTCAGTGCGCGAGGCGTCCTCCGCGCTCACGGTGAAGGCCAGGTCCTGAGCTCTGGCCTCGTCCGCTGCCTCCTCCATCCGTTCCAAGACCCAGGCCCGCGAGCGTTGGAATTTGCGCTCGATGTGCACATCCGAAGTGGAGATGGAGATGATCACGCTTTGAACGCCGCACGCGGCAGCATCACGGATGTCCTCCCGCCTCGCCCTGGCAAAGGCATTGACCTCCAGGGGGTCCCCCTTGTCCCCCACCTTTAACCCGGCCTTGACGACCGCCTGTACGCATTCTTTCTCCTCAGGTCCCAGGGCAGGAAAGCCCGCTTCAATGGCCGGGATACCTATCTCCGCCAGCAGAGCGGCGATCTGTTCCTTCTCCCGGCGGGTAAAGATCACTCCGACCGCCTGTTCGCCGTCCCGCAAAGTCGTGTCCAAAAGCCGAATCTTGGCAGTCATTTTCCTTTCCTCCCTCGCAAAGCTATGTATTCCTCTACCACCTCTTTGTCGAAAAGGGAGCGCTTGAGCGCGATGGATTTGGATCTCAGGGTGGGAACCAACTCTCCCACTTCCTTTTCGGAAGGGTGATAGCCGTATTCGCGCAGTTTCTGGTGGACTACACTGGGGCCGGAGTACTTGCCCACGTTGAAGCGGCGCAGAAGGCCCACTTCGCCGGGCAGGAATATCTCATAGGTTCCCGGATCGCGGGCCGCCCCACTGGCCCGGCCCTCCGACTCGTAGACGAAGAGGTTGCTCCCGACTACCGGCTTCCAGGCGGGCAGGGGTCGTCCCGAAGCCAGGGCCACGTACTCCGAGAGCTCGCGGAAGAAAGAGGTACAGAATCCCAGATTGATCCCCTCACAATAGCGAAGGGCCATCACCAGTTCTTCCAGCGAAGCGTTTCCCGCCCGCTCGCCCAGCCCGTTGACGGTGGTGTTGACGTAGGTAGCCCCCGCCTTGAGCCCGGCGATAGCGTTGGCCACAGCCATGCCAAAGTCGTTATGGGTATGCATTTCGATGGGCAGGCCCGTCTCCTCCACCAGGACCTTGACGCGCTGGTAGGTCTCGAAGGGGTCCAGGATGCCCACCGTGTCACAATAGCGCAGGCGGTCGGCGCCGACTTCTTTGGCAGCCAGGGCAAACTCCAGGAGGAAATCGGCATCGGCCCGGGAAGCGTCCTCGGCGTTGACCGAGACGTAGAGGTTGTGGCTCTTGGCGAACTCCACCGCGCGCCGCACTGAATCCAGCACCCATTGTCTATCTTGCATCAACTTGTGCTTGATGTGAATATCCGAGGCCGAAATGGACACCGCAACGGCATTGACACCACAGTCGAGGGAGTGCTGGATGTCGCTGATTACGGCCCGGTTCCAGGCCAGGATGCTGGTGGGCAATTCCAGGTCCACGATCTCCCGGATAGCCTTCTTCTCATCGCCGCCCATGGCCGGGATGCCCACTTCTATCTGATGGACGCCCAGGCGGGCGAGCATCTTGGCGATGTTGATCTTCTCCTCGTTAGCGAAGACCACGCCCGCCGTCTGCTCACCGTCCCTCAGGGTGGTGTCGTCAATGTAGACCGGGCCCTGGATCTTCGCCGCCAGCATCTCTTCGGAAAAATCGCCTGCTAAACCAAAAGGTCTAAACCTCCGCATGTACCTTTTCCTCCTTCTTCCATCCATTAGCCCAACGTTTGAGCAAAGTGTCCACGTCATCCAGCGAGGGCGGCTTCTCATCCGCCAACGCTTTGAGGTGGGCAGTGACCTCTTTTATCTGTCTTTCGTCCAGTTCAAGGCCCAGTTGCTCTGCCCGCCATTTGATGGCATGCCAACCGGTGAGTCTGTGTGCGACCGAGATGTAACGGGAAAGGCCAAAAGCCTCCGGGTTTAAAATTTCATAGGTCTGGGGCTCGTTCAGGATGGCTTTGGCATGGATGCCGGCCTTATGGGTGAAGGCCGTGATACCGGTGATGTAATTGTTGAAGGGAATATCCACCCCCACCCAGCGTGCCACCATCTGATCCAGCTCCCTGAGGACTTCCAGGCGATACTTGCCGACCAGGCGCGGATCAAGGGCGTAGAGCCTGGCGATTAACCCACCCAAGGGGGTAATGCCGTTGCGCTCCCCGATGCCCAGCACACTGGTGTCTATGCAGGTGGCGCCAGCCTCGAGGGCGGCGTAGCTGTTGGCAATGGCACAGCCGGAATCGTTGTGCCCGTGGAATTCCACCTCGGCCCGCACAAAACTCTTGATTTTCGAGACCAGATTGTAGACCTCGAAAGGAGTGGCCACGCCCACCGTGTCGGCCACACCCACCCGGTCTACACCCACCTCGTCCACCGCTTTGTACACCATGAACAGGTCCTCCCAAGAGCTGCGGAAGGAGTCCTCGGTGCTGAAACGCACCTCCAACTCCGGGCGCTGGGCTTTGATGAAGCTGAGGACCTCCACCGCCGCCTCAATAATCTGCGGAATGTCCTTGCCGTGGGAAAAACGCCGTAGAAAAGAGCTGGTTCCAATGACAATATCTATGCCGTCCAGGTCTATCTCCAGCGCCTTGGCGGCATCGTTCTTGTCGCAGCGGATATGGGTCAGGATTTTGGCCCGCAGCCCCAGGGCCACGATAGCCTTGATGTCCTCGTAACTTCCAGGCGATACCACTGGCGAGGTCAGCTCGATATACTCTACCCCGAACTCGTCGAGGGTTTGAGCTATCTCCAGTTTCTGCTGCGTGGTGAAGCTGGCTCCTACAAATTGTTCCCCCTCTCGCAAAGTGGACTCAATGATTTTGAAATCACTGATACCGGTCCTCATGGTCCCCCCTGAGTTATCACCGTTCCTGACCCGGATAAGGCGCGATAGATGGGCCTTTCCACCCGTCCATCGGCGATGACTGCTTTTCTCACCCCTCCCTTGAGCGCCTCGATAGTCCCCAGTAGCTTCTTTTTCATTCTGCCCTGGGCGTAGCGTTCCAGGTACTCCTCGATTTGCCCCTGTCCGACCAGGGGGATGAGGGTTTTCTCGTCGCGGAGGTCCCTGAGGAGGCCAGGGACGTTGGAGAGGATAATGAGCACCTCAGCGTTGAAGGCGGCGCCAATGGCCGCGGCCACGCGGTCGCCGTCCACGTTCAACGCCTCGCCCTGGTAACTTATGGCCAGCGGGGCTACTACTGGCACATAGCCTGCCGCTAAGAGACTGTGTAAAAGCGGGACGTTGACCCGCTCTATCTGGCCGCTGTAATCGTCGCGCAGCACCTTCTGCTTGCCGTCCTCGATGATGCGCAGCGTGGACTTGCGCTTGCCCTCCAGCAGACGCCCGTCCAGCCCGGAGAGGCCGACGGCGTTGACCCCCAACTGTTGCAGGCGCTCCACCAACAGCTTGTTGATGCGCCCCGCCGTGACCATGGCGAAAATCTCCAGCGTCTCCCGGTCCGTGTAGCGACTGACATGCCCCGAAACTGAGGTCACGAAACGCGGGGGATGTCCCAGCTTCTCCGCGATGACATTGGTCTCGTGAGAGCCACCGTGCACCAGGATGACTTGCTCGCCCTGGTGGACCAATTCGGCGATATCGGCGCACACGGCCTCGATGTCCAGTTTACCATTACCCCCTACTTTCACGACGATCATGGTTTCTCCTCCTCATGACATGGGCTTCAGCCCGTGTTATATCAGATGGGATGTAATCCTGGAAACTCTAAGCCCATCGCCTCCGGCCAGCCATACATCACGTTCATAGTCTGCACTGCATTACCGGCAGCGCCTTTCATCAGATTATCAATAGCGGCAACGACTACCAGGCGCCGCTGTCCCGGGTCAGCGACGAAACCGATGTCACAATAGTTAGCACCGCTCAGGATTTTGGGCTCCGGGTAGCGGTAAATCCCGTGTTTGGCGCTCACCAGGCGCACAAAGGGTTCCGCACCGTAATCCTGACGGTAGATGCGCCACACCTCCCGCTCGTCCAGTTCCTCATGGAGCAAGCAGTGACAGGTGGCCAAAGCCCCCCGCACGATGCCGACGGCCGTGATGGAAAAATACAGGCCAGGTTGCGCCGGGTTGAGGTCCAGTTCCTGGATCAACTCGGCCAGATGGCGGTGGCCGACCGGCGCGTAGGAGCGCACTACTTCGGCCCGCTCCGGATGATGAGAGGCCGGACTGGGCTTGTTGCCCCCCTCTGAGGAGCCGACTTTGACCTCGACCACCGTTTCCCGCACCAACCCCCGCCGGTAAAGGGGCCACAAAGCTAGCAGGGTGACTGCTGCATTACAGCCAGTGCCGCTGGCGTACCGCGCTTCCCTCAATTCCTGGCGATGCAATTCCGGAAGGCCATACACGAAACGTTCCAGCCACTGCGGCGCCGGGTGCTGGCGACCGTACCAGCGCGGATAGTCCGCCGCATCGCGCAAACGGAAGTCGGCGGACAAATCCACGATGCGCTCGGCCAGGGAAGCAAACTCTTCAATGCGGTCCATAGCCTGCCCGTGGGGCAAGGCCAGGAACAACAGATCACAAGGGGCCAGATCGGCCAGGCGCGTGAAGCGCAGTTCGGTGTGTCCGCGCAGATTGGGATGTACCAGGTAAGCGTACTGCCCGGCGTAAGTCTCTGAGGTGATCTGGCTCACCTCCACCTGGGGATGGGCCAGCAACAGTCGCAACAGCTCGCCCCCAGCGTAACCGGAAGCGCCAATGATAGCAGCATGAACCATTCTCTCCTCCTGCCAGGTGCGACGCACTTCCAAAGTGCGTCGCACCTCAAGACGCTATTTTTAGAACATAATCTACCATCTTTCCAACGATGTCGGCTTCGGTAGCCTGCATAGCCCCGTGAAATTCCGGAGTATGATTGACTTCATTAACCAGCAGCCGGCCATCCTTCGTTTCCAGCAAGTCCACGGCAACAATTCCACCCCCCACCGCGCGGGCCGCCGCCAGCGAAAGCTCCACAATCTGCGGAGACATAGGACAGGGCAAAGCCTCCCCGCCCCGCGCTGTGTTGGTGATCCAGTGCTCAGAGCGACGATAAACGGCGTAAACGACTTCGTCACCCACCACCAGCGTGCGGATGTCCCGCCCCGGCTTGTCCACGTACTCCTGGATGTAGAAAACGCTGTGGACGTAACCCCCCAACGTCGTCTTGTGCTCCAGGAGAGCCTCTGCCGCATTCCGGTCGTTCACCTTGGCTAACAGTCGCCCCCACGAGCCATGCACCGGTTTGAGCACCACCGGATAGCCCATCTCCTCGATGGCTGCCAGCGCTGCCTCCGGCGTAAAAGCGAGCTGGGTGCGGGGGATGGGCACGCCCGCGGCCTGCAGGGCGGCGCTGGTGAGCAGCTTGTCACCACAGGTAGCCACCACCCGGTGGGGGCTGACCGTTGGGATGCCCAGGTCCTCCAGCCAGCGGGTGAGGTAATAAGCTTGCGAGTGGCTCACACAGCGAACCAGGATGACGTCATAATCCCCTAATGCGCTGCCATTCAGATTCCAGGTCACCCGCTCGGCGTCTATTTTCTCCACTTCCGCGTCGCGCTCCTGCAGCGCCTGGAGGATGAGCTTCTCCTCCAGGCGCACACGAGAGCACAAAACCCCTACTTTTGTCGCCCCGATTTCATAGTTGCGGCCTCCAAAACGTAGTCAATGATTTTCCCCGGAATATCCACCCCCGTGGGGGCAATGCTATTGCGAAACTCGGGGGTGTGGTTGACCTCGCTTACCAAAAGACGGCCATCGGGAGTCTCCAGGATGTCTATGGCCACCGCGCCACCGCCCACGGCTTGCGCCGCCGCCCTGGAAATGCGATCTATCTCCGGGGTGATAGGGCAGTTTGAGGCACTTCCTCCCCGCGCCGTGTTGGTGATCCAGTGCGGTGAATTGCGGTAGATGGCGGCTATCGTCTCGTCGCCTACGACAAAACTGCGGATGTCCCGCCCCGGCTTGTCCACGTACTCCTGGATGTAGAAAACGCTGTGGACGTAGCCCCCCAACGTCGTCTTGTGCTCCAGGAGAGCCTCTGCCGCATTCCGGTCGTTCACCTTGGCTAACAGCCGCCCCCACGAGCCATGCACCGGTTTGAGCACCACCGGATAGCCCATCTCCTCGATGGCTGCCAGCGCTGCCTCCGGCGTAAAAGCGAGCTGGGTGCGGGGGATGGGCACGCCCGCGGCCTGCAGGGCGGCGCTGGTGAGCAGCTTGTCACCACAGGTAGCCACCACCCGGTGGGGGCTGACCGTCGGGATACCCAGGTCCTCCAGCCAGCGGGTGAGGTAATAAGCTTGCGAGTGGCTCACGCAGCGGACGAGCATGGCATCGTATTTTCCCAGGCCATTCCCGCCCAGGGTGCAGACCATCCCCCGCGGGTCAATCCGCTTGTAGTCCACCCCTCGCTTTTCCAGAGCCGTGAACAGCAACTTCTCCTCGACCCGCACCCGAGAACATATCACCCCTATCTTCACTTCCCCATTTGTTCTACCTCCCATTCGTGTCACCTCCGTGGGGGTCAGGTTGGCAACCCGACCCACAGCCTACTCGCCCCAGTCTTCCTCTACCTCGGGGGCCAGTTCCAGGGTGATGGGATCCACACTCACCACTTCCAGCTCGACCCCGCAGTCCGGACAGACCAGGATCTCTCCCTCCTCCACATCGGGAGCCAGGTCAAGTTCTGCTGCACATTCGGGACATTCCACCATACTTTCACCTCCTCCCCGTATAATTAGCTCGACAATGTTAAATTCGGGCTTTTTGACCTCTCCTAACCCCTCCCTCACC
>JANLFX010000045.1 GCA_024653325.1 Anaerolineae bacterium
AAAGAACCAGTTATAGGTCAACAGGAAGCCAAAGAATCCCAACAGTAATTTGTTTCTGTCTATCGCGTTGACCAGATAGAAAATGCTCGCCGGAAAAAGTACAATATACAGACTCAAAACCAGCTTACCTGCCAGTGGCGTGGTCACCACACGGGCCAGGCCGGCCATAATCACATCGGCCAGCATGTTGGGCACCGGACGCCATGACAGGATGAAGTTCTGAGCGTAGTCAAAATTCGGATCGTTATAGTGAGTTATTATGTGAGCCGTGAGCAGATGATTGGGATAATCCTGCAGTGGTGGAAAGCGAACCAGCCAGATGGGCAGCAAGTTGACTAGAATCAATACCGCTGCTATTCCCGCTACCAATACCCGCTCGGAGACGACATCTGACCATCTACTCATCCAACGGGCCTGCTGTTGTAGCTTTCGCCATCGCTGCATGGCTCTCGCCCAAGGCAAAGTAAGCATTCTGTTCAGCCCATAATTCATCGCATAAGCGGCCTGGGGGCACTTCTACGTCGTCGTAGGTGATAACCTGGTCCCGCGGAATGTCCCTTTTAAGTCTACACCCCTCGGACAGCCCCATGGGCAACAGATCCTCGGCCCGGCAGATGTCGGAGTTTTCCAGCAGCCCGTAGCAAGTGAATCCCCCAAGTCCATCGAGCACTTCACCGGTTTTCAGGTCGCGCTTGGCAGCGGCGATCACCTCGCATACCGGGCCGGCCACAGGTGTCACAGTGGCATCGTGGAACAGTACCGCCCGTGCCACGGTCAGCGGGACCTCCAGGTGGCACAAGTGATACGGCGTGTAAAAGACGTATAGTGGCCCGTCGCCCATTTTATAGTACTTCATGTATTCCTGTTGCAAGGGGTGATCGTTGTAACCCAGAACAAACACCCCAGGCGCCGGCTCCGCGCCTACTATGTAATCCACCAGGCCATCCTGGAGCAACTGTTCCATAGGGAACAACGTGAGAGCGTCACTGACTTGAGTGCAGTGGGGCCCATACATCCCGCGTTGGCCCACCCGGAAACCGGTCGCGTTCGCCACCACCGCCATTTCCATCGAGATTTTGGTGCCGTCGGCAAAGGAAGTGACCATTTGTGGCTTTTGATGATATTTGGCCGCGTATCCTTGCTGGGTCTCGGGCGTGCGGTAGGGATCGTGAAGCCCCTTGATGTTACCCGCCAATACCGGTCGGCAGCCGATGGCTTTGACAAAGCGGTAGAGGTTCATGATTACGCCCGGCTGGTCACCATCGGAATTGGTGATCACTACGCCAGCGCGGTCAGCGTACACTTTCAGAATGGGGCCGATCGTGGCATCCAGTTCTGCGTTCATCAGGATGACGTGCTTGCCGTTTTTGATGGCCGCTAATGCCACGTGGGCACCAAACTCAATCGTGCCCGTCACCTCGATCACGGCATCAATGCCCTGGGCCCGGCAGAGCAGCAGCGCATCCTCGGTGATGGCATACTGCCCTTGGGCGATAGCCCTTTCTAGCTGGGAGACGGTTTCGACTACTTTGACTGCTTCAATACCCGCCTGGCGGTAAGCTCGCTCGGCCTGCGCCAGGGTGCGATTTGAGATGGCAACCAGCCTCATGCCCGGTGTGGCGGTGATGATCTGCAGGGCAATGCCGCGCCCCATGTAACCGGCGCCCACCATGGCCACGCCAATAGGGTTGCCTTCTTTCTCTCGTTTCTCCAGCGCTTTGTCAACGATGACCATAGACTCCTTCCCTGGTGCTCGAACTAACTCTTGCGGAAAATGACTACCGGACCTTGAGAGGGTAGGGTGTCTGCGAATGCTCCGTTCAGCGGTAGCCAGATGTCCCCAACGGGCACGTGGTCAGCGCGAGCCACGTCGGGGAAGAATTGAACCAGTTTTTCACCGTGCTTTCTGCCGATGGTGATGAGCTCTTTCCCCCGGGTTTGATAGAAGACCCCGCTCGCCGGATCATGGTGTTGTAGGAACTGCTGATGAGAAAGCCCGATCAGCCGGGGCGTGTCCAGCGCCACCGCTTGAGCAAAGGTTTGTTTCCCCCAATGGGCCAGGAATTCACCGTCTCCCACGTTCCATATTCCCTGCGCCCCGTAGCAATGACCCGTGGCTCCGGCCAGCATTGAAACCCAATAGGCGTAGAGTTGATCCGAGGTCCAGAACTGATCTCCTATGCCCTCGTACCACGGTTCGAGGTTGATGTACCCTTTATAAGCACGACCATGCTGCTGCAGACTCAGAGGCAATTGCCACAGGCGATTTCTGGCCCGCGCATCGTGCCCGGTCTGGGCTGTGTTCACTGCCAGCCGGTCTGGATTGGGTACAGCGTCATAGCCTGTCTCGTCTGCCATGGGGTGGACGATGATGGGTTTGTCGGTATGTCGTGCCATCTCCTCCAACACGAAACCCCAGGCCTGCCGACGGGCTTCCCGTTGACGTCGGTGCAGCCGCTTCCAAAGGCGATGGACGGTGTCTCTCAGGCCAGGGGGTAACCGTGAGAAGCGGTCTCGGAGCGGCAGCTCGCTGGTGGTCTTGTCGGGCAGCAGCATCTCCTCCTGACCGATCCAGAGATTGCTCTCACCGCAGAGGCAGTAGATGACCTCGAGATCGTCCAGAGTCTCGATGATCTTGCGCCACCACGTACTCATCATCTCCTGCCCCAACCAGGCTATTTGATGTCCCCACGCGCCGTAGACCACGGCGGTCAAACCCAGGGTGTTAAGGTACAGGATTCTATCTCGCGCGAATTGGAGATATGCTTCGTTCAGTTGCCCGTCCAGGGTCCACGGGAACCCCACCGGACTTTTGGCGTTCTCGTTGGCCGGTCCCACTTCGGGCGGGACTCCGACCACCAGTTGAATGGCCGAGAATCCCTGTGCGGCCCGTCGGGCGGCCAACATCTTGAAATCCGCGTCCGAGAGTCTGCCGGTCAGCCCGAACCACCACGTGTCGGCCAGCAACCCGCTGAGTTCGCTATGAGTCATCGCCCAGGCCTTGAGGCGAGAAATCCGGCCAGCTCTTATCCTTCTCCGACAGGGTAAGCGGCGCGTTGATGGGCCACTTGATTTTAAAAGTCGGATCATCCCAGCGGATGCCGCGCTCGTATTGGGGGGCGTAGAATTGCCCCACCTGGTAGAAGACCTCGGTGTCGTCCTCCAGAGTCTGGTAGCCGTGCGCGAATCCCTCTGGGATGTAAATCGCCTTGCGGTTCTCCGCCGTCAGCTCGGTGCTCAGCCACTGCAGGTAGGTAGGTGAATCCGGGCGCAGATCAATGATCACGTCGTAGATAGCACCCCGCATGCATCGCACCAGCTTGATCTCCTCGTGCGGGACTATCTGGTAATGCAGACCGCGCAATGTGCCCCGCTTGGGACTGAACGTAATATTAGCTTGAACAAATGAAGTATGGAGTCCATGGGCGGCGAACTCTTTCTGACACCATGCCCGCGCGAAGAAGCCCCGGTTATCCCGGATAGGCTCCAGGGTGATGATATAGGCCCCTCGTAGTGGTGTTTCCTCGAAGATCATGGCATTTACATCGCTTCAAATCGCTCAATCTGAGCCTCGGTCAGCGTGCGCATGTCTGCTTGCTGCCTGTAACCCCGATACCACTCTATAATCCATTCCAGGGCGGTGGCAAGGGAGAGTTTAGGAGCCCAACCCAGCAGGCTGCGGGCTTTGGAGCTATCCAGCTTGAGATAGGTGTCCTCGTGGGGATGCTCGCTCCCATCCAATTCCCACCGCGCTCCTTCACCCCATCGGCGGGTCAGATAATCAACGATCCAGCCCACAGTCTTGGCGTTCTCGCTGTCCGGTCCGAAATTCCACGCCTGAGCAAAGCGGGGGCCGTCGCTCCAAAGCCGTTCCGCCAGGCACAGGTAGCCGTTTAACGGCTCCAGCACGTGTTGCCAGGGGCGGATGGCGTTGGGATTGCGAATGACCACGGGGCGGTTTTCCAGGATGGCACGCATAATATCAGGGATCAAGCGGTCTTGGGCCCAATCGCCACCGCCGATGACGTTGCCCGCGCGCGTGCTGGCCAGGGCCACACCGTGCTCCTCGTATCGCTCCGACGGGAAGTAGGAACGGCGGTAGGCCGAGATCACCAGTTCGGCGCAACCCTTGCTGCTGGAATAGGGGTCGCGTCCGCCCAGCCGGTCCTCCTCCCGATACCCCCACACCCACTCCTTGTTCTCGTAGCACTTATCGCTGGTGATGCAGACGAGCACCCGCACGCCGCCGGTGCGGCGCACTGCCTCCAGCACGTTCACCGTACCCATGACGTTGGTCGAATAGGTTTCGACAGGATGCTCGTATGAATGCCGGACCAGGGGCTGGGCTGCCATATGGATGACGATCTCGGGTTGATGCTCGGCCATGACCGTCTGAAGGTGGTCCAGGTCTCGTATATCTCCCTGGATGGAAGCCATGCCATCGGCCACGTGAGCTATCTCGAACAGGCTGGGTTGAGTGGGGGGAGACAGGGCATAACCAACTACGTGGGCTCCCATGGCTTGCAGCCAGAGGGAGAGCCAACTGCCCTTGAATCCCGTATGCCCAGTGACCAAGACCCTCTTATCTCGCCAAAACGCCTCGTTCATTCCCAGACCTTCCAGGGAGGATTGCCCGCAGCCCACATTTCTTCTAGGACGTTTTTATCCCGAAGGGTGTCCATAGGGTGCCAAAACCCATAATGCTTGTAGGCTGACAACATGCCATCTTGAGCCAGCCTTTTGAGGGGCTCCTGCTCCCACACAGTTGCGTCACCCTCGATGTAATCCATTACACCCGGTTCCAGGACAAAATAACCGCCACTAATCCAGGCCCCATCACCGCGAGGCTTTTCTCTAAAGCTGGAGATTTTGGTTTGCCCTTGCGCCAGATTGAACGTACCAAACCGGCCTGGTGGCTGCACAGCGGTCAGAGTGGCCAGAACCCCCTGCTCTCGATGGAACTCAATCAGCCGGGTGATATTCACATCGCTGACGCCATCACCATAGGTCATGCAGAAGGTCTCGTCGCCAATGTAATCCTTCACCCGCTTAAGCCGTCCCCCGGTCATAGTTTTGTCGCCGGTGTCAACCAGGGTGACTCTCCATGGTTCGGCGTCGTTTTGATGGATTTTCACACTGTTGTTTCTCAAGTCAAAGGTCACGTCCGACATATAGAGAAAATAGTTGGCGAAGTATTGTTTAATCATATACCCCTTGTACCCACAGCAGATGATAAAATCGTTCAGGCCGTAGGCAGAGTAGATTTTCATAATATGCCAGAGAATCGGCTTCTCGCCAATCTCCACCATCGGCTTGGGTCTCACGCCAGTTTCTTCACTGAGACGAGTTCCATAACCGCCAGCAAGAATTACTACTTTCATGAAGTAACCCCTCATGCGCTGCAGCAGCAAATGTGTCAATCAACTGGTCACTGTGCGCTCGCCCAACCACCAGGCGATAAATGACGACTGCGGACTCTGCTCGCTTCCGTGCTTGTGGCTTTCCCTGGTTTCCACCTGATCTGTTCGAGTGAACACAATGATTTTCTTTTCCTGCCCCGAAAGTTGCAGGTGACAGGCCAGATCTAAAGCGATCAAGCCATCCTCACCGCGGACAGGCGGAATCCTGTCTTCCAGCACAGACCGGACGAACGCGTCCAATTCCGACCGCAATGGCTCCTGCTTCTGAATTCTGTGCCGGATCATACACCCCTCATCCACACCCCACAGAAAGCCAGGTGAATCCCATCCATTGCCGTGAACAAACCCGTTCTCGTACAGGCAGAGTTCTTGGGTCAGATAATTGACCAGGAACATCCCCCTTTCACCCGTGACATATAACTCTCGTATCTTGGTCGGGGTCAGCCAACTGATGTCTAGCACACCAAGCACACCGTTTTGGAACTTAACCAGTCCCGAAACCAGATCATTACACTCTGTCCGGAGGTTATGCTCCGTTTCGGCATAAAGCCGGGCCACTTCCGACCCGGTCAGATAACGCATAATGTCCAGGTCATGGGTCGCCAGGTCTATGACCACTCCCACCTCACTCATTTGGGGAGGAAAGGGCCCTAACCGCCGGCTATGAATCTGAAAGACCCGGCCCAATTTGTCCGCATCCAATTGTCGTTTCAACTCGACCAAAGCCGGATTGAAACGCTCAATGTGGCCCACCATGAGATGACGATTAGCTGCTCGCGCCTGCTCGATGATCTCCCAACCCTGTTCCAAAGTCGAGGCAATTGGCTTTTCTACCAGTACGTGGCATCCATGGAGCAAGGCGGCCAAAGCCACTTCGTGATGATATGGAGTGGGAACGCACACGGAGACGACGTCCGGCTGTTCCTTATCGAGCATCTCCTGGTAATTGGCGTAACCTCGTACCCGATAAATGCGCGATACCTTCTGTAGAGTTCCCTGGTCGCTGTCGGCCACTGCCACCAGATCCACGTCCTCCAACTCGGCGTAGACCCGGGCGTGGTTCCGGCCCATGGACCCCACTCCAATCACCGCTGCTTTAAGCATCAAAGCTACCTCATCGCTCGTGCATACTGGCGTGGTTCAACAAATAGCCTTCACCAAAACCTCCGGCCACGAGTCTACTCCGTCCCAGCGCCAGTGATCACCACCGTTACTGTTTTGAATAAGATTGCCAAATCAAAAGCCAGTGACTGCCGTTCGATGTACTCCAGGTCGTATCTGACCAGTTGATCGAACGTCAAACAGCTCCTGCCGTTCACCTGAGCCCAGCCAGTGATGCCAGGCAAAACGGCCAGCCGACGGCGATGCCAGGGAGCATATGCGGCTACTTCGCTAACTACGTGGGGCCGTGGACCGACGAGGCTCATCTCTCCGCGCAGTACGTTGATGAACTGGGGCAGTTCATCCAAACTCGTGCGCCGCAAAATACGCCCCACGCGCGTCACTTTATTCCTCTCGTGGCTCTTGAACGTGCTCCCGATCCCACCCGGCGGTTCTGACACCTGTCCGTTGATAAAGGCTCTCATAAAAGCCAGTTCTCGCGGGTCGGGGTGGTCACAGTACATTGAACGGAACTTGTAACACCCAAATATCTTGCCATCCTTGCCGACTCTCTTTTGCTTGAAGATCACCGGGCCTGGGGACTCTAATCTGATGCACAAGGCGATCAGCATTAGAATGGGCGCGGAAAGGGCAAGAAACGCGATAGCCAGGACCAAGTCAAACAGACGTTTGGCGATGAAATACGCCCGCTTGTCCCGTTCAACGCGAATAAGGGGATAAGGAATTGATTCCGGGGATCCGATCTTCGACGACATCTATTTCCCCTTATCGGTGCAAAACTCATGGCGACTCGGCCATTTCCTCAATGAAAAAGCTTATTCCCCCCTAGTCGGTCTGAGCTCAATGGCAGGGCGATGTCGAAGACCGGATATAATGGCAGGGATTGGTCCAGTGAAAATTCACTGCAGTGAGGTGGTGGTTTTCAATCCCTTACTGCCTTTGGAGGAGGTTATAAGGCCGACCAGCGGAAAAGAGGAATGCTGCTAACTGTAATTGATCGGCCAGTATCAGCTTTAAATATATCACGCAAAGGTTAGAACAAGGTAAGTGAATGATTAGAAAATGATTAAAAGAGCATTTTGTACCGGCAATGGTGTGTCCTGGATGTGCGCTACCCAGACAATGTTTGCCAAATTCCTCACTTTATGCTATCATTAGCCCCGTTGTTGCCGCGAGGCGTTGAGGAAAGCATTTTGACGTCTCACGTTCTTTCTGCTCCCGGCTGAACGCTAGACCGGGGGCAATCCCACAGAAAGGAGGACAAGCGAGCGAGATGCGCAATTACGAACTGAGCGTCATCGTGTCGCCGGAGGTCGAACAGGAGGCCCTGGATAGCACGGTGGATCGAATCAAGCAGTTCGTGGCTACCGGGGGCGGCTTGGTGACCAAGGTGGACATCTGGGGTCGGCGGCGATTGGCGTATCCTATCCGCAAGCATCTGGAAGGATACTACGCAGTGCTGCAAGCTCAGATTCCACAGGAAGCTCTGCCCGAGTTGGAACGAAACCTGAAGCTCTCAGAAGACGTCATTCGCTACTTGGTGGTACGACTGGATGTGTAGTTGACAAGGAGTGCATTGACATGGCGAGAGGCTTGAATAAGGTGATGGTAATCGGCTACCTGGGGCGGGACCCAGAAATGCGCTACACTCCCAGCGGCCGTCCGGTAACGTCGTTCAGTGTGGCTACCAGCCGGAGTTGGATCGCGGCGGATGGAGAGCGCCGGGAGGAAACGGAATGGTTCAACGTAGTAGCCTGGGGCAATTTGGCGGAGATATGTAAGCAGCACCTCTACAAGGGACAACAAGTTTACGTGGAAGGCCGATTGCAGACGCGGGGATGGGAAGACGCGGACGGCAAGAAGCACTACCGCACCGAGTTGGTAGCAAATGAGATGATTATTCTCGGGAACCGCAAGGGGGTTGAAGTTCCAGCCGAAAGCGAAGAAGGAGACCTTACCGAAGAAGACTATCCGTATTAACTGCTCACCCTCCCGCAGGTTTAGGGGCAGTTTTGGCGAGAAATCAGTTGGATTGCCGGGATTCAGTATGATATTTTGACGGATTTGCCAACCTGCGGGAGAGTACATAATCTGTGAATTTCAGGAGGAATGTAAAGTGGCCAAAGTGGCTAAAGACATGGACTTTACCGATGAGGACGAGGAGCTGGAGGAGCCAGAAGAGGCAACACCACGCCGTGCCCAGCGCCAGCGATACACCCCCCATCCCAAGGTCTGCGCTTTCTGTGTAGACCGTACAAAATACATAGATTACAAGGATGTGGATACCTTGCGCCGTTACCTAACCGAGCGGGGGAAGATCAGACCACGCCGCCAGACTGGCACGTGTGCCAAACATCAGCGACGGCTGGCAGTGGCTATCAAGCGGGCACGCCATCTGGCCTTGCTCCCCTTTGCCGCTGAGCATGTGCGACGTTACGGCTAGATCCACAACCTCGTTTGAGAACGACGGGGCATAGGATGCGTTGCAATCCTATGCCCTTTACGTACCTGGCCGGTAACTGTTCACCTCTACACCGCTGAGAGCATGTCTGAAAATTAGGCTGGCGATTAGAAATCACGCCTGGTGAGCCTCCGGCTGGCCGTCCGCCTGCGCGGACGGAAGCGCGTCCATGCAGATGGACGCTCGGCTGCAAGCCCTACAGGTGTGACTTTAGTCGCCGAACCGAATTTTTAGACAACCTCTGAGACGCAGAGTACGCCGAGTTTTTCTGTGGTTTTCGCAGAGGGCGGCTGCCGATTAGCCCAAATCGCTGCTAATTCAATCGAAGTCCGCCCTGGTTTTGCCCGAAAATCTTTTTTCTCTGTGCTCTCTGCGTCTCTGCGGTGAGCAGTTACCCTGGCCGAAAGAAGAGGAGGTCAATGCATGGCTAAAGGCTCCAAGGCCCCAAAGGCAAAAGAGCAGGTTATCCTGACCAAAAAGCAGATCGCGCGCAGTCGCAAGGTTAAACGCCAGCTCAGGATGATCTGGATAGGGGTGGGTATCACCGTTGCCCTGATTGTGGGTACTCTGGCCTTCGGAATTTATCAGGAAAGATTTGCCAAACCGGCATCGCCGATAGCGGTGGTAAACGGAGTGCCTATCCGTACTGACTATTACCAGCGCATGGTCCGCTACACCGGTAACACCTCAAAGCAACTGGTGGAGAGTCTGATCGAAAACGAGTTGATCCGCCAGTACGCCGCCCAAAACGGCATCACCGTCACCGCCGATGAGGTGCAGACCACCATCGAAGAGATGTTCGGGTATTACCGTATTCCGCCGACACCCACTCCCACTCCCATCACTTCCCAGGAGATGGTCACCGATACCACTCCCATGCCGACATCTACCCCCATTACCGAGGCTCAGTTCCAACAGTGGTATGCGGAGTTCCTGCAACAGGTGGAAGAGCAAACTGGCCTTTCCGAAGCGGAGTTCAGGCAGAACATTCAAACCAGCCTCCTGCGGCAGAAGGTGCAGGAAGTGGTGACCAAGGACGTGCCTACGGAGGAAGAACAGGCTCACGTGCGGCATATCCTGATCAAAGTGGCCTCAGACGCGGACGAGAAAACAGTTCAAGAGGCGGAGGAAAAAGCGCGCACTCTGGTGGAGCAATTGCGGAATGGCGCGGATTTCGCAACCTTGGCTGCTCAGGTCTCCGAGGATCCGGGTTCCAAAGACCGGGGCGGAGACGTGGGGTGGGTCGCGCGGAATGGCGGAATGGTGGCCGAGTTCGAGGAGGCAGCGTTCTCCCTGCCGGTGGGGCAGATCAGTGACCCGGTGAAAAGCTATTACGGCTTCCATATCATCCAGGTGATGGAACGAGCGGTGCGAGAACTTGAACCCGATGTTCTGGCCCAGCGTAAAAGCGATGCCTTTGACAAGTGGCTTGCTGAGCTGCGGTCCAAGGCACAGATAGCGGAATACTGGTCTGCGGACAAAGTGCCGGCGGACGTGTTGACCCGACAGGCCGGGCAATAACATCTGCGAATCAGGTGCGACACACCTACGCCAGATAGTGAGTTGAAAAGGCCAACGGGCTTTGTTCCCGCTGGCCTTTTTGAGTTGAGGAGATACCGCCAGCTACTTTAAGGCAATCCCATCAGATTCATCCCCCGCGGGTGCTCGACGGTGAAGTCGAAACGCACGACCAGTTTTTCGCCCGGCTTCAGAGTAAGTTCCCAGCCCAGCAGGTTTAGTTCTGTCTGCTCACTTGGCTTTGGTTCGGCGGATTCCAGTTTCACCTTGATGTCCTCGTGGCGCGGCACAGGGATTTGGTCGTGAAGCATGACTTGTACCTCGGTCGGCAGGAAATTTTGCAGCGTGATTTCGTAACCGTAGCGCAAGCGTCGCCGATCACCGATGAGCCGCTTGTCCACCTCACGCCGTTTCAACTCGCGCTTCACTTTGACGCGATCGTCAGTTCCCAGATAGAACTCCAACTCCCCCTGCGGGGCGGTCAGTTCCAGTCTGGTGGTGCCGAGGAATTCGTCGCCGGCAAAGAGGTTAGCCGAACCCGGCAACAGGGTGTATGGACTGTCGTTGGTCATTTGCGCGCGGCGATAGACCGCTTCCACCAGCTTGGGAGTGGATACGTAATCCAGTTTGGGCACCAGCTCGAAGCGGGTTACGGCTACTTTGTGAGGGTCGCCGTTGGCAGGGATGGTGACCGTGCCGGATACCAGGTAGGTTACAGCGAGCCCTCCCGCTTCCACCGCAGCCACAGCTACTTCCGCTTCAACTTCCTCTATCGGCATGGCCTCCGGCTCCGCGCCAGTGACCATTGCTTCCGCTGGTGGGGGGGCCGCCGGAGCAGCCATCCTCAACATGCGCGGCACCGGTGCGCGCTCTCGAGCATAGACCGGCCCGATGTACCAGGGCTCTAGCTCAGGGAGCGTCTCGGTCAGGGCAGGCCGGGCAGTGGAAAGGGTCAACGCCGCGTCTGCCCAGTCTTCGCCGGTGCGCTGAGAAACCTGGGCCAGGTAACCAATCTCCACCACCGATTGCTCGCCTTTATCCAGCAACCGCAGGTCATACAATGGTTGCCAGCCGGCAGCGGAGACGAGATAGGTTAGCTCAACTGTCAGCTCACCGGCCTGGATCACCTCAATCTCGGCCACGGCAGTATATCGCTCACGACCTCCTGCCCCACGCAGTTGGTCGAGTTCCCCCTGGGCTTTCTGCAAGCGGCGCTCCAGGTCACGGCGGCGAGTGGTCAGGTCCAGTATCGCTGTATTGAGCGCCTCGGCCCGACTGTGCAGGCAGTCGAGCAGGGCCATCTGTGCCTCAGCATTCGTTTTGCCGAAAGCTAACCCTCGGGCGTATGCTTCGGTCTGGCCGGCCAATTCTCCCACGATGTCCCGTTCTCGTTTGAGGAGTTCGGCCTGCGCGTCGAGGGCGCGCATCTCATCCTCCAATGCCTCAACCTGCCCTTCTAATTCGCGCACGCGCTCGGCGGGCGTCTCGACGTAGAAGTCGCGGCGCACGTCCACGCCCAGGAGCCGCGCGCGAGCAGTACCTCGGGCGGCGGCCCGTACCGAAGCTGGATCCAGCTTGAGGGATAACTCCGACACTTCCAGCCGATGGAGACCGGGGTCAAGCGTGATTGTGCCTTTGCGGGTCACCCGCGCCCGGTCGGAATAAACGACGACGGCAGTGATAGCGGTGTGCAGTTGGATCAACGTTGGCTCCTTGTCAATCGGTTTTTCCCTGCTGCTTTTTCAACTCTTCTTCGAGCAACACCCGGCGCAAGATTTTACCGACCATGCTCTTGGGCAATTCGTCGCGGAACTCCACGAACTTGGGCACCTTGTAAGGGGCCAGGTTCTGGCGGCAGAACTCCAGAACCTCCTCCTCGGTGGCGGTTTCGCCCTCTTTGAGGACTATAAACACCTTAGGTCGTTCTCCCTTCTCGCCAACCGGGACGCCCACTGCCGCGACTTCCTTGACCTTGGGGTGCTCGTACAAGACGTCCTCTATCTCACGGGGATAGATGTTGAATCCACCGGCGCCCAGAATCATGTCCTTCTTGCGGTCCACGATCCTAAAATAGCCATCCTCGTCCATGACGGCGATGTCGCCGGTGTGCAACCAGCCGCCACGCAGGGTGTTGGCCGTTTCGGTGGGCATGTTCCAGTAGCCCTTCATCACTTGCGGCCCGCGGATGCACAATTCGCCGGCTTCGCCAGGGGGCAGGATCTTCTCGCCAGTGTCCAGGTCCATGATCACCGCTTCGGTATCCGGCCAGGGGAGGCCGATGGTGCCAACGCGGTTCTCGCCGAAGATGGGGTTGGCATGGGTTACGGGTGTGGCTTCGCTCAAACCATAGCCCTCCACCAGCTTGCCCCCGGTGATCTCCTCGAACTTCTTTTGCACTTCGACCGGCAGGCCCGCTGCTCCGCTGACACACGCTCGAATAGACCTGACGTTGTACTTCCCGGCCAAAACGCCTGGATCGTTGTTGATGGCCACATACATGGCCGGCACACCTGGGTATACGGTAGGATGGTATTTATTGATAGTTTCCAGAACGTCCTTGAGGTCGCGCGGATTGGGCACCAGGATCATGGTGCTGGCCGTGCACACGCTGTGGTTCATGCAGGTGGTCATGCCGTAACTGTGGAACAGAGGCAGGGTGGTCAGGACTATTTCGGTAGCTTCGGCAGTTTTCATCCAATGTTTACACTGTATAGCGTTGACCAGGATGTTCTTGTGAGTGAGTTGTGCGCCTTTGGAAACGCCCGTGGTACCGCCAGTGTACATCAGCACCGCCGTGTCATCCCAGGATAAATCAACAGGAGTAGGCTTCTCCGGGGCTTGGGCCAGCACATCTTGGAACCAGTAGGTGTGGGCATCGCCGGAGATGTCCACAGCGTGGCCCTCCTTCTTCTCTTTGGCTATGGTGAAGAGGAATCTGAGCAGGCCTGGCAGATAGGTCTTGATCTTGGCCACGATGACATGGCGCAGTTGGGTCTTGGCCCGGATTTGCTTGATGAGGGGATAGAAAGCACTCAGGGTGATGATCACCTCGGAGCCGGAGTCGTTGAGCTGGTGCTCCATTTCGCGGGCCACGTACGTCGGGTTACAGGGGACGACGATGCCACCGGCTCGCAGGATGGCATAATAGCTGATGGGGAATTGGGGGCAGTTTGGTAAATGAACGGCTACCCGATCGCTTTTCTTCACCCCTAATTTCTGGAGTCCGGCAGCCAGCTTGTCTACTAACCTGTTGAACTCACCGTAACTCAGCTTCGTTCCCTTAAATATCATGGCTGGGTGAGCCGGGTGTTTCCTGGCCGTATCGGCCAAAACATCGGGCATCACTGTTTTGGGGTAATCAATCGTCGCCGGGACGCCCTCTTCGTAGTGCTTTAACCAGGGTTTCTCAATTACAGCTTCCATGCTTGAACCTCCTCCTTTGCAACCTTGCGGGAGATACCGAAACCGGAAACAGTAAAAAAACGAGCTTAAGGTGGCATGGGACACCTCCTGCATATGAATTATACATAATAGGGATACCGGCGACCTGCAATCATCGAGTGTGCTGGTGGTTTGTGGGTGAGGGGCACGGAATTGCGGACTACGTTCGAAAGCGGTGAATGATACACTCGATCGCATTTATATTTTACCACAAAAACGCGAGAAAGAAAACCCTGAACATCCTGGTTCACAGCAGCCTGACCACGTCCTCTGCCGTGGGCGGGCAACCGCGCGCAATAGGCAACCCGTGTCGGGCAGCGTACTCGCGGGCACAATCACCTACGCATACCACCTTGCCATGTCCTGCCGGCAGGCCGGTCAATTCCCGCGCGTGCCCCATCACGATGTCCAGCCGCCGCCATGTGCCCCGGTAGAGAAATTTGAGTCGTCGCCACCAGGAAGCTTTGATCAACCTAGTGGTGTAATACAGCGTCCAATTACATCCGCTGCACGAGTCGGTGATGTGCTCGTACACGTTTTTGTACCGGAAATACCCCCGGTAACCAAAAGCGAACGGCTGTGTCACTTCTTCAATGGACAGACCAACTACGTCTACGGTCTGGCGGACAGGGATGTGCGGCGCATGTTCCGGGGGGAAGCCCATCACCCGCAGGCAGACGTTGTCTACCTCAACTACGTCCTGACCGGCGACTAACAAACCCATCGGCTTGGGAGTGCCATAGCGCCAGGGGCCGTCGCCTTCCAAAGCGATAATGGCGTCAATTACCGTCAGGGCTGGTTGCACAACTTGGCCCAGGGCAGCGATGCAGGCATTGAGGTCACGGCGGTGGAAACGGCGTTTGTCGGCGGGTAAAAGCAATCCTTTCTGGTTCTTGAGCCCCAGCGTGACCCCGGTCTGCACATGGGTTTTCATCTTGGCTACGTTGATGTACTCGTGGGTGTGGAGCAAAACCGGGAGTTCGAGCTTGCCGAACTCCCACTCCACCTCCATTCGCTCCACCTCGTTCAGGTCCACCAGATCCGCGCCGTAACGCCGGGCCAGTTCGGCGTAGCCTGTGCGCTGAAAGGCTTTCCCCATGTCACGCCCAATGATTCCCCCTTCACCGATCACCACCGAATGGCCGGAGAAAGCCTGGAGCAGCCCCTCTACCACGCGCGGATCGGTGTACAAACCCTGATCAGGCGGGCCATAGTCCGGGACGTTAGGCTTGATGAAAATGGCATTCTTGCGGGGTTGGTAACCGATGAGCGACAGGGCTTCGGCTACGCGCTGCGGAACATCATCCAGGGTGGCACGCACGATGGCAGTGGTCATTGGAAGCTGCAACTCCTTTCAGCCAAAAGGCCTTTTACCACAAAGGACAGAAAGTTCTTTGTGTTCCTTTGTGTCCTTCGTGGTTTTTTCAGTAGAGCCCCCGGATTAGATTCGGTAACTGGAAATTGCTGATGGTAGATCGTCGTATATCTTCAGCAGCCCACTGAACCCGGCCAGGTCAAACACCGAGCGGACCGGGTATTGTGGATTAGCCAGGCGTAAATCTCCACCCTGCCGACGGAGATCTCTGGCTGCGGCCAGCACCACCCGCAGGAAAGCGCTGCTCACATAAGGCACTCCCTCCAGGTCGAGCACCAGTTTGTATTTCGCCGATTGCATCAATTCGCGCAAGCGCTGTTCCACATCCGGTGCAGAGCCGGCATCTACATCCCCTTCAATAGCAAGTATGGCCACGTCGCCAACTTCACTCTCCACCAGATTCATGGATCCTCCCATTTCCTGAGTTCCCCCGAGTTCCCCCAAGCTCCCCGGCTTCTACCCCGACTAACAGCTAATTTAGAGGGAATCCTGAGGAACTCCGGGGAACTCGGGGGTAGGGGAGCTCGTATTATCCAAACTCGCGTACCAATACCCGGCTCAACCTCCTGATGCCTTCCTCGATCATCTCCGGGCTGGCGTTAGAGAAGTTCAGCCGCATGCAGTTATGACCACCCAGGTCAGCCGATGGATAGAAAACCACACCCGGCACGAAGGCCACCTTTTCCTCCTGAAGAGCCACCTGAAGCAATTTCCCGGTGTCCACGTGTTCCGGCAAGGTGACCCACAGGAACAGGCCGCCCTGGGGGCGGGTCCAGGTTACACCCGGCGGAAAGTACTTTTCCATCGCGGCCAGCATCACGTCCCGGCGTTCCCGGTACATCCGCCGGATGTTTTTGACATGGCGTCTGAGGATACCGCGATTGCAAATATCGGCGGCGATGTACTGGACGAAGGTACTGGTATGCAGGTCCGTGCCCTGTTTGGCCTGAACGAACTTGACGATTACCCGCTCCGGGGCGACAATCCAACCCAGACGGATGCCGGGGGACAGGGTCTTGGAGAAAGTGCTCAGGTAAATGGTGTTCTCCTTATGCAGGGAGATAATGGGGATAATATCCTCCCCTTCGTAGCGCAGTTGGCCGTAAGGGTCATCCTCGACGATAAACGTCCCATATTTGGCCGCTATCCTGACCAACTGATAACGGCGTTCCAGAGAAAGGGTCACTCCCGCCGGGTTGTGGAAATTGGGCAGGATGTAGATGAACTTGACTTTTTGCTCTTTCAAGATGCCCTCTAGCCGCTCAACCTGCATCCCGTCATCGTCTAAAGGTACGGTGATATAGCGCGGGCCATACACATTCCACGCTTGGAGCGCCCCCAGGTAGGTTGGCCGGCCAACGACAATGGTATCGCCTTCGTCAATGAATACTTTGCCTATCAAATCCAGAGCCTGCTGGGAACCATTGGTCAGCAGGATGTTGCCCTGTACTGCCGGGATGCCATATTTTTGCATGGACTCGGCCAGGTACTCTTTCAGTGGTGGGTAACCCTCGGTCGGTCCATACTGGAGCGCCTGAGGGCCCATTTCCTTGAGGATGTAATTGCAGGCTTCACGCACCTCACGGACGGGGAACGCTTCTGGGGCGGGCATTCCTCCGGCAAAAGAGATGACGTCAGGTTGTTGGGTGTATTTCAGCAACTCGCGGATAATAGAACTGGTCATCCGCTGAGTGCGTTGGGAGCAAGCCCGCTCCCAATCGGTGGTCCACTGACCATCCAGTTCACTATTCGGTTTTGGCATAGTAAAAACCTCCTTGTCTTTACTGTAGCTTTCCAAGGCGAGCACCTTGCTCGCGCTCGATTATCTCGTGGAGTTTGGCCCGTCGCTGGGCCCCGCTGAGTCGCTCCAGATTGCGAATGCCCAGCGGATCAATCACCTCTCTCAACAAGCGCACTTCCTCGTTGGTAGGGGGCGCGGTTTCCTGCAAGTCAGGAGCTATCTGCAATGGGAACCCGGTTTTGGCCTGTACCTGCTCCACGGTCACACCTGGATGCACGCTGATCAGCCGCATCCGGCCATTGGCAAAGTCAAACTGGCCCAAATCTGTGATCAGATAGATCGGGCCGGTTGCCGGGCGATCGGCCGGGCCGGCGCCTACCCCCAGTCCGCTGACGAAATCCACCCGCTCCACAAAGGTCACCCGACTGTGGCGAGGCACGTAGAAACACATGCGCTCCTCGTAGGCGGTCACATCGGCGATGCCACCGCAGCCGGGCAAGCGCAGCTTGGGCGATGAGTAATCGCCGATAACCACATTGCCGGTGTTGCCCTGGGCGTCCATCTGCGCCGGGCGGAAGAATTCTTTGGGTCGGTAGGTCGGCAGCAGCTCACAGACAGCCTGGGCAAAATCAAAACGGCCCATAGCTTTGCCCAGCCACAGCGCTTCCACCTGAGTGATGGACAGCGGGGCCCAATCGCGGCAGAAAGTCTGTCCGATGGCCGAGGCGAAAGCGATGTTGGGCGCGTGGGTGAGCCGGGCCAGAAGGTAACCAGCCACGACCAGGGGAGTGGCGATACCCTGTACTACCAGTTCGCCATCCTCAATCTGGCGGGCGATGCATACGCACATCAGTTCGTCAATCGTATAGTCTGTTGCTGGTTGGTTCAGACCTTGCACGGCAACTCCCAGATTCGGTGGGGCGTGGCCCTGTCCTATCCATCCAGAAAAGCATTGAGGTAGGCATCAAATCCACCGCCGGTACAGGCTTCCACATAACGAAGCATCTCGGCTCCATCCAGCGGGTAATCAGGCCAGCAGGAGGTGGGGGCCGCCCCCCGTGGCGCTTCGACCACGGCATCCACCGCCACGCCGATGATGTCCAGCGGCTCGTCTGGCTGCTCAACTATGCGCTCGGCAGTGATGATCACCCGGTCGGCGGCCATGGCTAACTGGCAATCCACTGCCAGGTTGCCCCGCAAAACAACGTCCCCGGCGCGGGTAGCCACAGGCGCGTGGATCACGGCCACGTCGGGCTTTATGGCAGGGAAGGCGACGTACTGGCTTCCGGAGTAGGGATCGGTCACCAGTTTCACGTCGGGACGGACACGCAGCAGGTCGGTGCCGAACCATCCCTGGCCGGGCATGAAACCCACGCCAGCCAGTGTGGCCCGCAGCCCGAAAGCCAGGCTGGCTTCGGTTTCCTCGACGACCTCGATGTCCCCTCGTTCCACCCGCTGGCTAAACATGGGAGCCAGCCCAAATATCTCCAGTCCAAAGTAGCAGGTCCGCACCCGTTTCACCAATCCTGCCCCGACCAGTAAATCGCTTTCGTAACCCGCCGTGAAAGCCAGCAGGGTCAGGTCACCCGTGCCCTGGCGGATGAGCTCGCGCACGAAAGCCACCGGCCGGCGGTAAAGGGTCATCCCGCCCAGCGCCAGGGTGTCACCGGGACGCACCAATTGGACTGCTTCGGTCAAGGTGATTCGTTTATCCACCCTTTCATCCTTCCCTCTTTCCAACCTTCCAGCCTTCCAATAGCAACTGTCTCATGATTTCGCCGATTTCGGCGATCTCCTCGATAACAAAATCCACCCCGTCTTCCTGTCCATTGCCCACCAGCACGGTGATCATGCCCAATTCCCGCGCCGGGCGCAGGTTACGGGCGCTGTCATCCACCATCAAACACGCCTGCGGGTTAGCGTCCAACAGAGTCAGTAACTGCCGATAAGCGGCGGGGTGTGGCTTGCTTTGATACTCCATGTCGCGGACATCCACGATATGGGTGAAATGCTGTTCGATGCCCATTGTCCGCAACACGCGAGCGGCGTGTTCCCTGGTGGCGTTGGTGAAAATCACCTTCTCTGCCGGGATATTGTCCAATACCGCTTTCAGCCGGGGGGCGGGGCTTAATAGATCGGCCAGCGGCACCTGATGCACGTATTGCAGATAATCCTCAGGATCAATATGGTGGTGAATGATTAAGCCCCGCATCGTCGTCCCGTAGCGGGCCAGATAGTCCTGGCGCAGGAGCATGGCCGCTTCCTCATCCAGACCCAGCCGCTCAACAACGTACCGGTGAATGCGCGTGCCGATGGCCTGCATTACGCCGGCGCGGCGTGGGTAGATGGTGTCGTCCAGGTCGAAGATAACGAACTCCAGGGCTTTCACACGACCTCCACGATCATCGCCTGGCCGTGGGCCCCCGCTCCGCAGATAGTCGCCAGACCATATCTCCCCGCCCGCCGGCGCAGCTCGTAAACCAGAGTCATCAGGATGCGCGCTCCGGTGGCCCCCACCGGATGGCCGATGGCCACCGAGCCACCGTTGACGTTTACCCGTTCGGGATCAAGGCCCAGCAGTTTGATCGAAACCAGGGTTACGGCGGCGAAAGCCTCGTTTATCTCCCACAGGTCAATCTCATCCGTGGTCAACCCGGCACGTTGCAGGGCATCCTGGGCCGCCAGGACAGGCACCTCGGCTATTTGCGCTGGCCCAGCCGCAGCCTGTCCCACGGCCACGACCCGGGCCAGCGGTTTCAACCCTCTTCGCCCACTCTCCGCCGCCGACATCATCACCAAGGCGGCTGCCCCGTCGTTAAGTCCCGGCGCGTTCCCCGCCGTGATGGTGCCCGCGCCCGCGAAAACCACCGGCAGGCGAGCAAGCTGCTCCAGCGAAGTGTCTGCCCGGGGCTGTTCATCGGCCTCCACAACGCTGATAGCGCCTTTTTTATCTGGCACCTCCACGGGCACAATTTCGGTGACGAACTTACCTGCTTCTTTGGCCGCGAAGTATCGCCGGTGGCTGCGCCAGGCCCACAGGTCCTGCTCCTGGCGGGTGATGCCGTGCTCGGCAGCACCCCGCCCACCGTAGACACCCATGTGTACCCCGGTGATGGGACAGGTGAGCGCATTGACCAGGGCGTCAATCACCTGATTGTTACCCAGCCGGTAACCGAACCGCGCTCCCGGCAACACATAAGGCACCTGGCTCATGCTTTCCATCCCGCCAGTAACCACGATCTCGGCTTCGTCGTGGCGGATAAGCTGGTAGCCCAGGCGGGTGGCCAGCAAAGCCGCGGTACAGGCCTGTTCCAGGCTGAAGACGGGCACACTCTCTGGCAGACCAGCTTTGAGCGCAGCCTGGCGAGCAGGCACCTGTCCCAAAGTGATGCTACCTGCACAGTTACCCAGGATTACCTGATCAATCTCCGGACCGTCCAACCTGGCCCGCCGCACCACCTCCCGCACAGCGACTGCCCCCAGGTCGGCGGCGGTCAGGTCACGGAAAGCTCCTCCAAAGCGCCCGAAGGGGGTGCGGACTGCGGCGACGATGACCACATCCCTCACGATGCCACCTCGCTGTGGTCAAGGTGGCTGTGGGATGGGAAAACAAAATCGGCCCGTGTGACCTCTACTGGATAGAGTGTCAGAACGGGCCGTGTCTGTATGTCGCGGGAAAAGTAAAAATCCAACAAGGTGACAGCCTGCTCTGGGCAGACTCGGAAAACAACTTTACCCGGCCAACGCGACTTTAGCAACCCTGCCTCCTTGCCTGCAACTTCCGTCTTATTGTGTGTTTTGATTATACCACAGCCTTTCAAAGTCAGCAAACGCATGTAACCGTTTTTTGCATAATATCGCCAATCGTGCTATACTTTAAAACCGTTTAAAGGTCTTGGTGGTTGCGTAAGGGGGCTGGATTTCCGTTTGAGAGTTAACATGATACTATGGAGGTTTAGCGAGTGGAAAGGCCGACCAGGGATGGGCGATGCAGTCCATCCGGATATGGTTGGCTTTTACGTTTGCCGTCTGGATGAGGTATGGTGGTTTACTGGCCCGTTGAGTGAATAGAGGAGGCAGCAAACGCTCCCGGCCGGTCTCCCGACCGGTCAGGGGGCACGGTCGGTGGGCCGTGCCCAGCACTTTTCTGGGTAGTTCTAAGGCGGGAGCAGGATTTGCCATTATCAAAACTTAGATTGAATGTAGATTAACTTAACCGCTCCTGGAATACGGAGCAAAATTTAGGAGAGATTAGGAGATGGAACGATCAATAGATTCAGAACAAACGGATTTACCGGCTGAGGATCCTCCCCAATGTACCCCTAGGCCGGCAATTTGGGCCGACGTGCCCGATGAGAAGTGGAACGACTGGCGCTGGCAATTAAGCCATCGTCTGAATACCCTCGAAGAGCTACAACAAGTAATCCACCTGACGCCTGAAGAAGAAGAGGGGGTGAAAGCTCAGCACCGCTTTCGCCTCGACATCACACCCTACTTCGCTGGCCTCATTGACCCGGATGATCCAACCTGTCCCATTCGCCGCCAGGTCATCCCTACGGCGCGTGAACTGCAAGGCTTTGAGGCGGCAATGGTGGATCCCCTGGGTGAAGAAGCTCATACCCCTGTACCAGGGCTGGTGCACCGTTACCCCGATCGCGTGCTGATGCTGGTCACTACCCAATGTGCCAGTTACTGCCGCTACTGCACTCGCAGCCGCATTGTGGGTGATCCAAAGGCACAGTTCAGCCGCGCCGATTACGACGCTCAGATTGATTACATCGCCCACAATCCGGTGGTGCGTGACGTGCTGATTTCCGGCGGTGACCCGCTGATACTGCCCCAACATCTTCTGGAAGATTTACTGCGCCGTTTGCGGGCTATCCCTCATGTGGAAGTACTGCGTATTGGCACGCGGGTGCCCGTGTTTCTACCCCAGCGTGTTGATGAGAACCTGGTGTCAATGCTGCGCCGCTATCACCCCCTGTGGATGAACATCCACTTCAACCACGCTCGCGAGATCACGCCAGAGGTCCGCCGCGCCTGTGAGTTGCTGGCCGATGCCGGTATTCCCCTGGGCTGCCAATCGGTTCTGCTGGCCGGGATCAATGACTGCCCTAACGTCATGAAAGAACTGGTCCACGAACTGGTGAAAATCCGGGTACGGCCTTACTACATCTATCAGTGCGATCTGGTGCCCGGAGCCGGGCATTTTCGCACGCCGGTGAGCAAGGGCATTGAGATCATCGAGTCCTTGCGCGGACATACTTCTGGCTTTGCCGTTCCGACCTACGTGGTTGATGCTCCTGGTGGCGGGGGTAAAATTCCCGTGATGCCCCAATATGTTATCAGCCAGTCTGACCACAGGGTGGTGTTGCGCAATTTCGAGGGTTTTATCACCACCTACACGGAGCCGACCGACTATCCTGGACATGATGCATCCCGCTGTCCGGCCTGCCAGCGCAGGCTGGCAGAAGGGGGGCAGATGGGCGTGGCGGGTTTACTGGCCGGTCAGGGTATGACCATCGTGCCCGAAGGTTTCGAGCAAGCTCATCAACGGCTGACCAGGATTCGATGGAATGCGATTCAGCTTGTTCCAACCGGTGGGGAGGAGGCATAAGAGCGATGTCTCCACTTCACGTGGCCTTGTTGGCTAATCTCAAAAAGAATGCCCCTGTCCTGCCGGGGATGCCAAAGGATTACTGGGCTGACCTGGATTCAGAACGCACGGTGGAAGCCATCGCTGATGCATTGCGGCAGCGAGGGTATCGGGTGACTTTCCTGGAGGGAGACGCAACCCTGTACGACCGCCTGCGAGAGGTGCGGCCGGACATCTGCTTCAACATCTGTGAGGGTCATTTCGGCGACAGCCGCGAGGCTCAGGTGCCGGCCATCCTGGAAATGCTGCGCATTCCTTACACCGGTTCCAAAGTGTTGACTCTGGCTCTGGCCCTCGACAAGCCCATGACCAAGCGGGTCCTCAGTTATCACGGCTTGCCGACGCCACCCTTTCAGGTCTTCGAGCGCCCCAATGAGCCTCTGAACCCGGATTTGACCTTTCCTCTCTTTGTCAAACCCAGTTCCCAGGGCACCGGTATGGGGATCAGTGCCGAATCCGTTGTCCACGACGAACCGCAGTTGCGGGCCCAGGTCAGGAAGATGCTGGAAGCCTACCAGGAACCGGTGCTCGTGGAGCGGTTCATTGACGGACGGGATATAACGGTGGGCATGGTGGGCAATCTCGTATCGCCTGTAGCCTGGCGGTTACCGGAGGACGAAGAAGCACCGCGCATTGTCCGTGGCTTGCGTTTCCTGCCGCCGCTGGAGATCGAGCTGGGGAGGTACGATCAGGAAGAGGGAGGCCTGTACACCTATCATGCCAAGGTGGATCTGGCTGACCAGCTCGACTACATCTGTCCTGCCCGGCTGGATCCGGATCAGGTGGAGGAGTTGAACTGGCTGGCGGCGGCGGTGTTTCGTGTTACCGGTTGCCTGGATGTGGCCCGGGTAGATTTCCGGCTGGATGAGGCCGATAACGAGAAGCCTTACATCCTGGAGATCAACCCATTGCCGGGGTTGGCACCGGGCATTAGCGATCTGGTGATCGAGGCGGCGGCAGCCGGCATCAGCCACGCCGAACTGATCAACATGATTCTCGATGAAGCTCTGGAACGATATGGGATGAAGTAAGGAAAAGCGAGATGGCTCATTCTTCCCCTCCCCATCGTCGCTTCGCGGCATGGGGAGGGGAAGGCAATAGGGGGTTTGGGCCGACATGTGGAGCAGAATCAAATACCTGTTGCTTGGTCCTCCATTACCTACCCAGCAACTCGAGCACAAGCGCTTGAACAAGATCCGGGCTCTGGCCGCATTCTCTCCGGACGCACTCTCGTCCATTGCCTACGCCAACCAGGAGATCTATCTGGGGCTGGTGGTTGCCGGAAGTGCGGGCTTGTCTATGTCTCTGCCCATCGGCTTGGCGATCACCAGCCTGCTCGTTCTCGTTGCTCTTTCCTACTTTCAGACCATCCACGGTTATCCTTCCGGTGGCGGTTCCTACGTTGTGGCCCGCAAGAATCTGGGCACGTTGCCGGGGTTAATTGCCGCCGCGGCGCTGATAATGGACTACTTGCTGACCGCAGCGGTGAGCCTGACTGCCGGAGTGGAAGCGATTGCCTCGGCGTTCTCCGCGCTGTGGTCCTATCGCGTGATAATATCACTTGTGTTGCTGGCTGTTATCACCCTGCTCAACCTGCGCGGCCTGCGGGAAACGGGGACTCTGATGGCTGTGCCGGTCTACCTGTTTTTGTTTACCTACCTGCCCATGCTGGCCTATGGCGTGGTACGACTTTTGATAGATGGACCGGGATCGCTGGCTGCAGCCGCTCCGCCGGCCACTCAACCTGTGACCACGTTTCTGGTGTTGCGCACGTTTGCCGCCGGCTGCACGGCACTGACCGGGATCGAGGCCATCAGTAATGGGGTGCCCGCTTTCCAGCCCCCCGAAGCGAAGAACGCTGGTCGGACGTTGATGGTCATGGCTCTATTGATGGCCTTGCTATTTGTCGGCAGCATCGGGTTGACGCAGACCATGGCTGTGATTTCCGGTCCAGAGGAAACGATTCTTTCGGCTTTGTCACGACGCTTGCTGGGCAACGGTCCAGCTTATCTGGTCATCCAGATCAGCACGATGTTAATTCTGGCCGTGGCGGCCAACACCAGTTTTGCCGGTTTGCCTCGTTTGATGGCTATCCTGGGCACGGATGGTTTCTTGCCACGCCAACTGACCAACCTGGGGGCCCGGTTGGTGTTTGCCAACGGCATTGTGCTCCTCTCAATCGCCGCTGGCACGCTGATCGTAGTCTTCGGCGGCAACACTCATGCCCTGATACCACTGTTTGCCGTGGGTGTGTTCCTGGCTGTCACCCTTTCCCAAGTCGGGATGGTTGTTCATTGGTGGCGCGAACGCGGCCATGGTTGGTGGTATAAGGCGGGTATTAATGGCGTTGGTGCTCTTGCCACGGCAGTGGCTCTCATTGTCATTGGCATCAGTAAATTTATCGCCGGGGCCTGGATTACCATTCTGCTGATCCCAATACTGGTAATGGTCTTTTTCAGAATTCGAGCCCACTACCAGGAGGTCGCTCAACAGCTTTCGTTGGAAGGATTGTCCCCCGGCGACAGCCCCTTCCCTCATCCTCGATTGGTGGTGCCTGTCCCCGGCATCCACCGGGGGGTGTTAGAGGCTATTGCCTATGCCCGCTCTATCTCAGATGACGTGACGGCAGTGTATATCGAGTTGCAACCTGGCACCGGGCGATACGTCCAGGAGAGGTGGATGCGCTGGTGTCCAGATGTACCGTTGGTGATTCTGAACTCACCTTACCGCTCGGTCGTCGGGCCGTTGCTGGATTTCCTCGACGAGACCGACCGACAGCGCAATGATGGGCAACTGGCCACGGTTGTTCTGCCCGAGTTCGTGCCGGCCAGGTGGTGGCACGCCCTGCTTCACAGCCAGACGGCTTGGTTGATCAGGGTGGCGTTGCTTTATCGCCGGCGACGATGGGGCTTTCAACGGGCGATCATAGATGTCCCGTATCACCTGAGACGCTAACTGATGTGTGGCGACTTGCGGATGCGGAGAATCAACAGCGTGCCCAGCAATGTGCTGGCAGAGGCCAGGAGGAAAAGGGTCGGGTAGCCCAAGTACGCGCCGGGACGTAGCGCATTGAGACCGTCAATCAGCGGCCCGGCCAGCCTGCTCGCCGCCCCTGATCCGGCCGTGGCCAGGTTAGACAGTCCCAGGTACTTGCCGGCTTCTTCCTGCGGGATGAGGTCGGTGGCCAAAGCCCAATTGACGCTGACGAAGATGCCCGTGGCCATGCCGATGATTCCCCCAAAAACGAGTAGCGAGGTAACGCTGCGGACAAAGATCAGCAGGAAAATGCCCAGCGCGGCCAGCGCCCCGGCCAGCAGGTTGAGCGGCTTGCGGCCCAACCGGTCGGATAACAGTCCAGCCGGAAAAACCAGCGCGGTCAGCGCCAGGCCAATAATGGCCATCAGGTTGCCGGTGACCTCGGCGGGATTGGGCACGCCCAGGAAATCGCGGATGTAGTACTGGACGAAACCCTGTACGGCATAGATGCCCAGCAGGATGAGGAAGCGGGAGACGATCAACCAGGCGTAGTCGGGGTAGCGGCGGAAGTCCGCGCGCCATAAGTCGCGCAGATTCGATCCGGAGGCAGGGTCTGCACAGACAGTGGCAGGCCGTTCAGAGGTGCCCAGCAGGGTAATCAGAGTGCTCACTACCAGTATTCCCCCGATGACGGCGAAAGTCAATACCTGGTTGTTGCCCTCCGCCAGCCTGCCCATCACCAGCGAGGCCACCACCAGCCCCCCCATGTCGAACAGGTTCTTGATGCCCGAGGCCAGCCCGCGCCGCTCCTCGGGTACCAGGTCGGGAATCAGGCCCTGGGCGGGGCCGTGAGCGGCATTGGAAGTGACCTGCAGGAGAATGTAGGCAGCCAGGAGGCCCCAGTAACCACCCGCCAATGCCATCCCGGCCAGGAAAACCAGGTCGAGAAGGGTGCCCGCCAGCATCCAGGGTCGCCGCCGGCCCCAGCGGGAGCGGGTGCGGTCGCTGAGAGCACCGGACAGGGGTTGGATGATCATGGCCACGATAAGACCGGCAAAGGTCATCCCGCCCAGGTAAGTGTTTTTCAGTGACTCCGGCACGAAATTCAACAGGAGTGCCGGTAGGACAATGGGATGCAGGCCGTTCCACATGAAGGCCAGCCCGAACCAGTAGACGTTTATGGCCACATAGTCTCGTTTTCTCATTGTTCCTCCAGGGTTAATGCTTTATCGGCGAAATTTTTGTACATTGGGGGATGGTTCAGAATGGGTTGACACTTTAGTCGGGCAACATACTGTCAACG
>JANLFX010000046.1 GCA_024653325.1 Anaerolineae bacterium
CCAATCGGGAGGATTTTGTCAATGTGCCATCTTTTTGCTATACTGGACATGAGCGATCGGAGTTTGATATTATATACCAAAACCTGATTCTGTCAAACGAAGCTGAATCGGCCAAGGAGTTGTTTGGACTTTTCACCGAGTTGGAGTATAATCCTGACTGCAATACCATTCTGCGGAGAAAAAAAGATGCCGCCTATTTTTCCATTTACCGCCATCGTAGGCCAGGAGCGGATGAAACTGGCCCTTATCTTAAACGCTATCAGTCCGCAAATCGGCGGGGTGCTGATCCGTGGCGAGCGTGGCACGGCCAAATCCACTGCGGCCCGGGCCCTGGCCGCCTTGTTGCCGGAGATAGAAGTCGTCGCCGATTGCCCATTCAACTGCGATCCCCGCTCGCCGGAACTGATGTGCGATAACTGCCGTGAACGTTATGGTCGTGGTGAGACCTTGCCGGTGCTCCGGCGGCGCACCAGTTTCGTGGACCTGCCGGTAAGTGCCACCGAGGATCGGGTAGTGGGCACATTGGACATCGAGCTGGCCATCCAGAAAGGCGAGCGGCACTTCGAGCCCGGCGTGCTGGCTGCCGCCAACCGGGGGCTACTGTACGTGGATGAGGTCAACCTGTTAGATGATCATGTGGTGGACTTGCTGCTGGATTCGGCGGCGATGGGTGTGAACGTGGTGGAACGCGAGGGCATCTCGTTTTCCCATCCGGCTCGTTTCATCTTGGTGGGCACGATGAACCCCGAGGAGGGCGAGCTGCGTCCCCAGCTCCTGGACCGCTTTGCATTGTGCGTCGAGATTCGAGGGATAACCGATCCCCACGCGCGGGTGGACATCCTGGAGCGCTGCGTGCAGTTTGAGCAGGACCCGGAAGGTTTCCGCGCCGAGTGGGAACCCCGCGAGGAGCAACTTTCCCAGGAGATCGCGCGGGCGCGGATCATCCTGCCCCAGGTCACCTACGAGGCGCATGACCTGTACACCATTGCCGAGTTGACCGCCGAATTCCAGGTGGACGGCCATCGGGCGGACATCGTTATCCTGAAAACGGCGCGAGCCCACGCTGCTTTCCACGGCCGCGGTCGCATCAACGAGGCAGACATTCTGGCAGCGGCGGAACTGGCTCTGCCCCACCGTCTCAAGCGCCAGCCGTTCCAGGAAACCGAGATGCGCTTTGAGCAACTGGCGGAGCGTCTAGAACAGGTGAAGGCCGAGCTTGCCATACAAGAGTCCTCCGACCCGGCGGAAATGACCCCAACCCCGGTAAAAAAAAACGGGGATGTGAGGGCTGAGCCGTTTACCCCCCAAGACCAACTGGCTGGCGGAGGCACTCCTCTTAAAGGCCACGACGTGCCGACCCCACCCCTGGCCTACATTCGCCAGGCAGATATGCCGGTGCCCATCGGACCGACGTTCCGGGCGCGCCGCCTGCAGACTCCATTGGACAGGCTGACCCGGAGCACTGCCGGCAAGCGCAGCTTCACCAGGACCAACCGCAAGCGCGGACGATACGTCCAGAGCCGGCCCGTTGAGGGTCGCGTGACCGATCTGGCCTTCGATGCCACCCTGCGCGCGGCAGCCCCGTATCAAAAACGGCGTCAGCACGGGGACACGGCTTTTGCCATCGCCAGGCAGGACCTGCGGCGCAAGGTTCGCGTCCGGCGGGCAGCCAACCTCATCCTTTTCGTCGTGGATGCCAGTTGGAGCATGGCGGCGGCGGAGCGCATGACCGCTACCAAAGGCGCGATCATGTCGCTGCTCATGGACGCCTATCAGCGCCGGGACCAGGTGGGGCTGGTGGTTTTCCAAAAAGAGGAGGCCAGGGTCGTTCTGCGCCCTACGTCCAGCGTGGAACTGGCCAAACGGCTTTTGCAGGACATTCCGGTGGGCGGCAAGACTCCCCTTTCCAGTGGGCTGCTTCTGGCCTACCGGATACTACGCCGGGAAAAACGCTTGAATCCCGAAGTTATGCCCCTGATGATTTTGCTCACCGATGGCGCCGGTAACGTATCCATGACCGACTTGCCGGCTCAGGAGGAAGCCCTGCACATCGCCGATTACATCCGCCGGGCAGGGATACGTTCAGTGGTGATCAACATGGAACACGTCTCTTTCGATCGGGGACTGGCCCAAGAGCTGGCCGAGGCGTTAGATGGGCCCTGCTACACCTTGCGCGAACTCAAAGCGGAGGAACTCTACCAGACGGTGAAAGGGGAGTTGGAGAGCGTTTCGGTGGCGGGAGGCACAGTTACTTCTTTCCCACTTCCTTCAAACGAGCCAGGCCCGGCGGCAGGGTAAAAGGTTCTGCACCCCTTTTGCGCTTGCCCTTCACCAGTTTCTTGACCTTCTTCGCCACGTCTTTGGCATCGTAATCGCCTGCAGTATCGGTTCGCAGGCGGGTTATCACTTCCTGTTCCTCAGCGGATAGTTTGCGCCCCTGCAACTCAGCCATTTCGGCCATCACCAGCAGCATCTGGCGCTCCCCGGCATCCAGGGTTTCCAGGCCTCCTTCCAGAAGCCAGCGGGCTTTGCCCGGCGCAAAAAGGGGTTCTGTCTCGACGTTTGCCATCGTTCGCCACCTCCGGGAGCTGTTAGGACGAGCTTAAGCTTGTCCTGCGGACATGTGACGGGTGAACGGTTACGGACGGTTTTGCCGACTGCCTGAGGTCTGATTTTAGTACCGGATTGTAAAGATGTCAAGACGCTATGTGGAGATATGCATTGGGCGGGCTGAACGTCTTGCGACGCAACAGTGTGGAATTGCTGTCCGGTGCCCAACGTGAGGTGTACATCCTCGGTGTGCGGGTGGACAACGTCACTTACGAAGAGATGCTGGCCTGCCTGGATGACTTCGTGGTCAGCGGTAAACCGCATCAGGTGGCTACCATAAACCCGGAATTCGTGATGGCTGCCCGCCACGATCCTGAATTTCGGGCTATCCTTAACACGGCAGCGCTGTGCCTGCCGGATGGAGTAGGGTTGTTGTGGGCGGGATGCATCCTGGGCTGCCCGCTGCGCCAACGGGTGACCGGTTCGGACGGTATATGGCGCATTGCGGAGTTGGCTGCCCGACGTGGTTATCGTCTTTTCCTCCTGGGTGCAGCCCCAGGCGTAGCTGAGGAAGCGGCACGCCGTTTATGTGACCGGTATCCAAAGCTGATCATCGCTGGCACTTACGCTGGCTCGCCGGCAGTGGAAGAGGAGGATGCCATCGTAGAGCGGGTGCGGGCCGCGCGCGCCGACATCCTGCTGGTCGCTTATGGGCATCCCCGGCAGGAAAAATGGCTGGCCCGCAATCTGGCTCGCAGCGGAGCGGCGGTGGGTATGGGCGTGGGGGGAGCGTTGGATTTCGTGGCCGGCGTGGCGGTCCGTGCTCCCCGCTGGATGCGACGTCTGGGCCTGGAATGGCTGTACCGCTTGTGGCGCGAGCCGTGGCGTTGGCGGCGAATGCTGGCCCTGCCCCAATTTGCAGGATTAGTGCTGTGGGCAAGGCTGACAAGCAAGAGAACGAACATGGAGCGGTGATTTATGCGAGAGGAAGAACGTTTTGTAACCAAAAAGGGCCTGACTGTAATCCTGCGTCCGGCGGTTGAAGCCGACGCTCCCTCGCTGTTAGCTGCCTTGAACAGCGTGGCCGCCGAGGAAAAGTTCCTGCTCCGCTCTCGCTTTGACCGTTCGGAATGGGCGGACCCGGCTTTCATTCGCCAGGTAGAACAGGCGGGTAACTTGCTCCTCGTGGCCGTATACGGCGGACAGGTGATCGGCTGGCTGGCTCTTTCGCGGGGCGCGGAAGAGTACATTCACCACACTGCCGACCTGATGATGGGCATCATTTCCGGCTACCGGGGACAAGGGCTGGGCTCGGCCATGCTCGATTATGCACTGGGTTGGGCCAGAGAACAGGGGGTGGAGAAAATCTACATTTCGCTGCGGTCCGGTAACGAAAAGGCCTTCCCTTTCTACGCTAAACACGGCTTCATCGAGGAAGGGCGGCATAACAAGTTCATCAAGACAGGCGAGGGATGTTATGAGGACTTCATAGTCCTCGCCCGCCTGGTTGCACCGGAGGCTCCGTGATGCACTTCCTGGGAGTGGACCTGGCCTGGTCGCCGCGCAATACCTCGGCCGGAGCGATGCTGTCCTGGGATGGCGCACGGGCGATTCTTGCCGCCTGGCGAGATGACTTGACCGATGACCTGGACATTGCTGCCTGGATGATGACTCGCGCGGATGAAAAAGGGGCATGGGTGGCAATAGACGCCCCCTTGATAGTGGTCAACAAAACAGGTGCTCGCCCCTGTGACCGAGACATCACGCGCCTGTTCGGGCGTTACCACGCCGGCGCCCATCCGGCCAATCGCGGCAACTTGCAGCGATATGGTGGACTGCGCGGCGAACGGCTGGCCCAGCTTTTGGAGGAGGGCGGTTTCACTCACGCACTGCCCATCGAACAAAGAAGCGAAACCAGGAGAATATTAGAGGTCTATCCGCACCCGGCGATGGTGACTCTCTTCGGATTGGACCGGATATTGAGATACAAATCCCGTCCTGGTCGCACGTATGAAATGCGCTGGGCCGAGTTCCACCGTTATCAGATGTATCTGCGCGCTCTGGTTGATGGCAAACCACCTCTGCTCTTGCCAGCAGAGATCACCGAGAGGCAAGTGGAGGGCCTGGGTGGGCAGGCTCTGAAACGTTACGAGGATTTACTGGATGCCGTGTTTTGCGCCTACATCGCCCTCTACTGCTGGTTTTGGGGGCCAGCGCGCTGCCGTGCCTTTGGCGACCTGGCAAATGGCTACATCATTGTGCCCCTGCCTGGGTAAAGAGCAGAGGGGCACTGCTTGCTTCATCAGCAGCTACTTTCCCTCCCCCTGCGCCTGTTCCAGCATCTCCAGTAGCTCATTGGGCATAAAGGGCTTTCGCAACAGGCCGATCACTTCCTTGCGTTCCAGAGCTTCCGTTATCTCCGGACTGATGTGCCCGGTTATGAGTACAACCCGTGCCTGAGGATGAATTTTCAGGAAAGCATCAGCCAGATAAGGGCCGCTGATGCCAGGCATCAGACAGTCCGTGACCAGGAAATCGAATTCGCTCTCGGCAGCGATCTCCAGTGCTCGTTCCCCGCTCTCTGCCGCCCTGACTGTGTAGCCCGCTTTCGCCAATGTGCGACTGAGGATCGAGAGGATTACCGGCTCGTCATCCACAAGAAGCACTCGGGTACGTAATTGTTCATACATTTTCATTCCCTATTACTAAATTGTTTACTGTATCATATCACAAAATAGAATTATTTTGCGTAAAGAATTTGTATTGATCAGGTAGAGATTTGACTGACTGAAACGGGTAGGGTATAATGACATTATTCGCCCCAAACCTCATCCTTATCCCCTCTTCTCTCTTCCACGGAGAGAGGGGATGAGAGGAGAATATGACCATGAATTGGTCGGTAAAAATAGGCACAGTTAAAGGCATTGAGATTCGCGTTCATTTCACTTTCCTGCTCATCATCGTTTGGGCAGCCGCGGAAGGAATTTTGCGGCCTGGCGGTGGATGGAGCAGGGTCATTTTTGGTGTACTTTCCACATGCCTGCTGTTCGTTTGTGTGGTGCTTCATGAATTAGGCCACAGCCTGGTAACTGTGCATCTCGGCGGGCGGGTGCGGAATATCACTTTGCTGCCCATCGGTGGAGTGGCTCAGATGGAAAGCCTGCCCGATAGCCCCATAGCCGAACTGGCGATTGCTATCGCCGGGCCGGCGGTAAATTTCATGATCGCTGCCGGGTTAACCATCATTGCCTTGCCTATGATTCGCGCGGAGATCCCGACCGACTTGTTAGTAGCTACCCACTCCACCCGCACCTGGTACATCCTATCTGCTTTTGTTGTCAGGTTGCTATTCCGTCTGCTGGACGGTGTGGATTGGAGAGCTTTGCTCCTTTACTTGCTGGGAGCCAACATCAGTCTGGGCATGTTTAATCTGCTTCCCGCTTTTCCAATGGACGGCGGGCGCGTGTTGCGAGGATTGTTGGGCCTGGGTCTGAGCCACCTGCGGGCCACACAAATCGCCATTCATATCGGGCAGGCCCTTGCCGTCGCCCTGGGCTTCTTGGGGGTTCTCTCGGCCAACTGGATGCTGGTGTTAGTAGCCGTGTTCATTTTCATCAGCGCGGGACAGGAAGGTCAGGCGGTGGAAGCGCGAGTGATTCTGGAGAATCTACGGGTAGAACAAGTCCTGAACCGCCTGGTTCCCAGGCTCTCCCCGCTGCATTCCCTGGCTCACGTCCTGGACATCGCTTCTCGCTCACGGCAGGTCAATTTCCCGGTGATGCAGGGTGAGCAGTTAGTGGGCGTTCTGACCCAAGACGATGTATTGGCTGCTCTGCACCAATACGGAGCCGAGGTCCGGGTGGGTAGAGTGATGCGCCGTCAGTTTCCCACCGTGCGCCCCACTGACACCCTGTTATACGCCCAGCAGCTTATTGCCCGGTCAGGCGTGAAGGCCCTGCCGGTTGTGGATGGCGGCACAGTGCTTGGCCTGGTCAGCCTCCAGGACATCAATGCTGCTTACTTCTCCGCTACCCCCCGCCCGGCCCGCTAACCTGGCCTTGTGGACGGATTGGGATGACCTGGTTTGTACGCAAGATCGTTGATCTGTTCAGTTTTCTCTCTGGTCTTTACTATTCCCGTAAATATGCTGCCATCGCTAAACGTATTGGCCGTGATCCTAGTGCGGAAACCACACGTCGGCGGGGGTTCATCATCGTGCAGGTGGACGGGTTGTCCCATGAACACCTGTTAGAGGCGATGAGACGCGGATACGTGCCTCACATGTCCCGTCTCTTGCAGCGTGGTCACCTGCGGCTGGCGCGTTGGCGATGTGGCTTGCCTAGTACTACCCCAGCCGTCCAGGCCGGGATCATGTTCGGCAACAATTTTGACATCCCTGCTTTCCGCTGGTATGAAAAAGACACGCGCATCTCCGTGCTCACCAAAGTGCCCTTCCTGATCAGAAATGTACAGGAACGCATCTCGCGGGGACGACCAGGTATTCTGCGGGAGGGGTCCAGCTACGTGAACATGGTGGACGGAGATGCCAGACTGGCCCTCTTTACGCTAAGCACTCTCGGCAGCCAGCGCTTTTTTGAGAATGTACGTGGCCTCGGCTTCTTATTCCTGTTCCTGCTCAGCCCCTGGCGCGTATTACGGGTGATCACCCGCTCGGTGTGGGATTACCTGGTGGATCTCGGCAAGCGGATAGTGGGGTTGTTTGCTCCCGGCCGTTACCAGCCCTTTGACGTGATCTCCCCTTTTTTGATGATTCTGACCAATGTCGTGCTCCGTGAGATCCAGACCTTCAGCGCGATGATAGACATCTACCGGGGTATGCCGGCCATCTATACCAATTATTACAGCTACGATGAAATGGCCCACCACTGCGGGGCCTCCAGCCGCGAGGCCTTCAGTGCTTTGCGGGGCATTGACCATCAAATCCGTCAGATCAATCGCATTCGCACCCAGTATCACCGCCGGGAGTACGACCTGTACATACTCTCCGATCATGGCTTGACCCCATCAGTGCCTTTCCAGAAAAAGTACGGCCAGACTTTGGGGCAATTCATCGTCCAGCAACTTGGTGAGGACCTGCTTATGGACGAGCAAGGGGGTAGTGAACGCCAGTGGACGATCAAAGCCCAGTTTCTGGCCCAGGAATTGGCTGGGATTGAAGCCCGGCTCTCAAAGCGGGGGGCCATTTTGCTTTTGCGGTTGATTCGCCAATACGTCGAAAACCGTATACCAAGAGCCCCAGAGGAAATACCCTGGGACCTGACCCGGCGGCGCGATGTCGTTGTTCGCAATTCCGGTTCACTGGCCCATGTGTATTTCAACGTCTCCCCTGAACCGATGAATTTGAGCGAGATTGCGCTGATCTATCCCCCCCTGCTCCGCGCTTTAGTAGAACACGAGGGCATCGGTTGGGTGGTAGGACGAGAACCTGGCGAGACAGTGATCATGGGCAAGGAGGGCACGCGCACGCTGGGCCAAGAGGACGACATCCAGGGTCAGGATCCCCTGGCTTCCTTGCCGGAACCGGAACACGCGGCAGCTCAACTGCGCCGCCTGACCAGCTTTCCCCATAGCGGCGACCTGATCCTGTTGGGAAGCTGGAATCCCGAGGAGGGCACTGTGATCTCGTTCGAAGATCAGGTGGCCAGCCACGGTGGGTTAGGCGGCCCGCAGGATTATCCCTTCGTCATGTACCCGACGGACGTCGAGATGGACGCGGAGCGCATCACCAATTCTGAAGACCTGTATTCTCACTTCATGCGCCTGTACAACCTGGAGCCGCCGGGGTAGAAACCTAACCCGGCCTAGCCGGAACCAAACAGGCAAACCACAAAGGACACAAAGGGCACGAAGGAGACCACGGCTTGTACCTTTGTGTCCTTGGTGTCCTTCGTGGTTCATTTTCTTGCCCAAAAAGGGATGGTTCATCATTCTGGCGGAAATAGGTTTACACTTTTGAAGCCCTGAAAAAATTCTCAAGAGAAAGTAGCCCCGCCTTGTGCCCAGATTCAGTGGGTAAATCAGCCCCCACTGTTTTTCCGTTCGTTTTTTTGGCTTGGGCGACTTCTCTGTCAACGAATATCCAACGAATAAACGAATAGACCGCGATGCTGACCATTCGTTTATTCGTTCCACCATTCGTTGACAGTATGTTGCCCGACTAAAGTGTCAACCCATTCTGAACCATCCCCCAAAAAAGCACGAATTTCATCGTCAAGGTACTACTGACTCTGGTGGAAATCCCATACGGGCTCATGGCGGGTCTGTGATCCGCCGTTCAGTAGCCTGGGCTCTGCTGGATTCGTGAAATATAGAACGATAACATTTGCCCTTCCTCCGGATTTGTGATATAATATCCCTCTGAACGGGTGATCAATTGCATCTTCCGGCTCCGCATCGGACATGCCCCGTTCTATCCTCACTCAGTTAGACTGTCCGTCCAACCTTTAGTAGGAGGGAAGGGTGCGGTTTCGCTTTGTCCGGCTTCTCCGTACAGTTTGGGAGTACGATTTGTCTGCATTCATCCCATGCTCTTCATCCCCGTACCCTTATTTCCCTTTTCCCCTGGTAATTCACCTTTATGGTAATCCCCCGTGATACTCCTAATCAGGCCATCTGCCAGTCATGTGACTTTGCACTTTCGGCCACAGTTGTACAGCAAAGGAGCTTAATTTATGACCGAAAAACTAACAGCCAAACCGGTAACCACCTTTCTGGATGAACTGGCCAGTTCCGCGCCCGCCCCAGGGGGAGGCAGTGTGGCCGCGCTGGCAGGCGCTCTCGGCGCAGCCCTGGTGAGTATGGTCTGCAATCTGACGGTGGGCAAACCTAAATACGCTGACGTACAAAACGACATACAGGCCCTGTTGGAACAATCCGAAGCTCTGCGCCGCGAGTTGGTTGACCTGCTGGAGGCAGATGTGCAGGTTTACACCTCGGTGTCCAAAGCGTACAAGATGCCCCGCGACACTGAGGAGGAAAAAGCCGCCCGTCAGGAGGCCATCCAGGCTGCGTTGAAGGAAGCTACCGCCGTGCCCATGAAAGTCGCCGAAGCCTGCGTAAAAATCCTCGATCTGTGCACCCCGGCGGCGGAGAAAGGCAACGTGAACGCGGTGAGCGACGCCGGCGTTGCCGCGCTGATGGCCGAGGCCGCCCTGCGCAGTGCGGCATTGAATGCCCTGATCAACCTGGGAGCGATTAGGGACGAAGAATTCGTCCGGAAAGAACGCGCCCGGCTCAATGCCTTGCTAGAGGGCAAACCGGCGCTCAAGGACAAGATTTACGACCTGGTCGTGGCCAAACTTTAAACCTTACACCTTGCAAACTTGCATCTTGCACTCTTGCACTGAGGAGGGAAGATGACTGCAACTATTCTGGATGGTCGCGCTTTATCCAATACCCTGCGCGAGGAGTTAGATCAGGCAGTGGCCATTTTCAAGGAAAAGCATGGTGTCACGCCCACCATTGCCGTGGTACGGGCGGGCGAAGACCCGGCTTCAGTGAGCTATGCGGGGGCGATTCAAAAGACGTTTGACAAGCGGGGGATGGGCTTTCAGCTCCACACTTTGCCGGAGTCGGCCAGCCAAGACGAAATTGTGGCTCTGGTGACCAGACTCAACGCCGATAAGGAGGTACACGGCATCATGATTCAGGAGCCATTGCCCAGGGGGATTGACGAGGCAGCGGTGAAAGAGGCTCTCTCCCCGGATAAAGACGTGGACGGCGTCCATCCGGTCAACACCGGTCGCCTGGCCCAGGTGGCCCCGGCGGGTCGTCCGCCCATGGTGGGTCCCTTCTTCGTCCCGGCCACCCCCGCCGGCGGCATGGAAATTCTCAAGCGCTACAATGTGGCGATCAGCGGCAAGCACGCGGTAGTCGTCGGCCGCTCGAACATCGTCGGCAAGCCGATGGCCCTGCTGCTCTTGCGGGAAAACGCCACGGTGACGGTGTGCCATTCGCGCACGGCAGACCTGGCTGCCGTTTGTCGCACCGCCGACATTCTGTGTGCCGCTGTGGGCCAGGCCAAGATGATCAAGGGCGATTGGATCAAGCCCGGCGCAGTGGTGATTGACTTTGGGGTAAACTTTGTGGAAGGACAGATGTGCGGCGATGTGGATTTCGACGAAGCAGTAGAGGTGGCTGGGATGATCACTCCCGTGCCCGGCGGCACCGGCCCGATGACTAACATGATGTTGGCTCTGAATGTGCTGGAGGCGGCGAGACGGATAATGGGGTAAACGAGAGGGGGATAGACGAAGGCAATGCCCTCGTCTACCCTGCACACGGAAAGGAGGTTCTGAAATGGCATTAGGGGATGATCTGTGAAACTCTGAGCTTTTCAGAGATTTGAGCGATGAGGTGCTGAAGAAAATTGCCGACATCTGCCAGGAGGAAACCTTTAACCGAGGGACAACTATCTTCGCCGACGGAGCTGAAGCCCAAAAGCTCTACATTCTCAAAGCAGGTTTGGTCGCCCTGCGCATTACACCGGCAACGAACATGGAAAGAACCATCATGGTCGCGGCGATAAAAGAAAGAGGCCGGGTTTTCGGCTGGTCATCGCTGGTGGAGACCAGGCAATATACCTCTTCGGCAGTGTGTATGGAGGATTCAAAGGTGCTCACCATCAAGGGAAAAGAACTGCTCGCCCTGCTGGAAGAGATGCCCGCTGCCGGTTTTGTGGTAATGCGGAGACTGGCCGGGATTGCCAGCTCCCGACTGCGTAGTACCAGGGAGCAATTGATCGCTGCTCTTGTTCCGGGATTGATCAGTCACGGATGAACTGAAATAGTCCACGTCTATCCGCCCCCGGCGGTTTAGCAAAATCTTCAATTACAATAGGAGGAGCCCATGATTGTTGACATCAAATCACCAGTCCCCAGTGACATCGAGATCGCTCAAGCGGCTAATCTGCGGCCAATCCGCGAGATAGCGGCAGAGTTAGGTCTCAGCGAAGATGACATTGACCTCTATGGCAAGTACAAGGCCAAGGTCCATCTGGACGTTTTAGAGCGTATCAAAGACCGCCCTAATGCGAAGTACGTTGATGTGACCGCTATCACTCCTACGCCATTGGGTGAAGGTAAGACGGTGACCACCATCGGCGTCAGCCAGGGGTTGCATTACATCGGCAAAAAAGTCTTTACCTGCATCCGCCAGCCTTCCCAAGGGCCGACCTTCGGTATCAAAGGTGGGGCGGCGGGCGGCGGCTACAGCCAGATCGTGCCGATGGAGGATTTCAACCTGCACCTGACCGGCGACATCCATGCCGTGGGTGCGGCCAATAACCTGCTGGCCGCAGCCGTTGATGCCCGTATTATGCACGAAAATGAGCTAAGCGACGAAAAGCTGGCCAAGGCCCTCTGTCCAGACGACAGGTTTGCCCCCTGGATGTACGCCCGCCTCAAGAAACTCGGCATTTCGGCCAGCAAACCATCCGAACTGAGTGCCGAGGATCGGCGACGTTTCTTCCGCCTGGATATTGATCCCTATAGCATTACCCTGAACCGGGTCATTGACGTCAACGACCGGGCGATTCGCAACGTGATCATCGGCCTGGGCACCAAAGACGATGGCCGGCCACGCCAGACCGGTTTCGACATCACCGTGGCCAGCGAAGTGATGGCTATTCTGGCTTTGGCTAGCAGTCTGAAAGACTTAAGAGAGCGAATTGGCCGGATGGTCATTGGCACGGACAGGAACAAGAACCCGGTCACTGCCGAAGACCTGGGTGTAGCCGGGGCGATGACCGTCCTGCTCAAAGACGCGCTGATGCCGAACCTGATGCAGACCCTGGCCGGCACCCCCGCCTTCGTGCACGCCGGTCCCTTTGCCAATATCGCCCACGGCAATTCCTCCGTGGTGGCCGATATGCTGGCTATCAAGCTCATCTCGGGCGGCTACCTGGTCACCGAATCCGGCTTTGGCGCCGACTGCGGGATGGAGAAGTTCTTCGACATCAAGTGCCGCACCAGTGGCCTCATCCCCAACTGCGTGGTGATGGTCTGCAGTATCCGCGCCCTCAAGATGCACGGTGGTGGCCCCAAGGTGGTGCCCGGTATCCCCCTCAACCCGGCCTACAAGCAGGAGAACCTGGAACTCCTGGAAAAGGGGTTATGCAACCTGGAGGCCAATATCAAGATTGCCCTGCGCTTTGGCATCCCGGTAGTGGTGGCGATCAACAGGTTCGTCACCGACACCGACGCGGAGATCGCGATTGTAAAGAAAGCAGCCGAGGCCGCTGGCGCCGAAGGGGCATTCGTCAGCGAGGTGTGGGCCAAAGGCGAAGCGGGCGGGGCGGAACTGGCCGAGGCAGTGGTCGCCGCCTGCGAGAAGCCCAGCAAGTTCCAGTTCCTCTACCCGCTGGACCTCCCCATCAGGGACAAGATCGAGATCATCGCTACCCAGATTTACGGCGCGGACGGGGTGGACTTCGAGCCAGCCGCCCAGGCGAAACTGAAGCTGTACACCGACCTGGGCTACGACAAGTTGCCCATCAACATGGCCAAGACGCACCTCTCCCTGTCCCATGACCCGACCTGGAAAGGCGTGCCCAAGAACTACCGGCTGCCAGTGCGCGACATTCGCGCCTCCGTCGGGGCTGGATTCCTGTACCCACTCTGCGGGACCATGCGCACCATGCCCGGCTTGCCTTCCCGCCCGGTGTTTATGGACATTGACATTGACCTGGAGACCGGCAAGGTTGTAGGTTTGTCCTAGCCCGTCCTATCTAAAGCGGGGGGAGTTATTCCCCCCGCTTTCCTGTCATTATTTGCTTGTAATTTTCGTAAGACAGGCTTAAGTTGGGGTAGCCGCGCTTTCCATAGCGCGGTCCTACGCCCACTCCCAGTTGCGCGGTAAGAAACCGCGCCTACCGTTGCCTTCAACTTCGTAAAACAGGCTTAAGCCTGTTTTACAGGTACACGGGTCTGTGGTATAATCATTCCCTGCGAAAGCGGGGCGCAAACCCGTGCGCCCTGGGTTGACTTGCATGAACGTCGGCATCTGCCCAGCTTTGGGCAATCTCACAAATCAGGAGGTTATAGACGTGGAGAGAATTGTGTTACACGTACCGAAAATGTACGCCGACCATCACGTCCAGGCAGTACGCAATACTTTGCTACAAATGGATGGCGTGGAAGAGGTCATAGCCAGCAGCGCTTTCAAGCGGGTCATCGTGGGCTACGACCCGGCACGCCTGCAACCGAGCGCAATAGAGGAAAGCCTGCGCGCAGCCGGTTACGGGCCTGGGGAAGAGTGGGAACTACCCAGTCCACCGGAGGGGAAGGACGACAACTCCCCCTGGTTTAAGCTGATCCAGCGGATTACGGAGACGAATATGCTGGACTTGCAGATGTCTGGAGACTTCCGTAAGTATTAAAAACCGTTGGTGGTGTGCTCAGGAACATAAGTCTGTAATTGTGTGTATAAGGAGAAGACAATGGTAAAGGAAAGAACTATAGACCCGGCAGTGGCTGAAATCCTGGAGATCGCTGAAGCTCAAGGCATTTCCACTGCTTTTAGCCGGGCCGAGGAATTGAAGCCCTGCCCCATTGGGCATAAAGGGGCTTGCTGCAAGCTCTGCGGCATGGGTCCCTGCCGGCTGACCAAGGAGGGGCAGAGAGGTATCTGCGGAGCCACCATAGACACAATCGCTGCCCGCAACTTGGCCCGCATGATAGCGGGGGGTGCTTCCGCTCACTCAGATCATGGGCGTGACATGGCTTTGACCCTTCTGGCCGCCGCCGAGGGAAAGGCCCCCGATTACCAGATACGCGATGAGAAAAAGCTCCTGGAAGTGGCCCATCTGTTGGGCGTGAAGACCCAGGGCCGTGAGACAATGGAGATCGCTAAAGAGGTAGCGGAGAAGTCCCTGGCTCAATTCGGCCAGCAGCAGGGGGAGATTATCTACCTCCACCGGGCTCCCAAAAAGCGCCAGGAGATATGGCGCAAGCTGGGCATCGCCCCGCGGGGCATAGACCGCGAGGTGGTAGACATTATGCATCGTACCCACATGGGCAACGACCAGTGGTACGAGAGCATCCTGATGGCCGGTTTGCGCACCGCTCTGGCCGATGGGTGGGGCGGCTCCATGCTTTCCACCGACATCACCGACATCCTCTTCGGTTCGCCGGTGCCGCTTATGGCCAGGGCAAATATGGGTGCCCTTAGCGAGGACGAGGTTAACATCGTCGTCCACGGCCACGAGCCGGTCCTCTCGGAAATGATCGTGGTGGCGGTGAACGATCCGGAGATGATCGAGTACGCCAAATCGAAAGGGGCGAAGGGTATCAATCTGAGTGGCATCTGCTGCACGGCTAACGAGACCTTGATGCGCCAGGGGGTGCCCACCGTGGGCAATTTCCTCAGCCAGGAACTGGCCATGATCACTGGGGCAATCGAATTAATGATCGTGGACATCCAGTGCATCATGCAGGCCCTGGCGCCCCTGACCCAGCAGTTCCACACTCTCCTGGTCACCACCTCCCCCAAGGCTCACGTCGAAGGGGCCACTCACGTAGAGTTCGACGAGCACAATGCCCTGGAGATCGCCAAGAAGATCGTGAAAATGGGCATTGATAATTTCCCCAACCGCAGGGAAACCCACATCCCGAAACAGATCAGCCATTTAATCGCCGGTTTTTCCCACGAGTACATCAACTACGCTCTGGGTGGGTTTTACCGTGGTTCCTTCCGCCCCCTGAACGACGCCGTCATCCAGGGGCGGCTGCGGGGTGTGGCGGGGGTGGTGGGCTGCAATAACGCCCGCACCTGCCAGGACTACTCCCACGATTATGTCGTGCGCGAGTTGATTAAGAACGATGTGCTGGTGGTGATGACCGGTTGCGGGGCCATTGCCTGCGCTAAGTCCGGCCTCCTCTCCCCAGAGGCGGCAGAACTGGCCGGACCGGGCCTGCGGGAGATCTGCGAGGCGGTGGGTATCCCGCCCGTGCTGCACGTGGGTTCCTGTGTGGACAATACCCGTATCCTCACTACCCTCAGTCAGATGGCTACCGAGGGCGGGTTGGGCGAGGACATCGCTGACATCCCGGCAGTGGGCTTTGCTCCGGAGTGGATGAGCGAAAAGGCTATCTCCATTGGCTGCTACTTCGTGGCTTCCGGCGTGTACACCATCTTCGGCAGCGAGTCGCCCGTAGCCAACAGCCCCATCGTGGATCGCTTCATCAGCGAGGGCTGGGAAAAGCTGGTAGGCGGCAAACTGGAGTTCATTCCCGATCCTGAGGAAACGGTGCGCAAGGCTCTGGAGCACATTGACAAGAAGCGAGCGGCGCTGGGCCTGGTCGAATATGATCCCACCCGCTTTGGGCAAAGCGGTGACCGGCTGATGCGCCAGTTCATCGAGGCTATGGAGGCCGGCCTGCCGGTCAGCCCCTACAGTGCGAAGATCCCTGAGCCGGCAAAGAAATGAGGGCTGCAGGAGCTTTTCAAGGAGGAAAATAGATGTCTCGATATATCGCCACTGCTGCTATTCGCGGCGCTAATCGGATTGTGAAAGAGGCGGACGACCTGTTCCATAAAACCCTCGAGGAACTGGGCCCTGATAAGCCCATCCAGTTCCCCAATACCGCTTACTACCTGCCCGTCATTCTGGGTTTCACGGGCATCGAGGTGGCCAAAGTGGGCGACCTGGGCCCTGTCCTTGAGGTGGCCAAATCGCTGTTGCACCCGGTGCCCGGTGAGCAGACCTGGTTGCCTTATCTGGGCGAAACTCTGGACTGCGGCGTGGCTACCCTTTTCGCCGAGGAAGCTATCGAGGGGTTGCGCTTCGCCCGTGGCGAGCAGCCGGAGCGCATCCCGGGGTTGCAGCTTACCGGCACCAGCTTCACCAGCCCGGACGCCGGGGAGGGCGGGAACGGTGGCTACGCCAACGGTCCCATTGACGACATCCAGTTGCGTTCCTGGGGCATCCAACTGGTGGACGGACGCATGCCCGGCTTTGCGGCCATCGTCGGCGCGGCCAAATCCAACCAGGCGGCGGTGCAGATCATCCGTGAGTTACAGCAACGCAACATCCTCATCTTCCTTTCCGGCAACGTCAATGGCCGCAGTATCATCCACCAGCTCATGGAAGAAGGGGTGGAGATGGGCTACGATACCTACATCGTGCCCTTCGGCACCGACACCATCTCCGCCATCTACGCCCTGGGTTTCGCCACCCGCGCGGCGCTGACCTTTGGTGGGCTGAAGGGCGGTCAGTTCCGAGAGATACTGTTGTACAACAAGTATCGTACTTTCGCTTTTGTGCTGGCTCTGGGCGAAGTGGATGATCTGAAATACGCCACGGCGGCCGGAGCTATCTCCTATGGCTTCCCGGCCATCGCTGACACTGTTATCCCGCAGATTCTGCCCACCGGGGTCACCACTTATGAACACGTGATCTCCATGCCCTTCGACGACATCGAGGGCAAAGACGATGCCGAAAAGGCCAGGCGTCTGGTGCAGCGCTGTCTGGAAGTGCGCGGGGTCAAGGTCAAAATCACCGAGGTGCCCATTCCTGTGCCCTACGGGAGCGCCTTCGAGGGCGAGCGGGTAAAGCGGGCCGACATGCGCATCGAGTTCGGCGGCAAAAACTCCCGCGCTTTCGAGTACTTGAAGATGAGTCCTCTGGACGAGGTGGAGGACGGCAAGATCGAGGTCGTTGGCCCCGGCTTCGAGAACATCGAAGTCGGTGGGTACATGGACCTGGGCATCGTGGTCGAAGTGGCCGGGCGCAAGATGCAGGAGGACTTCGAGCCAGTGCTGGAGCGCCAGATTCACTACTTCATCAACGGCGCCTCAGGCGTCCAACACATCGGTCAACGCGACATCGCCTGGATCCGCATCAGCAAGGCGGCTACTGACAAGGGATTCAACCTGGAGCATTTCGGCAAGATCCTCCACGCCCGCTTCCATTCCGACTTCGGGACCATCGTGGACAAGGTGCAGGTCACCATTATCACCGAGCCTGAACTGTATGCCAAATGGCTGGCGGAAGCCCGTAAAGCTTACGACTTCCGCAACAAGCGCATGGCCGAGATGACCGATGAGAGCGTGGACACTTTCTATAGCTGCATCCTCTGTCAGAGCTTCGCCCCCAACCACGTCTGCGTGATCAGCCCGGAGCGCCTGGGGTTGTGTGGTGCTTACAACTGGTTGGACTGCAAGGCTTCTCACCAAATCAATCCCACCGGCCCCAACCAGCCCATCGTCAAGGGCGAATGTATTGATCCGGTCAAGGGGTATTTCACCGGGGTCAACGAATACGCCAAGCAGGCTTCCCATGGTACGGTGGAGCAGGTATCCATGTACTCCATCATGGAGAACCCGATGACCGCCTGCGGCTGTTTCGAGTGTATCATGATGCTTATCCCGGAGGCCAACGGCTTCATGGTTGTGTCCCGCGAGGACCCGAGCATGACCCCCACCGGGATGACCTTCTCCACGCTGGCGGGCATGGCCGGTGGCGGTTTGCAAACCCCTGGCGTGATGGGCATCGGCAAGTACTTCCTGGTCTCCAAGAAGTTCATCCGGGCTGACGGTGGCTTCAAGCGCATAGTGTGGATGTCCAGCTTCCTCAAAGAGAGCCTGGCTGAAGAGCTCAAGGCCGTCTGTGAGCGGGAAGGCGACCCCGACCTGCTGGACAAAATCGCCGATGAACGGGTGGCGACCACTGTGGAGGAGTTGTTGCCCTTCCTGGAGGAAAAGGGTCATCCGGCGCTGACTATGCCGCCGTTGTTCTAACCACTCCACCCCATCTAGGGATCTGTGGGCATATACTTGGGCCAGGTTTCCGTAATCACCGGGGATGCGGAAGCCTGGCCTTCTAGCCTTGTAAAGCGTAACGCGGCATTCATGCCGCAACCAAAAGGCGATAAATGCCGCACTACAAAATCCTCGCGGTCGGTGTAGTTTTAAAGAGTAATATTACAAGCGATGGAGAGATACGATGACAGAAAAACTCACTGGCAAACTGGTGAAAGATGTCATGCGCCGGGGGGTCATAACCTGTTACACCGGTACCCCTCTCAGAGAAGTGGCCAGGATCATGATTCAGAGCAATATCCGAGAAGTTGTCGTCATTGATGACCGGGCCCAGGTCTGCGGAGTGATTTCCGATCACCTGTTGGTGCGAAAGGCTTACGGCAAGGACCTGGACAAGACAGTGGCAGAAGATATTCTCCTGCCCTATACTGTGACCATATCGCCTGAAGCGCCATTGTCAGAAGCCATTGATCTGATGCAGAAAAAGAGAATCCGCAACGTGGTCATTGTATCCGATGAGTGGGAAAAAAGGCCGGTGGGGATCCTTTCCTGCACCGACATTGTCAGAGAGATGGCTGCGCTGGAAGAGCTTATCCCCCCCAGCTACTACAGGTTCATGTGAACGTCTAACGAAGCCTCGTCCCAAACCGACAGGTTTATCTCACGCAAAGACGCAAAGGGCGCAGAGTTTTCTTTATTTTGAGCCAATCCGAGGAGTTTGGGTATGGCTGAGACGACAGTGGGCGACATCATGCACAAGGGGGTGATAGCCTGCAAGCCCGACACCCCGCTTCAGGAAGTGGTGCGCATCGTGGCCGACACTGATGTGCACGCCATTGTCGTGGTGGATAGCCAGGGCGAAGTGCGCGGCATCATTTCCCACTTCGACCTGATCAAATGCTACGGCACCGACCTGCAGAACCGGAAAGCTCAGGATATTATGACACCCGAGGTGGTTGATATCGCCCCCACAGTGCCGGTATCCGAGGCAGTGCAATTGATGGTCGAGCACGATATTCATCGCTTGCTGGTCACCGAAATGACGCCGACCGGTAAAAGGCCGGTGGGGGTTCTCTCCACTACCGATGTGGTAAAGGATATGCGTGGGGCCCGCTGGGTGTGGTATATGGGCTAATCGCTGGTGGTTGGTAAGAAACCAGCCACGCAACAGCCGGTGGGTGTCCTCTCCCTGAGCGATATTGTCAGAGACATGGCTGGGAAGGCGTAGTACCGCTGTTCTGTCACGACGAAAAATTTTCGCTGTAAAGAATTTCGACGCCGAAAGCTCAGCCAAAGTAATGCTGAGATGCAGGGGCGCAGCGTGCTGCGCCCCTAATCAGCGCCTCTATGTGCCCTGTAGTTCGAAGCATTTGCCCAGAACTTGCAAATGCCGTAGAGCGATTTTATAAATCAGTTAAGGAGATTAGCCAATGCCTGTCACAGTTGAAATTCCCAAAGAGAAATGGACGGGTTCCGTGCGGGAGGTAACATTGGGTGCCACCGCAGAACAGGGGGGTACCCGCGCCAAGACAGTCACCGTCGGTGGAGAAACATCACTCCCCTTTCTCCACTTCGAGGGCAAATACCCCCATCCCCCGGTCGTGGCTGTCGAGATTCACGATAACCACCCCGACGATTGGTCCCCGCTCCTGCTGAAAGCCTGGGGCGACGTTACCAGAGATCCGGCGGCATGGGCCAGGAAAGCCGAAGAAATCGGCGCCGATCTGATTATGCTCAGGCTGCGGGGGGTGGATAGCGCTGGGACGGAGACGACAGCCGCCCAGGCCGTGGCTGTTGTCAAAGCGGTATTGGGGGCGACGGGCCTGCCCCTCATCGTGCGCGGGCCAGGTCAGGCCGAGCGAGATAACGAGCTGTTGGTGGCCGTGGCCGAAGCGGCCAGCGGGGAACGCATCGCCCTTGGCCTGTGCGAGGACAAGAACTACCGGACCATCGTCGCCGCTGCCCTGGCTCACAACCAGTTGGTCATCGCCAGCACGCCCATTGACGTGAACCTGGCCAAGCAGCTCAACATCCTGATCAGCGACATGAATTTGCCTCTGGACCGCGTATTGATGGACCCCACCACCGGTGCTCTGGGCTACGGTCTGGAGTATTCTTACTCGGTGATGGAGCGCCTGCGCCTAGCCGCTTTACAGGGCGACGGCATGACCCAGCAACCGATGATTTGCTTTGCCGGCGAAGAATCGTGGCGGCAAAAAGAATCAAAGGTTGGCGAAGGCGTGCCTGCAGCGTGGGGAGATTGGTATAAGCGGGCAGTGACCTGGGAGGCAACGACGGCCATCTCCCTTCTGAACTCCGGCGCTGACATCGTCACCCTGCGCCATCCGGACAACGTGCCGGTAGTCAAAAAGGCTATCGAGAAACTGATGGCCTCCTGATTGGCTAAAGACAGAGACAGGCGAAGTGAACTACCTGACTTTGGCTGGCGGATTGCTTTTCATCGGAATCAGCGTGCTGAGCGTGTACAAACCCAACTGGGTATGGGGCCGGCCTCCTGCTGGCCTGAATGAAGCTCAGCTACGCCGGGCGATTCGCCGTCGGCAAATCGGCACAGTGGTTTATTTCGCCTTAGGGGCTCTGCTTCTGGTGCTGAGCACTCGATGAACGAGGCAAGAGCAAAGGGGTACCCTGCCTCTATGATAAACAAGTTCCGATCAACAACTTGAAGGAGAGATTGTCATGGGACTTTCTGGCCTGGAAATCTATAAACTATTGCCCAAGACCAACTGTAAGGAATGTGGTTTTCCCACCTGCCTGGCCTTTGCCATGAAGCTTTCACAGAAACAGGCGGAACTTTCGGCCTGTCCATATGTCTCGGAAGAGGCCAAGGCCGCGCTGGCCGCTGCCTCCGCGCCACCCATTCGCCTGATCACCGTGGGCAGCGGTGATCATAAGATCGAGGTGGGCAATGAGACAGTTATATTCCGCCATGAGAAGACTTTCTACCACCCGCCAGGCATTTTTGTCCGCGTGAAAGATACCCAGCCGCTGGCCGAGGTGGAGGAACTGGCCGCCCGGGTAGATGGATATTCGGTGGAGCGCGTGGGCCTGAACCTGCACCTGAACGGCATTGCCGTGGAGAACGCCTCCGGTCAGGCGGACACCTTTGCCACATGCGTGGCGGCCGTCAAGGGCAAAACGAAACTGCCGCTCATCCTCATGGCCGATGACCCCGCCGCCATGAAAGCCGGGTTGGCGAAGCTCGACGGGGACAACCCTTTGATCTACGCCGCCAAACCGGAAAATTGGCAGGCGATGGCTGCCCTGGCTAAGGAACACAAAGTGCCCATCGTGGCCCGCGCGCCAGATGGAGACCTGACGGCGCTGGCCAATTTGACAGAGCAGATAACGGGCGCGGGTGTGGAAGACATTGTCTTGGACCCCGGGGCCCGAGGTTTTGCCGATTCTCTGGCCGCCCTCACCCAGATTCGTCGCCTGGCGCTGAAGAAAAACTTCCGCCCGCTTGGCTACCCGGTCATCACCTTCCCCGGCGAGGGGGCCGAATCCGAAGCGGAAGAGGCCATGCTGGCCGGTGAGCACATCGCTAAATATGCCGGTTTCATCGTCCTCGATCACTTCGACCCGGCCACAGCTTACATTCTGCTGACCCTGCGCCTGAATATCTACACCGACCCGCAGAAACCCATCCAGGTCAGCCCAGGTGTTTACGAGATAAACGGCCCTGGCCCGGATTCGCCTCTCCTCACCACTACCAACTTCTCGCTGACCTACTTCAGCGTGGCCGGCGAGGTGGACGGCAGCGGCGTGCCCTCCTGGCTGCTGATTTGTGACAGCGAAGGGATGAGCGTGCTCACCGCCTGGGCCGCGGGCAACTTCGATGCCGAGGTCATCGCCAAGGCGGTGAAGAGCTTTGGCGTGGAGAGCAAGATAAACCACCGCAAAATTGTCATCCCCGGCGCTGTCGCGGTGATCTCCGGTGAATTGGAGGAGGAACTGCCCGGCTGGGAAGTGCGCGTCGGCCCGCGCGAGGCGGTGGACATCCCGATGTACTTGAAGAATGTGTGGAACTAGAGCGTCATCACCCTCCCGCAGGTCGCCAAGCCTGCGGGAGGGTCAGGATCGTGGTCTGTGCTTTACTTCGTCGAAACGTACTTCGCCACCCATTATCTGCTACTGACCTTCATCACATCCCTGGGCACACTTCAGCTGGTCGCCGCGCGCTATGGATGGCGGGGACTGTCGCTCGTTGAAAAGCCATTCTGGTCGGGATGGGGCTATATCCTGGGGAGCTCACTCGTAGCGGGCGGGTTCACCTGGTTCTTTCTGACCACGCCGAACCTGCTCAGCCCTGGTCCGGCCGGCTCTGAGCTTATGTTGTTGATGGGATTGGGTACCGCCGGGGCTTTAGTGTTCACGCTGAGCTGGACCTCAATCCGCGAGAAAATCAGGGCCAGGAAGGGTAATCCCCTGCCTGCACCAGACATCAACGTCCGCGGCCTGGACCTGTTGCGCGAGATGTCCATTTGGCAAGCCTGGCAACAGACTCGCAAATTAACCGTTCAGTCACGCCCCCTCGAGGTGCAGTGATGGGCTCGTTGGATTATGAGGTGTTCCGGCTGGTCAACGGGCTCGCTGGTAACTGGCCGCCTCTGGACCGTCTGGCGCAACTGTTGGTTAACGATTACTTTCTGACCACGTTGATGTCGCTGATGTTGTTGGCGTTGTGGTTCAGCGGGAACGCGGAGACCCAGCGGAGACGCAACCAACTGGCCGTGCTGCGGGCAATTATCAGTCTGCTGCTGGCCAACCTGGTACTCAAGGGCTGCAATCAGGTGTTCTTCCGCCCCCGCCCGTTTACCTATAACCAGGTTAACCTTTTGTTCTACCACCCATCGGACTCATCGTTGCCCAGCAATCCGGCGACAGTGGGCTTCGCCCTGGCAATGGCGGTGTGGCCGCACAACCGGAAAGCCGGGTGTCTACTCCTCGTCCTGGCCATTCTGTTCGCCATCTCTCGCGTGTACTGCGGTGTGCACTATCCCCTGGATGTCATCGTCGGCGCCGGGCTGGGAAGCCTGTCCGCTTATCTGGTTGTGCGCAGGATGCGTTTCCTGAATCCGCTGCTGGGAAAGATTGTGGGATTGGCACGGCGGGTTTGCCTGGCGTAGGTGAATAACCCTCCTGCAGGTTTGGAATCTGCGGGAGGGCCACTGCCGTCCATTTTCGGGAGGAAAGCTGCCATCAGCGAGCAGGTCACGGTCCATTTCAAGCCTTCCGGCAAAAGCATATCCGTCGCTCCGGGAACTGTGCTCGCCGAGGCCATTGCTCAGGCAGGGCTGGAGTTTAACCTGCCCTGTGGCGGGCAAGGTCGGTGCGGCCGCTGCAAAGTCGTGGTCGAAGCGGGGGAGATTAAGCGCCGTTCAACCATCCGTCTGACCAGCACCGAACTGGAGCAGGGCTACGCACTGGCCTGCCAAACCCTGGCGCAAAGCGACCTGGTTATTTTCATCCCTCCGCAAGAGGAGATCATTGTCCGCAAACTGCCCAGCGAGCGACACACGGCGGAAACCATTACCCTGCCTATGCCCTGTGACTGGGAATCCAATCCCAGCATACGCCAGTTTCACCTGGAGATTCCCCTGCCCAGCCTGGCCGACAACACGACCGACTTTGAGCGTCTGAAGCGGGAACTGAACCGTCAACACGAGATGGGACAGCTTAACGCCAGCCTGCCGGTTATTCGTCGCCTGGCCCGCACTCTGCGCGATGCTAACTGGGACGTGACCGCTGTGCTGGAAATGCACAACTGGTTTTTCGAGAAAGGGCCGCCACGCCTGCTTGACCTCCTGCCGGGAAACGAGCGAGATCATCTCTACGCTGTGGCCATAGACATCGGCACCACCTCGAACGTGGTTTACCTGGTGGACCTGCTGAGCGGGAAAGTGGTGGACACGGCTGCCGAATACAACCAGCAAATCTCCTGCGGTGAGGACATCATCTCTCGCATCGTGTACGCCAAACGGCCTGGCGGGCTGGAACACCTGCAGCGGCTGGTGATCCAGACCCTGAATGGGTTGATCGAGACCCTGGCCGAGCGACAAGGCATTGCCCCTACAGAAATTTACAAAGCCACCGTGGCCGGCAACACCACCATGATCCACCTGTTCCTGGGCATGTGGCCGGAGCCCATCCGTCTGGAACCCTACATCCCCACGGTCAATCATCCTCTGCCAGTGCAGGCCGCCGAGCTAGGGCTGCACATCAACCCCGAGGCCACGGTGGATTGTCTGCCTGGGGTGGGCAGCTACGTAGGGGCCGATATAACCGCTGGCGTGCTCAGCTCGCTCATGTACCAGACCGAGAAACTCACCCTGTTCATTGATGTGGGCACCAACGGCGAAATCGTGCTGGGCAACTTCGACTGGCTGATCTCCTGTGCCTGCTCGGCTGGGCCGGCCTTTGAGGGCGCCGGCGTACAGTCGGGAATGCGGGCTACGGCGGGAGCCATTGACGAGGTGTGGATCCATTCGCAGACCCACGAGCCCACTTATCGGGTGATCGGCAACGAGCGACCCCGGGGTATCTGCGGTTCGGGGATGATCTCCTTGCTGGCCGAGATGTTCCTTTCGGGTGTGATTGACAAGGCGGGCAAGATAAATGTCAACCTGGATACCCCACGCACGCGCATAGGCGAACACGGTCCAGAGTATGTGATCGCCTGGAAGGAGGAGACCCACGATCAACGCCAGGATATTGTCATCACCCAGGCGGACATCGCCAATCTATTGCGGGCCAAAGCGGCTATCTACGCCGGGTTCTCGGTGTTAACCCGCAGCGTAGGTCTCGAGCTGGCCGAGGTAGAGCAGGTATTGATCGGCGGTGCTTTTGGCAAGTACATAGACATCGAAAAAGCCATTCAAATTGGCCTGTTGCCGGATATGCCCTGGGATCGCTTTCAATACCTGGGCAACACTTCGGCCCTGGGAGCGTACATCGCTTTGCTCTGCCCAGATATGCGCCGCGAATTGAACCATATCGCCAGACGCATGACCTACCTGGAACTGTCTGCCGACAACACCTTCTACGACGAATTTACCAAAGCTCTGTTTCTGCCTCACACCGATCTGTCCGCTTTCCCATCGGTGGCACGGTTGTTGAAGTAATGCGAAACCTCCTGCAGGCTCGAAAGTCTGCGGGAGGGTCCACGCGATGCCTTTCTTAATTCACAAGGAGGTTTAGAAAATGATCATCATCGGCGAGAATATTCAGATTATCTCGACAGTGGTCAAAGAGGCCGTTAATGCTCGTGATAAAGGGCCCTTGCAGGCTCTGGCGCGCAAGCTGGTGGAACATGGGGCGCATGTGATAGACCTGAACATCGGGCGGCGCAAGAAGGACGGGCCGGAGGTCATGCGTTGGATGGTGGACATCATGCACGAGGCCATCCCCGGCATCCCCCTTTCCCTGGATACCACCAACGCGGCCGCTATCGAGGCTGGCCTGGAACGCTGCCAGCAATTGGGCATTGAGGCTTTCGTCAACTCCATCTCGGCTATGGAGGATCGGATCGCAGAAGTTATGCCGCTGGTGGCCAAATACCAGCCCAACCTGATCGCCCTGACCATGACCAAGGCGGGTATTCCGGTCAGCGCGGAGGAACGGGTGAGTATCGCCCTCGAGTTGCTTTTGCCACCAGTGATGGAAGCCGGTTTACCGATGGAGAAGCTTTACATTGACCCGCTGGTACTCACCGTGAAGGGCAGCCAGGAATATGCGCCCAATGCCGTCGAGACCGTCCGTTTTCTCAAGCAGGGTCTGGACCCCGCCCCGCGCACGGTGGTAGGCCTGTCTAACATCTCCAACCAGGTGCCTCACGAGGGACGCAGCCTGATCAACCGTACCTACCTGGTCATGCTCATGGCCGCCGGCCTGGATGCGGCTATCGCCGACCCGCTGGATGAAGCCCAGAACGAGGTTATTCGCATCGTCGAGCAGCGGGACGATAGTACCCCAGTGGGTAGGTTGCTCCTGGCCCTGTACGACGCTACAGCAGCGATGGAGGAGCTTGACCGATCGGCCGTGGACATGAATGACCCCGAGCAAGTGGCTATCTGGAAGACCGTCCAGGTGCTGCGGAACAAGGTCATCTTCGCCGACTCTTATCTGAAATAGGGGGGAACGAAAAGGTGCGACGCACTTTGCAAAGTGCGTCGCACCTAATTCGGACCTCATCTCACCCCCGCTTCTTCGCAACAGAGAGCGGAAGGGGACAAAGAGTGGGGGAGAGACTTCGGCGGTGTGCCAAAAATTGTGTTTTGTAGGGGCGCAGCATGCTGTGCCCCTACGTCAGCGAATTTACACAAGATTCGCAATACTGCCGAGATCATTTCCGTAAACTTAAGGCCGTAACGTTGGGCCAGTCACGGGGTTATCCTATAT